>NZ_JBJGZT010000026.1:0-76497 GCF_054050655.1 Geodermatophilus sp. SYSU D00663 | reverse complement strand
ACTGAGCCCCCGGAGGCCCTCCGCCCGACGGGGCGCGCCGGAGTGGCGCAGGGCCTCCCGCGTCCCGGGCGCCCGATCGGGTTCCGGGTGCGTGATCCGGGCGGTGACGGGGCAAGATCCTCCCCAGGCCGTCCGCGGCCGCCGATCCAGTCCGACCAGGGAGGAGCCCCCGTGGCCCACAGCGCGTCGACCACCCAGCCCGCCGGGCGGCATGCCGTCAGCGCCGACCCCTCCGTGGGCGTGCTGGTGCAGAGCGCCATGGCCGACGTCTCCACGCTGATCCGCGGGGAGATCGAGCTGGCCAAGGCCGAGATCGGCCGCTCGGCGAAGAAGGCCGGCATCAGCGGCGGGTTGTTCGCCGCCGCCGGGGTGCTCGTGGCCTTCGCCGGCATCTTCCTGTTCATCATGCTCGCCGAGCTGTTCACCTGGCTGGGCCTGCCCCGCTGGATCTCCTACCTCATCGTCACCGCGGGCCTGCTGCTGATCGCCGGCCTCGCCGCACTGGTCGGCGTGCGCATGATCAAGCGGATCGACAAGCCGGAGCGGACCCTGGAGTCGCTGCGCGAGCTGCCCGAGGTCATGCACCGCGAGCAGCCGGGCCAGCGGCGCCGTGCGCTGCCGACGGTGAGCAACGGGCGCGTCGAGCGACGCTCCCCCGACACCTACCTGGTCTGAGCGCCGCGAGGTCCGGAGGCGCTCCCGCCGACGAGCGTCCCGACGCCACCAGCGTCCTGCTGCCCGGCTCCTGGATCCACCGCGACGTCTCGGCCAACGGCGTCCGGCTGCACCTGGCCGAGGCCGGCGAGGGCCCACTGGTGCTCCTGCTGCACGGGTTCCCGCAGTTCTGGTGGACCTGGCGCGCGCAGCTGCCGGTCCTCGCCGCGGCCGGCTTCCGGGCGGTCGCGCCGGACCTGCGCGGCTACGGCGCCAGCGACAAGCCGCCGCGCGGCTACGACCTGCCGACGGCGGCCGACGACGTCGCGGCCCTGGTCCGCGCCCTCGGCGAGCGGGACGCCGTCGTCGTCGGGCACGACTGGGGCGGGCTGGTCGCCTGGACGATGGCCGCGCTGCACCCGCGCAGCGTGCGCCGCCTCGTCGTCGTCTCGATGGCCCACCCGCGGCTGCTGCGCAACGGGCTGCGCGACCCCGCCCAGCGGCGGGCGCTGCGGCACGTGCTGGGCTTCCAGGTCCCGCGGCTGCCCGAGCGGCGGCTCACCCGCACCGACGACGACCCGGTCGCCGAGTTCCTGCGCAACTGGGCCGGGCGGGACTGGACGCACACCGCCGACTTCGCCGAGGCCGTCGAGCGGTACCGGTCGGCGGCGCGGATCCCGCAGGCGGCCTACGGGGCCATGGAGTACTTCCGCTGGGCCGGGCGCTCCCAGCTGCGGCCGGACGGGCTGCGCTACGCCCGCCGCATGGCCGCGCCGGTCACCGCGCCGACGCTGCAGCTGCACGGCGACGCCGACCCGCTGCTGCTGCCGCGGACCGCCCGCGGCTCGGGCCGCTACGTGGCCGGCGCCTACGAGTGGTGCGAGCTCCCCGGCATCGGCCACTTCCCGCCCGAGGAGGCCGCCACCGAGGTCACGGCGGCGATCGCGGGCTGGGCGGCCGGCTGACAGCCTCTCCCGGTCAGCGGCGGCCCCGCTGCAGGGGCCCACCGCGGGCCGGCGAGCGGTGGAGGGGCAGCGGGGTCCTTCACTCACACGGGCCGGTGTCGACCTCGGCGGTGGCGGTGGCGCCGGCGGTGGCGGCGGGCGCGACCTGCTGGGCGGTGAGCGCGTAGCCGGTGGAGGGGTCGTCGATCGCCGAGGCGAACACGACGCCGAGGACCTGCCCGGCCGGGTCGAACAGCGGCCCGCCGGAGTTGCCGGCGCGGACCTCGCCGTAGAGCGCGTAGACGTCGCGCTGCACGGTGCGGGTGTCGCGGAAGTCCGGGCCGCTGATGGGGCCCTCGTCGCGCACGCGCGCCGGGCCGATGAACAGCCCCCCGCCGCCCGGGTAGCCCATGATGATCGCGTCGTCGCCGGTGCCGGCGACCTGCGGGGCGAAGGCCAGCGGCACCTGCGGGAGGTCCGGGACGGCGAGCACCGCGACGTCGACCTCCTCGTCGACGTACACCGGCGTCGCCTCGTACTCCTCGCCCTCGGCCTCGACGACCGGGGCGTCCACGCCGGCGAGCACGTGCGCGTTGGTCATCACCCGGCCGGGCGCGTAGACGAACCCGGAGCCGTCGATCTGCCGCGAGCACGACGGCGCTATGCCGCTGATCTTCACGACCGACCCCTGCACCTGCCCGACGACCGGGCTCGCGGCCAGCGTCGCGTCCGGCGCCTCGACCTCGCGGGCCTGGGTCGGCGTGAGCGGGTCCAGGACGTCGGGCAGCCCACGCCGGTCGATCGCCTCGCGCAGCGAGTCGTAGACCGCCCGGACGCCGTCGGGCACGGCCCGGTCCACCGCCTGCACCAGCGCCGACTTGCGCACCTGCCCGGCCAGCCCGGGGAACGGCGCGGTGGCCAGCGGGGTGGCGACCATCCACGCCACGAGCAGCACCGCGATCGCCGACACCACGGCGCCGGCGACCGAGTCGAGCACCTCGGCCGGCTCCCAGGTGACCCGGCGGCGCACCGCCCGCCCGATCGCCCCGGCCAGCACCTGCCCGAGCAGCGCCCCCGCCAGGACGACGACGAGCGCGGCGAACACCCGGGTGACCGGTGAGCCGTCGAGCCGGTCGGCGACGGGCCCGGACAGCTGGGCGCCGAGCACGGCGCCGCCGAGGAAGCCCAGGAAGGAGGTGGCCGACACCAGCAGGCCCTGCCGGAAGCCGGAGAAGGCGAAGACCAGGGCCAGCGCGATGAGGACGAGGTCGACCAGCGACATGGGTCAGCCGCGCACCGTCATGACGCCGGTCTGGCCAAGCTGGACGTGGAAGCTGCACTCGAACGGGTGGTCGCCGGGGGCGGTGACCTCGAACTCGATGGTCTCCGTCTCGCCCGCGGCCAGCAGCGGGATCTCCTCGGGGATCTCCTCGACGCCGGCGCCGGGCGTGAAGCGGAAGTTGTGGGTGGCCTGCGTGGCGGTGCTCTGCACGGTCAGCCGGACCCGCCCCGGCGCCACGGTGAAGGTGTCGGGGACGAACACGTAGTCGTCCGGCGTCTGGATCGTGACCTCCTGGACGCCGTCCTCGGCCGTGGTGACCGTGCCGAGCGACGCGTCGGGGCTCGACGGCGCCGCGGCACCGCCGCCGTCGTCGCCGGAGCCGCAGCCGGCCAGCACCCCGGCCGCCAGCACCGCGCCGGTCAGCGCCGCCGGGAGGCGGCGCGTCCAGATCCTGCTCATCGCCGCGGAACCGTACTTGTCGCGGCGTCCCCGGTCGTGCCGTCGGCCACCGTCGGCGCGGCGGCGTCCTCGGCGCCGCCCTCCCCCAGGGCCCCGGGCGCGGCCGCCGGCCGCGCACCGGCCGCCGACAGCGGGCGCACGTCGCGGACGTCCCAGGGCCGCGCGAGGCCCGCGGCCTCGAGGACGGCGTCCAGCAGCGCCGCGGTGAAGCCCCACACGACCATCCCGGCCACGCCGAACGCCGGGCCGACGTACCCCGCCGGGTGGCGCACGCGGAACCGGTTGGCCGGGTCGGTGAGGTCGGCCAGCGGCACCCGGGCCACCCGGGCCACCTCCCGCGGGTCGCCGACGGCGACGTCGCGCGGGTCGTCCCACCACGCCACGACCGGGACGACGAGGTTGTCCGACGGCCCGAGGAACAGCTGGGGCAGCGTGGCGAGCACCCGGACGCCGTCCGGGTCGACGCCGGCCTCCTCCTGCGCCTCCCGCAGCGCGGTGCCCACCGGGTAGTCCTCCCCCGGGTCGGCGCCGCCGCCGGGGAACGCCGGCTGCCCGGCGTGCGTGCGCAGCAGCGCCGACTTCTCGATGAGCAGGACGTCGGCGCCGCGCGGGCCCTCGCCGAACAGGACGAGCACCGCGGACCGGCGCGCGGTGTCGGTGGCCGCCTGCGTGCGGTGGCGCAGCGGGAGGTCGGCCGCCGCGGCCACCAGCCGCAGCAGGTAGTCCGGCAGGCCGGTGGTGTCGGCGCCGGGCAGGAGGCCGGTCACAGCTGCACCCCGAGGTGCTCGGCGACCAGGGCGCGCAGCTCGTCGAGGGACTCGACCGCGCCGGTCCGCACGGAGGCCACCGACCCGTCGGCGGCGAGGAACACCGTGTGCGGGAGGCCGCGCAGCCCGAGCGCCGCGGCGACGTCGCCGTGCCCGTCGAAGGCGCCGGGGATCGTCACGCCGGCGTCCTCGGCGAACGACGCCGCCTGCGGGACGCCGTCCTGGCTGATCACGCCCACGACCCGGACGCGGTCCCCGGCGGCGTCGGCGAGCTGCTGCACCAGCGGCAGCTCCTCGCGGCACGGGCCGCACCAGCTCGCCCACAGGTTCAGCACGGTCGGCACGCCCGGGGCGCGGCCGAGGTCGAGGGTGCCGCCGCTGAAGCACTCGATCGGCGCGACGCCGGACAGGTCGCCGTCGGCGGCCGGCGTGCCGGGCTGCTCCGGGCAGGCCGCCAGGTCCGTCCGCGTCTCCGCGACGGTGGCCCTCTCGGGCGCCCCGGGCTCGTCGGCCGAGGCGGTGCACGACGACAGCAGCACCCCGAGCGCCAGCAGCGCGGCCGCGCGCCGGGCGCTCACTCGGTGTCCGACGCCGCGGGCGTCTTGACCAGCTTCATCGCCGCCTCGGGGTCGGTGGGGCCGATGCCGTAGGACGGGCACCAGCGGGCCAGCCCGCACGCCCCGCAGGCGGCCTTCTTGGCGTGGCAGACGCGCCGGCCGTGGAAGATCACGCGGTGGCTGAACATGGTCCAGTCGCGCTTGGGGACCAGCTCGGCGACCTCGGCCTCGACCTTGACCGGGTCCTCCTCGGCGGTCCAGCCGAAGCGGCGGACCAGCCGGCCGAAGTGGGTGTCCACGGTCAGCCCCGGGACGCCGAAGGCGTTGCCGAGGACGACGTTCGCCGTCTTGCGGCCGACGCCGGGCAGCGTGACCAGGTCGGCCATGCGGCCGGGCACCTCGCCGTCGAAGCGCTCGACCAGCGCCTGCGCCAGGCCGAGCACCGAGTTGGCCTTGGCGCGGAAGAACCCGGTGGGCTTGAGGATCTCCTCGAGGTCGGCCCGGTCGGCCCCGGCGAGCGCCACGGGGTCGGGGTACCTCGCGAACAGCACCGGCGTGACCTTGTTCACCGTCTTGTCGGTGGTCTGCGCCGACAGCACGGTGGCCACGAGGAGCTCGAAGGCGTTGGTGAAGTCGAGCTCGCAGTGCGCGTCGGGGTGGATGACGGCCAGCTCACGGGCCATCCGGCGGGCGCGGCGGGTGCGGGCCAGCGGCGTCTCGTCCGGGTCGAAGGGCACGGCGGCCGGACGTCGGGCGGGAGCACGGCGCGCAGCGGGGCGGGCGTAGGCCGGCGTGGACACGCGGTCGAGGGTATGCGTCACCGGCGACACCCTCCGGGCCGTGCCACCATGGCTGTACAGGCCCGCTCAGCAGCGACCGGACCCGGGAGGTGACGTGGTCGCGCTCATCGTCATCCTCTTCCCCCCGATGGTCATCGCGTTCCTGCTGGTCATGGAACGCGTCGAGGAGCCCCTCCGCCGTCCGACGTCCCCGCGCGAGGTGGCCGAGTTCCTCGAGTCGGCGACCCCGGGCGAGGTGGACACGCTGGCCGCCTCCGGCATCCGCCGGGCGATGGCGCGCTGGCGCCGCCGCCGTCGGTCGCGGGTCCGCCAGAGCACCGAACCGCTGGTCTAGACCCTCACACCGCGTCGCTCCCGGGGCCGTTCCTCACCCCGGTGGGTCACCCCGCGTGTCTCCGAACGGGTGACCGTGCGCACAGCCGCCTAGACTCCGTACGGATGCGGGGCCGACGCCCCGCAGGTCGAGCGCGGAACGGTGGGGTGGAGAGAAATCGTGGTGGACGAGGTGCTGGCCCAGTCGGGGCTCTTCCAGGGACTCTCGGAGGACGCCGTCGACCCCGTCGCCAGCCGTCTGGAGACGATCACCCTGCCCCGCGGTCGGGTCGTGTTCAACGAGGGCGAGCCGGGCGACAGCCTGTACATCGTGCTGAGCGGCAAGATCAAGCTGTCCCGGCGCTCCCCTGACGGCCGCGAGAACGTGCTGGCCGTCATGGGCCCCTCCGACCAGTTCGGCGAGCTGTCGGTGTTCGACCCCGGCCCGCGCACGGCCACGGCCACCGCGGTCACCGACGTCAAGCTGGCCAAGATGCCGCAGTCGGTGCTGCGCCCGTGGATCGAGGCGCACCCGGAGGTCGGCGAGCGGCTGCTGCACGTGCTCGCCCGCCGGCTGCGCCGCACCAACGACTCGGTGGCCGACCTGATCTTCACCGACGTCCCCGGCCGCGTGGCCAAGGCGCTGCTGCAGATGGCCGACCGGTTCGGCAGCCGCGAGGCCGACGGCCTGCGCGTCAAGCACGACCTGACCCAGGAGGAGCTGGCCCAGCTGGTCGGCGCCTCGCGCGAGACGGTCAACAAGGCGCTGGCCGACTTCGTGCACCGCGGCTGGATCCAGCTGCAGGGCAAGTCGGTCGTCGTCCTCGACGAGGACCGCCTCCGCCGCCGCGCGCGCTGACGATCGAACGCGAGAGGCCCGGGACCGTCACGGTCCCGGGCCTCTCGCGTTCGCAGCACTCGAGGGGAGCCGCCCCGCGAGGCGCGCCGACGAGTGGGGGCCGGAGGCCTCCGCGAGGAGGTGCGGGCAGGGCTCAGCGCAACTGGGGGACCGCACCTGGCCGCGGTGTGACCCGGAGGGTCACGAGGGGAGCGGCACGACCAGGCCGATGCGGGTGCCGTCGGGGAGCTCGGCGAAGCGTCCCTCGGGCGTGGTCCGCAGCTCGGGCATGATCGGGTGCAGCGGCTCCGGCGGGGACCCGGCCAGCGCGGCCGCCACGTCGGGGAAGGCCGACAGCTGGCGCAGCGTGTGGATCGTGGGCGGCAGCATCGGCCGGGTGCCGGCCCGCATCTCGGTGAGCGCTGCCTCCGGCGTCAGCCAGCTGGCCTCGTCGGCCTCCCCGGAGACGTCGCGGGCCTCCTGCCCCACCGGCAGCGCCGCGACGAAGAAGCGGGTGTCGTAGCGGCGGGTCTCCTGCGGCGGGGTGATCCAGTGCGCGAACGGCCGCAGCAGGTCCGCCCGCAACGCCAGGCCGCGCCCGGCCAGCAACTCGGCCAGCGATAGCTCGCGGGTGAGCAGCGCCTGCCGCTGGGCCTCCCAGTCGTCCCCGGACACGTCCGGCACGACGTCGCTGCCGTCGGGTGAGCCGGCCAGCAGGACGCCGGCCTCCTCGAAGGTCTCGCGGACGGCGGCGCACACCAGCTCCCGGGCCACCCGCTCGTCGCAGCCCAGCGCCTGCGCCCACTCGGCGGGCGGCGGCCCGGCCCAGGCGACGGCGGTGTCCCCGTCGCGCGGGTCCACCCCGCCGCCGGGGTAGGCGGTCATCCCCCCGGCGAAGGGCATCCCGCGCGTGCGGCGCAGCAGGTGGACCTCGAGCCCGTCCGCGCCGTCGCGGAGCAGCAGGACCGTCGCCGCCGGGCGGATCGCCGTCATCCGCGCAGTTCGACGGTCAGCTCGATCTCCACCGGCGCGCCCAGCGGCAGCTCGGCGACGCCGATCGCGCTGCGGGCGTGCCGGCCGGCCTCGCCGAAGACCTTGCCGAGCAGCTCGCTGGCGCCGTTGACCACGCGCGGCTGGCCGCTGAAGCCCTCCGCGCTGGCCACGTAGCCGACGACGCGCACGATCCGGGCCACCTGGTCCAGCCCGACCAGGTCGTCGACGGCGGCCAGCGCGTTGAGGGCGCACAGCTTGGCGTCGGCGGCGGCGTCCTCGGGGTCGACGGACCCGCCCACCTTGCCGGTGCGCCGCAGCCCGCCGTCGACGAACGGCAGCTGGCCGGAGGTGAACACCAGGTCCCCGGTGCGCACGGCCGGCACGTAGGAGGCGACCGGCGCGGCCACCGGGGGCAGCCGGATGCCGAGTTCGGCCAGCCGCGCGTGCCAGCTCCCGGCCTGCATCCCCTGCGTCATCGCGGGCGCCTCAGGCCAGCGGGCGCTTGAGGTAGGCGACCGGCTGCTCGGGGCCGGTCGGCCCGGGCAGCACCGTCACCAGCTCCCACCCGTCGGTCCCCCACGAGTCGAGGATCGCCTTGGTGTTGTGGATCAGCAGCGGGATGGTGGCGTACTCCCACCTGCGGCGGGCCGGATCACTCATGGGGGACGACGCTAGCGCAGCGCCGGGGGGCCGGCGGCGGGTGCGCCTCGCCCGCGACGGGCCGTGGTCCCCGGAGTGCTCCTAGGCTGGTCAGGGTGAGCCCCGACTTCCCCGTGCGCTGCCACGTCGTCACCGGGAAGGGCGGGACCGGCAAGACCACCGTCGCCGCCGCCCTGGCCCTGGCCCTGGCGTCGGAGGGCCGCACCGTCCTGCTCGTGGAGTGCGAGGGCCGCCAGGGCATCGCCCAGCTCTTCGACACCCCGCCGCTGCCCTACGAGGAGCGCCGGGTCGCGGTCACCCGCCACGGCGGGGAGGTGCGGGCGCTCGCGATCGACGTCGAGGAGGCCCTGCTCGAGTACCTCGAGATGTTCTACAACCTCCGCCGCGCCGGCCGGGCGCTGCGCAAGATGGGCGCCGTCGACTTCGCGACGACGATCGCCCCGGGCCTGCGCGACGTCCTGATCACCGGGAAGATCAAGGAGGCGGTGACCCGGCGCAGGGACGGCCGGCGGGTCTACGACGCGGTCGTCGTCGACGCCCCGCCGACCGGGCGGATCACCAAGTTCCTCAACGTCACCAGCGAGATGGCGGGCCTGGCGCGCTCCGGCCCGATCAAGACGCAGAGCGACGGCGTCATGGCGGTGCTGCGCTCCCCGCAGACGGCGGTGCACCTGGTGACCCTGCTCGAGGACATGCCGGTGCAGGAGACCGCCGACGCCATCGCCGAGCTGACCGAGGCCAAGCTGCCCGTCGGCTCCGTGATCGTGAACATGGCCACCGAGCCGGTGCTGCCCGAGCCGGCGCTGGCGCGGGCCGCCGAGGGCGCGGTCACCGGCGCCGACCTCGTGCCCGGGCTGACCGCCGCGGGCCTGCCCGCCGACCCCGCGCTGGCCGACGCGCTGGCCGCGGAGGCGGTCGAGCACGCGCAGCGGTGGGCGGCGCAGGACGCGCTGCGCGCCCGGGTCGAGTCCTTCGACCGGCCGACGGTGGAGCTGCCGCTGCTGCCCGGGCCGATGGACCTCGGCTGCCTGTTCGAGCTGGCCGACCGGCTCGAGGAGCACCTCGGCACGGAGGTGGCGGCGTGAGCGCGGCCCGCGCCGCCGCGTCGCCGGCGACCGACCGGCACGCGCCGCCGATGGACCTCGCCTCGCTGATCGAGGACCGCGACACCCGGATCGTCGTCTGCTGCGGCTCGGGCGGGGTCGGCAAGACGACGACGTCGGCCGCGCTCGCCCTGGCCGCCGCGGAGGCCGGCCGCCGCGTCGTCGTCCTGACCATCGACCCGGCCCGCAGGCTGGCGCAGTCGCTGGGTCTCGTGGAGCTGGACAACGAGCCGCGGCGGGTCGACGTCCCGGGGGCCGCGGGCGAGCTCCACGCGATGATGCTGGACATGAAGCGGACGTTCGACGACATCGTGTCCGCGCACTCGACGCCCGAGCGGGCCGAGCAGATCCTGGCCAACCCCTTCTACCAGACCCTGTCCTCGTCGTTCTCCGGGACGCAGGAGTACATGGCGATGGAGAAGCTGGGCCAGCTGCGGGCGGCCGACACCTGGGACCTGATCGTCGTCGACACCCCGCCGTCCCGGTCGGCGCTGGACTTCCTCGACGCGCCCAACAAGATGAGCCGGTTCCTCGACGGCACGATGATCCGGCTGCTCACCGCGCCGGCCCGCGCCGGGGGCCGGGCCGGGCTGCGCGTCGCCAGCGCCGGGCTGGTGTTCTTCACCCGGATCATCAGCAAGGTCCTCGGCGGCCAGCTGCTGCGCGACATCTCCGCGTTCGTCACCGCGCTGGACACGATGTTCGGCGGCTTCCGCGAGCGGGCCACCGCCACCTACGAGCTGCTGCGCCGCCCGGGCACCTGGTTCGTCGTCGTCGCGACGCCGGAGCCGGACGCGCTGCGGGAGGCCTCCTACTTCGTCGACCGGCTCTCGGCCGAGGGGATGCCGCTGGCCGGGCTGGTGCTCAACCGCACCCACCCGCCGGCGAGCACGCGGCTGTCGGCCACCCGCGCCGAGGCGGCCGCCGAGGCCGCCGCGGAGAACGGGGACGGCGACCCGGCCGCGGCGCTGGCCGCCGGCGCCCTGCGGGTGCACGCCGAGCGGATGACCGTGGCCGCCCGCGAGCAGCGGCTGGCCGACCGGTTCACCAGCGCCCACCCGGAGGTGGCGATGCGGGCGGTCCCGGCGGCCGCCGGCGACGTCCACGACCTCGACGGGCTGCGCACCATGGCCGAGGCGCTGACCGGTCCCGACGACGACACGCCGACGGGCGTGCCGCGCACCCGCGTGCTGCCCGCGCGCCGCGCCTGATCACCCGTCCGGGCCACCCCGGCCCCGTACATTGGCAGCGATGTCTGCTGCCTCCCGCGCCCGAGTCCTGGGCAAGCTCGTCGCGATGATCGTCGTGGCCGGCGCGCTCGTCGCCGGCCTGCTCTTCCCGCTGGTCGGCGGGAGCGGGCTGGTGGCACGCAACTCCGCGTCGCTGCTCGACGCGCTGCCGGTGGAGCTCACCGACGCCACGCCCGCGGGCAACTCCCGCGTGCTCGCCGCCGACGGCTCGCTGATCACCAACTTCTACGCCCACAACCGCACGGTGGTGGCGTCCGACCAGATCGCCGACGTGATGAAGCAGGCGCTGGTCGACATCGAGGACTCGCGCTTCTACGACCACAACGGCCTGGACGTGCAGGGCACGCTGCGCGCCGCGGTGACCAACGTGGCCGCGGGCTCGGTGCAGGAGGGCGGCTCGACGATCACCCAGCAGCTGGTCAAGCAGACCCTGCTGGAGACCGCCGACAGCGCCGAGGAGCGGCAGGAGGCCATCGAGCAGGACGGCGTCGAGGGCCTGTCCCGCAAGCTGCGCGAGGCCCGGCTGGCCCTGGCGCTGGAGGAGACCTACTCCAAGGACGAGATCCTCACCCGCTACCTGAACATCGTGTACTTCGGGCAGGGCGCCTACGGCATCCAGGCCGCCGCCCAGAAGTACTTCAGCGTCAACGCCGCCGACCTGACCCTCCCTCAGGCGGCGATGCTCGCCGGGCTGGTGCAGAGCCCGACCAACGACGACCCGATCACCCAGCCGGAGAACGGCCAGACCCGCCGCAACCAGGTGCTGCAGCGGATGTTCGACCTCGGCCACCTCGACGGGACGACCGAGGAGCAGCTCGCCGCGCTCATGGCCGAGCCGGTGCAGGTGGCGCCGGGCATCAGCCCGCCCAACGGCTGCATCGACGCCGCGATCGGCGGGTTCTTCTGCGCCTTCATGCAGCAGTACCTGACCCAGGTCCTCGGCATCAGCCAGGAGCAGCTGGACAACGGCGGCCTGACCATCCAGACGACGCTGAACCCGCAGCTGCAGACCCTCGGCGACCAGGCGGTCCTCAACACCCTGCCGATGGGCGACCAGCTCGCCGGCATGTTCACCGCCGTGCAGCCGGGCACCGGCGCGGTCCTGGCGATGAGCGTCAACCGGCAGTACGGCTGCGCGGAGCCGCAGTGCGAGTCCGTCGTCCTGCACACGGCGGCCAGCAAGGGCTCCGGCTCGACCTACAAGGTGTTCACCGCCGCCGCGGCGTTGGAGGCCGGCATCCCGGCCAGCACCGTGATCAGCACGCCGGGCAACCAGTACACCTCGCGGGTCTTCCGCGGCCCCTCCTGCGGCGGCGACCGGTCCCAGTCGACCGGCATGTACTGCGTGGAGAACGCCGGCAACTACCCCGACACCCTCGACATGGTCGGCGCGCTGGTCCGCTCGTCGAACACCTACTTCCTCGCGCTGGAGGACCGGCTGGGCAGCGTCGAGGGCCCGGTGCGCATGGCCGAGCGGATGGGCATGAGCTTCGACCAGCCCACCCAGAACTCCGCCGACGAGATCATCGACGGCAACTTCGGCTCGTTCACGCTCGGCGCCGAGGCCACCAGCCCGCTGGACCTGGTCACCGCCTACTCCACGCTGGCCGCGCAGGGCACGCAGTGCGACCCGATCCCGGTGGTCCAGGTCTTCGACCGCGCCGGCCAGCCGCTCACCGGCGACGACGGCCAGCCCGTGGTCCGCGGCGACCAGTGCACGCCGAACGCGATCCCGGCGAACATCGCCAACACGCTGGCCAACATCCTGGTCGGCGACACCGCCAGCCCCGAGGGCACCGGCACCCGGGCCGCGATCCCGGGTCACGCGATCGCCGGCAAGACCGGTACCGCGCAGGGCCGGGACTCGGTGGCCTTCGTCGGCGTCATGCCCGAGTACGCGGCCAGCGTGATGGTGTTCAACCCCAAGGAGCAGCAGGACGTCGGCGGCTACGGCGGCAACATGCCGGCCACCATCTGGCACGACGCCTTCGCGCCCTTCCTCGCCGACAAGCCCACCTCGGCGTTCCCGCCGGCCGACCCCGCGCTGATGCAGGGGCAGCCCGCGCCGGCGCCGAGCGCCCCCGCGCCCGACCAGGGGACGGCGACGCCCGACCAGGGCGACGCCGGCCGGGGCGACGCGGACGCCGGCCAGGGCGACGCGGACGGCCGGCCCGGCAACGGCAACTGGGGCGGCGGCAACGGCGGCCGCGGCGGCAACTGAGGCCCCACCCGCGGCCGGCCCGCCCCCGGGGGCGGCCGCGGGTCAGCCGAGCTGGCGGCGGACCTCCGCGGCCACCCGGGCGCCCTCGGCCCGGCCGGCGACGGCCGCGTTGGCGGCGCCCATGACCCGGCCCATGTCCTTCATGCCGCTCGCGCCGGTGCGGGTGATCGCGTCGGCGACGATCGCGGCGAGGTCGGCGTCGTCGAGCTGGGCGGGCAGGTAGGCGGCCACCACCTCGCCCTCCGCGCGCTCGCGGCCGGCCTGCTCGGCACGGCCGGCCCCGTCGAACGCCTCGGCCGCCTCGCGGCGCCGCTTGGCCTCGCGCCGCAGCACCGCGAGCACCTCGTCGTCGGACAGCTCCCGGGCCTCCTTGCCCGCGACCTCCTCCGCGCTGACCGCCGCGAGCACCATCCGCAGCGTCGCGGTGCGCAGCTCGTCGCGGCTCTTCATGGCGGTGGTGAGGTCGGCGCGCAGCCGGTCCTTCAGGTCAGACACGCCCTCAGCCTGGCACGACGCCCTCCGTCCCGGCCGCCGGGGCCGATCACGGCCCGTAGGCTCGGGCCCGTGCGCTGGTACACCGCCCTGCCCACGGCCACCCTCGCCGCGGGCGCCTCCACGGTCGCCTACGCGTCGCTGTACGAGCGCAACCGCTGGACTCTGCGCCGCTTCGACGTCCCGGTGCTGGCCCCCGGCTCGGCGCCGCTGACCGTGCTGCACCTGTCGGACCTGCACATGACCGCCGGGCAGCGCTCCAAGCGCGACTGGGTGGCGGCGCTGGACGGCCTCGAGCCCGACCTCGTCGTCGACACCGGGGACAACCTGGCCGGGACCGACGCCGTCCCGACGGTGCTGCAGGCGCTGGACCCGCTGCTGGACCGGCCCGGGGCCTTCGTCACCTCGTCCAACGACTACTTCGGGCCGCGGCCGAAGAACCCGCTCAGCTACCTCACCCGTCCCGACAAGCGGGTGCACGGCACCGAGCTGCCCTGGCGCGACCTGCGCGACGGGCTGACCGGCCGCGGCTGGCTGGACCTCACCAACGCCCGCGGGGAGCTGACCGTCGCCGGCCGGCGGATCGTGTTCGCCGGCTGCGACGACCCGCACATCCGGCGGGACGACTACGACGCCGTCGCCGGCCCGGCCGACCCGGCGGCGGACCTGCGCATCGGGGTCGTCCACTCCCCCGAGCCGCGGGTGCTCGACCGCTTCGCCGCCGACGGCTACGACCTGCTGCTGTGCGGCCACACCCACGGCGGGCAGCTGCGGGTGCCGTTCTACGGCGCGCTGGTCACCAACTGCGGCATCGACCGGGACCGGGTCCGCTGGCTGCACCGCTGGGCCGAGCCCGCGCCGGGGCGGCCGAACGGCACCTGGCTGCACGTCTCGGCGGGCCTGGGCACCAGCCCCTACGCGCCCGCCCGGTTCGCCTGCCCGCCCGAGGCGACCCTGCTCACGCTGACGGCGCGGCCGGCCTGAGGAGGGACCCCTCCGCCCCCCGCCACCGGCAGGCTCGCGGCGGGACCCTGCAGGGGGGCCACGGGAACGGGACGGTACAGTGGTTGAGGCACCGGGGTGTGGCGCAGCTTGGTAGCGCGCGTCGTTCGGGACGACGAGGCCGCAGGTTCAAATCCTGTCACCCCGACTCCAGTCGAGGGGGCCGCCGGGAGGCGGCCCCCTCGACCGTTCCGGGGCCGTTCCGGTTGAGTCCGGTCCGCAGCGGGCACCGTCGGACCCGATGACCGAGTGGCTGCTCCTCCTCGCCGCCGTGGTGCTCACGGCACTCACCGGCTTCTTCGTCGCGGCCGAGTTCTCCCTCACGACGGTCGACCGCGGCCGCGTCGAGGAGGCCGCCCGCGCCGGCGACTCCCGGGCCGGCGGCGTGGCGACCGCGCTGCGGACCCTGTCGACCCAGCTGTCGGCCGCCCAGCTCGGCATCACGCTGACGACGCTCGTCGTCGGCTACCTGGCCCAGCCCGCGATCGGCCAGCTGCTGCACGGCCCGCTCGAGGCGCTCGGCCTGTCCCAGGCGGCGGCCACGGGCGTCTCCTACGGCCTGGCGCTGGCCCTGGCGACGACGCTGCAGATGCTGCTCGGCGAGCTCGGGCCGAAGAACCTGGCCATCGCCGACCCGCTGGGCATCGCGAAGGTCGTGGCGCCGGGGATGCGGGCGTTCACCGCGGTCGCGGGCGTCGTCGTCAACTCGCTGCAGCGGCTGGCCAACGCGATCGTGCGCCGGCTGGGCTTCGAGCCCCGCGAGGAGCTGGACTCCGCCCGCGGCGCCGAGGAGCTGGCCGCGGTGGCCCGCCGGTCGGCGGCCGAGGGCGACCTCTCCCCCGTGGCCGCCCGCCTGCTCGAGCGCTCGCTGGGCCTGCGCGCCAAGTACGCCACCGACGTCATGACGCCGCGGACCCGGCTGTGGACGCTGCGCGCCAGCGCCACCGCCGCCGACGTCATCACCGCGGCCACCGAGTCGGGCAACTCGCGCTTCCCGGTCTACGGCTCCGACCTCGACGAGGTCACCGGGGTGGTGCACGTCAAGCGCGCGGTCGCCGTCCCGGAGGCCGAGCGGGGCCGCCGCACCGCCGGCGAGCTGGCCGACCCGGTGCTCGCCGTCCCCTCGTCCCTGCGGCTGGAGCGGCTGCTGGACCTGCTGCGCGAGCAGGGCCTGCAGATCGCGCTGGTGGTCGACGAGTGGGGTGCCACGCACGGCGTGGTGACGCTGGAGGACATCGTGGAGGAGCTGGTCGGGGAGATCACCGACGAGACCGACCGGCCGCTGCGCACCATGCGCCGGGTCGACGACGTGCGGTGGGTGCTGTCCGGGCTGCTGCGCCCCGACGAGGTGCTCGACCGCACCGGCATCGCGGTGCCCGAGGGGCGGTACGAGACGCTGGCCGGGTTCCTCGCCGAGCGGCTGCAGCGGCTGCCCGAGGTCGGCGACTGCGTCGAGTTCGACGGCGCGCGGCTGACCGTGCAGAGCCTCGACGGCCGCCGGGTCGCGCGGATCCTGGCCGAGCGGACGGTGGTGCTGCCCCCGGGCGCCACGGCCTCGCGGGTGCGGCAGGAGGCGGCGGCGTGAGCGACGTCGTCAGCCTGCTGGTCCTGGTCGGCCTGCTGCTGGGCAACGCGTTCTTCGTGGCCGCCGAGTTCGCGCTGGTGTCCGCGCGGGTCGACCAGATCGAGCCGCGCGTCGCGGAGGGCTCCGCGCGGGCGGCCAGGACGCTCGCCGCGATGCGCAACGTGTCGCAGAACATGGCGGGCGCCCAGCTGGGCATCACGCTGTGCTCGCTGGGCCTGGGCGCCGTCGGCGAGCCCGCCGTCGCCCACCTCATCGAGGCGCCGCTGCACGCGCTCCACGTGCCGGACGCGCTGCTGCACCCGATCGCGCTGGTCATCGCGCTGGCGCTGGTGACCGTGCTGCACATGGTGCTCGGCGAGATGGTGCCCAAGAACATCACGATCGCCGGGCCGGACCGCGCGGCGATCGCGCTCGGCCCGCCGCTGGCCACCTTCACCCGGCTGCTCAAGCCGGTCATCTGGTTCTTCAACACCACGGCCAACGGCTTCGTGCGGCTGTTCGGCGTCACGCCCACCGACGAGGTGGCGGCCAGCTTCGACGAGGCCGAGATCCGCTCGATGATCACCCAGTCGCGGCGCGAGGGGCTGCTGGGCACCGAGGTCAGCGCACTGGCGGCCGGCGCGCTCACCTTCGAGCAGCACACCGTCGAGGACGTGCTGCTGCCGATGGACACCGTCGTCACGGTGCCGCGCTCCACCACGCCGCGGCAGCTGGAGGCCGTCGTCGCCGAGCACGGCTTCAGCCGCTACCCGGTGCAGGGCGGGGACGGCTCACTGGTCGGCTTCGTGCACGTCAAGGACGTGCTGGGCATCGACGCCGCCGGGCGCGACCGGCCGATCCCCGACGAGCACGTCAACCGGCTGGTGCCGATCGCGCCCGGCACCGGGCTGCCCGAGGTGCTGTCGGAGATGCGCGCGCAGGGCGCCCACCTCGGCGGCGTGGTGGACGCCGGCGGCGGGGAGCGGCGCACCGTGGGCCTGGTGGCGCTGGAGGACGTGCTGGAGCTGCTGATCGGCGACGTCCGCGACGCCGCCGCCGAGGCCGCGGCCGAGCAGGCGCGGGTGATGGCCGGGCGGGCCGGCCGCGGCTCCCGGGGCGGGCAGCCGGCCGGTGCGGGCGCCGGGGGAAGATGAGCGGGTGAGCGCCCCCGTCCTGTCCCCGGAGGTCACCGCCCGCTGGCAGGCCCGCTTCCGCGCGCCCCGTGTCAGCCTGCCCGACTGGGCGCTGCACGCGCCGCAGCGCTGCCTGTACGCCTCGGACGTCAGCGGCGTCGTCGAGCAGTACGCGTGGGACCGCACCACCGACGCGCACCGCCAGGCCACCGACCGGCCCAACGGCACGCTGATCGGCACGCTGTCCCCCGACGGCGAGACGATCTGGTGGTTCGCCGACACCGACGGCGACGAGTTCGGCGTCTGGATGGTGCAGCCGTTCGCGGGCGGCGAGGACCGGGTCGCCGTCCCGGAGGTCGGGCCGGCCTACCCGGCCGGACTGGAGATCGGCTCCTCGCTCGTGGCCATCGGCCGGTCCACCGACGACGGCAGCGAGCTGTGGCTGGCGCCTGCCGGCGGGACGCCGCGGGTGGTCTACCGGCACGAGGACCCCGCCTCGGTCGACGCCCTCACCCTCGACGACGAGCTGCTGGTCATCTCGCACTCCGAGCACGGCGACCCGCGCTACCCCGCGCTGCGGGTGCTGCGGACCGCCGACGACTCGGTGGTGGCCGAGAAGTGGGACGGCGAGGGCCGCGGCCTGCACGCGCTGGAGTTCGCCCCGCTGCCCGGCGACCGGCGGCTGCTGGTCGGCCACGAGCGGCGCGGCCGGGAGGAGCTGCTGGTCTGGGACGTCGCGGCCGACACCGAGACCGAGATCGTGCTCGACCTGCCCGGCGACGTGACCGCCGGCTGGTACGCGGACGGGTCGGCGCTGCTGGTCGGCCACGACCACGCCGCCCGCAGCGAGCTGTACCGCTACGACCTGGCCACGGGTGAGCTGGAGCGGCTGGACACCCCGTCCGGCGTCGTCCGCGGGGCCACCGCGCGCCCGGACGGGACCGTGGAGCTGGCCTGGTCGTCGTCGGAGCGCCCGCCGGTGATCCGCCGCGCCGACGGGCCGGTGGTGCTCGCCGCGCCCGGCGAGGAGCCACCGGCCGCGCACCCCGTCGAGGACCGCTGGGTGCCCGGCCCGGGCGGGGACGTGCACGCGCTCGTCGTCCGGCCGGCCGGGCAGGCGCCGTACGCGACGGCGTTCCTGGTGCACGGCGGCCCCGAGTCCGCCGACGACGACTCCTACCGCGCCCGCCGCGCCGCCTACGTCGACGCCGGCTACGCGGTCGTGCACGTCAACTACCGCGGCTCCACCGGCTACGGCAGCGCCTGGCGGGACGCGCTGACCGGCCGGCCCGGGCTCACCGAGCTCGAGGACGTCGCCGCCGTGTACGACGCGCTGGCCGCCGAGGGCTTCCTCGACCCGGCGCGGGCGGTGCTGACCGGCGGCTCGTGGGGCGGCTTCCTCACCCTGCTGGGCCTGGGCACGCAGCCCGAGCGCTGGGCCGCGGGCATCGCCGAGGTCCCGGTGGCCGACTACCTGGCCGCCTACGAGGACGAGATGGAGGGCCTGCGGGCCTACGACCGGGCGCTGTTCGGCGGCTCCCCCGACGAGGTGCACGAGCGCTACGTGCGGTCCTCGCCGATCACCTACGTCGAGCAGGTGCGGGCGCCGGTGCTCGTCGTCGCCGGGGCCAACGACCCGCGCTGCCCGATCCGGCAGATCGAGAACTACCTCGCCGAGCTGGAGCGGCTGGGCCACCCGCACGAGGTGTACCGCTTCGACGCCGGCCACGGCTCGCTGGTCGTCGAGGAGACGATCCGGCAGGTCGAGACGGCGCTGTCGTTCGCGCTCCGGCACGTCACACCGTGACGTGTGGTCCTGGGCGCGGAGACCTCCCGCCCGGGACCAGGGATCGGCTCAACGGCGGTCGGGGACGGCCCCTGGCCGCGGTGTCGGCCGGTGGGCCGACGGTGTCGTCGCCCTGACGGGCAGGAGCGCGACGACGGCGAGCGTCGTCAGCAGGTAGAGGTCCTCGACCACGAGCCCCGGGACGCCGAGGTCGTGGTGGTGGCCGGGGTCGGCCTCGGCGAACCAGATCGACGACGACGCCAGCACCAGCCCGGTGACGACGGCGAGCGCCGCGGCGGCCCGGCGCCCGGACAGCCGCCCCGGCGCCGCCGGGCTGCCGGCGGCGACGTCCACGAGGACGACCAGCGCGGGCACCAGCCAGACGAAGTGGTGCGACCAGGCGATCGGGCTGACCAGGCAGGCGGCCAGGCCGGTGAGCGCCACGCCGGCCAGGTCGTCACCGGCCCGGGCGGCCCGCACCGCGCGGGTGAGCACCAGCGCGAGGACGGCGACCGCGAGGACCAGCCACAGCAGCCGCGGCGGCTGCGCGGGGTCGGTGAGCCGCGCCAGCCCGCCGAGCAGCGACTGGTTGGAGGTCTTGTCCAGCCGGCCCACCCGCTCGGTCTGCCACAGCGTCCCGGTGAAGAACCGCCACGACGTCGCCGGCGCGACGGCGAACGCCAGCCCGGTCGCGAGCGCCGCGGTGCCGGCGGCGACCGCCGCCGCCCGCCGGCGCCGCGTCAGCAGCAGGTAGACGACGAACAGCCCGGGCGTGACCTTGAACGCGGCGGCCAGGCCGATGCCGGCGCCGGCCCACCGCCACCCGCGACGCAGCGCGGCGACGTCGGCCAGCACCAGCGCGAGCAGCAGCAGGTTGACCTGGCCGAAGCCGATCGTCTCCCGCACCGGCTCGAGCACGAACACCACCGGCAGCGCGGCCGCGACGGCGAACGCCGGCGGCCACCCGTGCCGGCGGGCCGGCGGGACGACCAGCCACGCGGTGACCCCGGCCAGCACCAGCAGGTTGAGCCCGGCGTGCACGGCCGCGACGGCCTCGATCGGCAGCAGCGTCATCGGCAGCACCGCCAGCGCCGCGAACGGCGGGTAGGTGAAGCCGTAGTCGGTGCGGCCGAAGGTGTAGTCGTAGAGCGGCCGGCCCGAGCGCCACCACTCGACGGCGCCGTCGTACACCCGCAGGTCGAACCAGTTGTGCCAGGGGTCGTTGGGCCCCAGCGCCGAGACCAGCCCGGCGAGCACCGCCAGCCCGAGGACGACGGCGACCTGCGCGGCGACCCGCCACCCGGCCCCCGGACGGCCGACGGGTGCCACTCCGCTCAGCGCCGGAGCAGCAGCTCGGCGATCTGGACGGTGTTCAGGGCCGCGCCCTTGCGCAGGTTGTCGTTGCTCACGAACAGCACCAGTCCGCGGTCGTCGTCGACGCCCTGGTCCTGCCGGACGCGCCCGACGTAGCTGGGGTCCTGGCCGGCGGCCTGCAGCGGCGTCGGGACGTCGGTGAGCTGCACGCCCGGCGCCCCGGTGAGCAGCTCGGTGGCGCGGGCGACCGGCAGCGGCCGGGCGAACTCGACGTTCAGCGACAGCGAGTGGCCGGTGAAGACCGGCACCCGCACGCAGGTGCCCGAGACGCGCAGGTCGGGGATGCCGAGGATCTTGCGGCTCTCGTTGCGGAGCTTCTGCTCCTCGTCGGTCTCCAGCGAGCCGTCGTCGACGACGCTGCCGGCCAGCGGCAGCACGTTGAACGCGATCGGGCGCACGTACTTCTGCGGCTCGGGGAAGGCCACCGCCGCGCCGTCGTGGGTGAGCTCGGCGGCCTTGTCGACGACCGCCTTCACCTGCCCGTCGAGCTCCTCGACGCCGGCCAGGCCGCTGCCGGAGACCGCCTGGTAGGTGCTGGCGACCAGCCGGACCAGCTGCGCCTCGTCGTGCAGCGGCTTGAGCACCGGCATCGCGGCCATCGTGGTGCAGTTCGGGTTGGCGACGATCCCCTTGGGGATCTCGGCCAGCGCGTGCGGGTTGACCTCGGCGACGACGAGCGGGACGTCGGGGTCGCGGCGCCAGGCGGAGCTGTTGTCGACGACGGTCACGCCCGCCTCGGCGAACCGCGGCGCCTGCGCCCGCGAGGTGCTCGCGCCCGCGGAGAACAGCGCGACGTCGAGCCCGGACGGGTCGGCGGTGGCGGCGTCCTCGACGGTGATCTCGCCGTCGCCCCAGGGCAGGGTGCTGCCGGCGCTGCGGGCGCTGGCGAAGAACCGCAGCTCGGCGAGCGGGAACTGCCGCTCGGCGAGGATCCGGCGCATGACGGCGCCGACCTGGCCGGTGGCGCCGACGATCCCGACCCGCAGGCCGTCGTCGGAGAAGGTGGTCCCCTGCTGTGTCATCGTCCGGTCCCTCCGTAGACCACGGCCTCCTCCTCGTCGGTGCCGAGGTCGAAGGCGTCGTGCACCGCGCGGACGGCGAGGTCGACGTCGGTGTCGCGGCAGACCACGGAGATGCGGATCTCCGAGGTGCTGATGAGCTCTAGGTTGACGCCGGCGTCGGCCAGGGCGCCGAAGAAGCGGGCCGAGACGCCGGGGTGGCTGCGCATGCCGGCGCCGACCAGGCTCACCTTGCCGATGTGCTGGTCGAAGCGGACGTCGCTGTAGCCGACGGTGTGCTTGACCTTCTCGAGCGCGGCGATCGCGGCCGGGCCGTCGCTCTTGGGCAGCGTGAAGGAGATGTCGGCGAGCTTGCTGGCCTCGGCCGACACGTTCTGCACGATCATGTCGATGTTGATCTCGGCGTCGGCCAGCACGCGGAAGATCTGCGCGGCCTCGCCCGGCCGGTCCGGGACGCCGTAGACGGTGATCTTGCCCTCGCTGCGGTCGTGCGCGACGCCGGTGATAATCGCCTGTTCCACGCTGAGGTCCTCCATCGAGCCGGTCACCACGGTGCCGGGGAGCTGTGAGTAGGAGCTGCGGACGTGCACCGGGATGCCGTAGCGGCGGGCGTACTCGACGCAGCGGAGCATCAGCACCTTCGCGCCGGAGGCCGCGAGCTCGAGCATCTCCTCGTAGGTGACCGTCTCCAGCCGCCGGGCGTTGGGGACGATCCGCGGGTCGGCGGTGAAGACGCCGTCGACGTCGGTGTAGATCTCGCAGACGTCGGCCCGCAGCGCCGCGGCGACGGCGACCGCGGTGGTGTCCGACCCGCCGCGGCCGAGCGTGGTGACGTCCTTGGTGTCCTGGCTGACGCCCTGGAACCCGGCGACGATGACGACCGAGCCCTCGTCCAGCGCCGAGCGCAGCCGGCCGGGCGTGACGTCGATGATCCGCGCCTTGCCGTGGCTGGAGGTCGTGATCACCCCGGCCTGCGAGCCGGTGAACGACCGGGCCTCGTAGCCGTGCGTGCTGATCGCGATGGCCAGCAGCGCCATGGAGATGCGCTCGCCCGCGGTGAGCAGCATGTCCAGCTCGCGGCCGGGCGGGTCGTCGGTGATCTGCGCGGCCTGGTCGAGCAGCTCGTCGGTGGTGTCGCCCATCGCCGAGACCACGACGACGACGTCGTTCCCGGCCTTCTTCTCCGCGACGATGCGCTCCGCGACGCGCTTGATGTGGGCGGCGGAGGCCACGGAGGAGCCACCGTACTTCTGCACGACGAGGGCCACGGGTCCACAGGCTACCGATGCCGGCCTCCTCCCCCGTGAATCAGCCCGGCGCGGTCCCGTTGCGTCCGGCCGCCGCGGGCGATGTGATCACCGGGTGACCGCTCCCGAGGACTGGCTGCTCAGTGCCGAGGAGCGGGGCAACGCGGCCACGGCGCTGCCGGCCTGGACCGAGGGCAACCTCGCCGTGCCGCTGGTGCACGGCGCCACCTACTTCGACCGGCTGGTCGAGTGCGTCGAGGAGCTCGACGAGGGCGACCACCTCTTCTTCACCGACTGGCGCGGCGACCCCGACGAGGAGCTGCGCCCCGGCGGGCCGACCGTCGCCCAGCTGTTCACCGAGGCGGTGCGCCGCGGGGTGACCGTGCGCGGCCTGGTCTGGCGCTCGCACGTGGACTGGCTGTCGTTCAGCGCCCGTGAGAACCGGGCCCTGGACCGGGAGGTCGAGGACGGCGGCGGTCTGGTGGTGCTCGACCAGCGGGTGCGCCGGATGGGCAGCCACCACCAGAAGCTGGTCGTCTGCCGGCACGACCAGGACCCGACCAGGGACACCGCCTTCGTCGGCGGGATCGACCTGTGCCACAGCCGCCGCGACGACGCGGACCACCGCGGTGACCCGCAGACGCTGCCGATGGCCGCGGCGTACGGCCCCACCCCGCCCTGGCACGACGTGCAGCTGATGGTCCGGGGTCCGGCGGTCGCGGCCGTGGACACGGTGTTCCGGGAGCGGTGGGACGACCCCACCGACCCCGACTCGGGCAACCCGATCGCGCACCTCGTCGACCGGCTGCGGCGCAGCCGGATGTTCGCCGACCCGCTGCCGCCCCAACTGCCGCCCCCGCCGCCCGCGGGGCCGCACCTGGTGCAGAACCTGCGGACCTACCCGGCGATCCGGCCGCGCTACGACTTCGCCCCCGACGGCGAGCGGTCGGTCGCCCGCGGCTACTCGAAGGCGATCCGGCGGGCGCGGCGGCTGATCTACCTCGAGGACCAGTACATGTGGTCGGGCGAGGTGGCGGAGCTGTTCGCCCACGCGCTGCGCGAGCACCCCGACCTGCACCTGGTCGTCGTCGTGCCGCGGGTGCCCGACCAGGACGGCGCGATCGCCCAGCGGCCGCAGTACGTGGGGCGGTGGCAGGCGATCGAGATGTGCCGCCGGGCCGGCCGGGACCGGGTGCACGTGTACGACGTCGAGAACCACGAGGGGACGCCGGTCTACGTGCACGCGAAGGTGTGCGTGGTCGACGACGTGTGGGCCAGCGTGGGCAGCGACAACTTCAACCGCCGCTCCTGGACCCACGACAGCGAGCTGTCCTCCGCCGTCCTCGACACCACCCTCGACCCCCGCGAGCCGCGCGACCCGGCCGGCACCGGCGACGGCGCCCGGACCTTCGCCCGCGACCTGCGGCTGGTGCTCGCCCGCGAGCACACCGACCGGGCCGAGGACGGCAGCGAGGACGCCGACCTGCTCGACCCGGCCGCCTTCGTCGCGACCCTCGACGCCGCGGCCGACGCACTCGACGCCTGGTACGACGGGGGCTGCCGGGGACCCCGTCCTCGCGGCCGGCTGCGGCACCACCGCCCCGAGCGGCTGACGCTGCCCACCCGCCTGTGGGCGACGCCGCTGTACCGCCTGGTCGACGACCCCGACGGCCGTCCTCTCCGCCTCCGCCGCCGCCGGGAGTTCTGAGCTCCCGGACGCCACACCGGGCCCGGCCGGCCGGTCCCGGCGCACCGCGCCCACGGGTCCGACCGGCCGTTCCGCGCGCTCCCGGCTCCGCCCGTGCCGGCCCGGGCAGTGCACCTCCCGGGGGGAGTAGTGCTCTGCCCCCGATACGGACCAGAGCACAAGCACACGGAACCCATCGAGCAGGACCCACCTTCGTGCTCTGCCCCCAGTCGGGGGCAGAGCACGAGCTTCCACAGGAGCACATGCCGCACGCCGCCATCCGGTCCGCCGCTGCAGGCTGACCCCGTGACCGACTTCGACCTCTCCGGCACCCTGAGGCGGATCCGCAGGACTGCTGACCAGTCCCAGCGCGAACTCGCCCGGACCAGCGGTGTGTCGAAGACGGCGCTCGCCGCGGCGGAGGCGGGGACGCGCGGGCTCGACGCCCGCGCGCTGGCCCGGCTGGCGGCCGTCGCCGGGCTGCGGCTGGCGCTGCTGGACGCCGAGGGGCGGGAGGTGGCGCCGATGGACGGCGCGGCCGTGCGGGACGAGGGCGACCGGCACTTCCCCGCGCACCTGGACACCCGGCACGGCGACGACGGCTGGTGGCACGGGCCGCACCGGTACGACCGCACGCCGGTCACCTACACGTTCACCCGCGACCGGCGGAGCAGGGACGACCGCCGCCGGGTGCGCGGGACCCCGGAGGACCACCAGCTCCCCCGGCCCGGGGACGCCCTGGCCGACCGGGCGGCGGCCCGGCGGGCGGCCGCGGAGAGGGCCCGCGCGGCGGAACGGGAGCGCCTGCGGGCGGCCGGGCTGCTCCCGCCTGCGCCGGAGTTCCGCTGCGTGTGCCCGCCGGCCTGCGACGACCTGCTGCTCGACGAGCCCCCGCCGGCGCCGGGCCGGCCCGCCCCGCACGCGCCGGACTGCGCGTGTGGCTGCGACCTCGGCTGACACGCTGCTACCGTGGGCTCCGTGCGCGGCAGCCTCCTGCTTACCCGCCGCGGCGAGGCCTCCTCCTAGGTCGGCTCCCTCGCCGCGGAGACCCTGCCGTGGTCGATGACGTCCCGGTGCCCGCTGACCGCCCCCCAGGAGCGACAGTCCAGCCCGCGCCAGAGGAGTCATCCCACCGTGACCAGCCCGCAGCACCCGCACGCCCGCAACCCCCAGCGCCCCTCGGGGATGCCGATCTCCCGCTACGCCCCGTTCCAGCCGGTCGACCTGCCCGACCGCACCTGGCCGGAGAAGGTCACCACGGTGGCCCCGCGCTGGTGCGCCGTCGACCTGCGCGACGGCAACCAGGCCCTGATCGACCCCATGAGCCCCGACCGCAAGCGCCGGATGTTCGAGCTGCTGGTGCGGATGGGCTACAAGGAGATCGAGGTCGGCTTCCCGGCGGCCAGCCAGACCGACTACGACTTCGTCCGCCAGCTCGTCGAGGACGACCTGGTACCCGACGACGTCACGATCCAGGTCCTCACCCAGGCCCGTGACGAGCTGATCGAGCGCACCTTCGAGTCGCTGCGCGGCGCGAAGCAGGCGATCGTGCACCTGTACAACTCGACGAGCACGCTGCAGCGCCGCGTCGTCTTCGGCAGCGACCGCGCCGGCATCGTCGACATCGCCGTCCACGGCGCCCAGCTGGTCCGCAAGCTGGCCGAGCAGGCCGGCGACACCGAGATCCGGTTCCAGTACAGCCCCGAGTCCTTCACCGGGACCGAGCTGGACTTCGCTGTGGAGATCTGCAACGCGGTCACCGACGTCTGGGAGCCGACCCCCGACCGGCCGACCATCCTCAACCTGCCGGCGACCGTCGAGATGGCCGAGCCGACCGTCTACGCCGACCAGGTCGAGTGGATGCACCGCAACCTGGGCCGCCGCGACGCCGTCGTCCTGAGCCTGCACCCGCACAACGACCGCGGCACCGCCGTCGCCGCCGCCGAGCTGGGCTACCGCGCCGGCGCCGACCGCATCGAGGGCTGCCTGTTCGGCAACGGCGAGCGCACCGGCAACGTCGACCTGGTCACCCTGGGCCTGAACCTGTTCAGCCAGGGCATCGACCCGCAGATCGACTTCTCCGACATCGACGAGATCCGCCGCACCGTCGAGTACTGCAACCAGCTCGGCGTGCACGAGCGGCACCCCTACGGCGGCGACCTGGTCTACACCGCCTTCTCCGGCTCCCACCAGGACGCCATCAACAAGGGCTTCAAGGCCCTGGAGGCCGACGCGGCCGCCGCCGGCAAGCCGGTCGGGCAGATGCCGTGGGCGGTGCCGTACCTGCCGATCGACCCCAAGGACGTCGGCCGCAGCTACGAGGCGGTCATCCGGGTCAACAGCCAGTCCGGCAAGGGCGGCGTGGCCTACGTCATGAAGACCGAGAACCACCTGGACCTGCCCCGGCGGCTGCAGATCGAGTTCAGCGGGGTCGTCCAGCGGCACACCGACGACGAGGGCGGGGAGGTCACCGCCCAGCAGATGTGGGCCGCATTCAGCAACGAGTACCTGCCCGACCCCGACGCCCCGTGGGGCCGGTTCGCCCTCACCGGCCACCGGCACACCGCCCACGGCGACCAGCTCGACGAGATGGTCGTCGAGCTGACCGCCGACGGCGTCCCGGTCACCGTGCAGGGCCGCGGCAACGGCCCGATCGCCGCGTTCGTCGACGCGCTGGCGACCCTCGACGTCGACGTCCGGGTCCTGGACTACGCCGAGCACGCGCTGTCCGCCGGTGGCGACGCCCGCGCCGCCGCCTACGTCGAGTGCGCGGTCGGCGAGCGCGTGCTGTGGGGCGTGGGCATCGACCCGAACATCGTCAGCGCCTCGCTGCGCGCCGTCGTCTCGGCGGTCAACCGGGCCCTGCGCTGAGGACGGGCCCGGGGCTCCGCGGCGTCAGTCGCCGCGGAGCCCCGGGTCCGCGCCCCCGCCGGCGTGCTCGGCCACCTCGTCGACCACCAGCAGGTCCCGGCGCACGTGCCGGCGGCGGTAGGCGATCCGGCTGACCATGTGCGCCGACAGCGGCGCGGTCAGCACCTGCAGCAGCGCCACCAGCAGCAGCACCCACATCGCCGGCGTCCCGGCCAGCCGGATCGCCGCGCCGACCAGCACCAGCAGCAGCCCGGTGACCTGCGGCTTCGTGGCCGCGTGCAGGCGGGTCAGCACGTCGGGGAAGTGCAGCAGCCCGAGCCCCGCGGTGAACGCGAGGAACGACCCGAGCAGCAGGCAGACGGTCGCGACGACGTCGAGGACCGCGCTCACGGCCGCTCCTCCCCCGCGGGGTCGTCGCCGGAGGGCCGGTCGAGCACCATGCCGCCGACGTAGCGGACCACCGCGATCGCGCCGATGTAGCCCAGCAGCGACACGACGACGAGCACCGGCACCGCGGACGCGTCGCGGGACAGCGCCACGTGCACGCCGAGCCCGCCGGCCGTGATCACCAGCATCGCGTCGCCGGCCACGACCCGGTCCAGCAGCGACGGCCCGCGGGCCAGCCGCACCAGCGCGAGCAGCGCCCCCGCCCCGACGAGGCCGAACGCCACGACGGCCACCCAGCTCACCGCGCCACCTCCGTGGGCTCCCGGTCCAGCGCGGCACGCTCGCGGGACCGGCCGAAGGCCCGCACCACCCGGTCCTCCACGGCCAGCACCCCGGCGCGCTGGCGCTCGAGGTCGTCGCGGTCGCGGACCTCGAGCAGGTGGACGGCCAGCACCCGGTGCTCGCGGTCCAGGTCGAGCACCACCGACCCGGGGACCAGGCTGAGCGCCTCGCTGATGACCGCGAGCAGCAGGTCGGAGTCGGTGCGCAGCTGCACCCGGATGACGGCGCTGCGCAGCGGCGGGCCCGGCCGCAGCGCGCGCCAGGCCACCTGCGCGCTGGAGACGGCGAGGTCGACGGCGAACACGGCGAGGAACCGCAGCAGCGCGAGCGGCCGGATGCGGATGTTCTCCACCACCGCCGGGAGCGGCACCACGCGGGTGACGAGGACGGCGACCAGCACGCCGCCCAGCACGTTCGCCCACGACCAGGTGCCCCACAGCAGCACCCAGACCAGCACCAGCCAGACCAGCGCGGGCAGCTGGCGCAGCAGGTGGCGGGCGCGGTCGGTCACCGCTCCCCCTCCACGGCCGTGCGGTAGGGGCCGCGGTCGAGCAGGTCGGTGGCGGCGCGGCCGGCCAGGCCGTAGAGCGGGCCGGCCAGCGCGGTGAGGGCGACGGTCAGCGCCACCAGCGCCGCCGTCGCGCCGACCAGCACGCGCGGCAGCCGCTCCGCGGGCTCGCCCGGGTGCTCGTCGGGCTCCTCGGGCCCCTCGGACGCCGTCGCCACGGCCACCTGCCGCTGCCACGCCGCCGACGGCCGGGCGGCGCCGTTCCCCGACGGGCGGGCCCCGCCCCGCGGCCCCGCGTCGACCGCCGCCGCGGCGGCGGTGTCGGCGCCGGGCTCCTGCGCGCGCGGCCGCCAGAACGCGCGGGTCCACACCCGGGCCACCGCCAGGAGGGTGAGCAGGCTGGTCACCAGCCCGGCGCCGACCAGCACCAGCGCCAGCGGGCGGCCGTCGGCGACCCCGGCCTGCAGCAGCCCCAGCTTGCCGAGGAACCCGGACAGCGGCGGGATGCCGGCGAGGTTCAGCGCGGGCAGCAGGTACAGCACCGCGAGCAGCGGGGAGGCGGCGGCCAGCCCGCCGAGCCGGCGGATCGACGTCGACCCGCCGGTGCGCTCGACCAGACCCGCGACGAGGAACAGCGTGGTCTGGACGACGATGTGGTGGACGACGTAGAACACCGCGGCGGTCAGCCCCGCGACGCTGCCCAGCGCGATGCCGAACACCAGGTAGCCGATGTGGCTGACCAGCGTGAAGGACAGGATCCGCCGCAGGTCGGTCTGCGCGACCGCGCCGAGGATGCCGACCACGAGCGTCGCCAGCGCCGCCGCCATCAGCAGGGTGTCCAGCGCGCCGTCGGGGAACAGCAGCGTCTGCGTGCGGACGATCGCGTAGACGCCGACCTTGGTGAGCAGCCCGGCGAACACCGCGGTCACCGGCGCCGGCGCCGTCGGGTAGCTGTCGGGCAGCCAGGCCGACAGCGGGAAGACGGCGGCCTTGATGCCGAAGGCGATGAGCAGCAGCGCGTGCAGCAGCGTGCGGGTGCCCTCGGGGACCTCGGCCAGCCGCACCGACAGGTCGGCCATGTCCACGGTGCCGGTGGCCGCGTACACCAGGCCGATCGCGGCGAGGAACAGCAGCGACCCGACCAGGCTGACCACGACGTAGGTGATCCCGCCGCGCACCCGCGGCGCGGACCCGCCGAGGGTGATGAGCACGTAGCTGGCGGTCAGCAGCACCTCGAAGCCGACGTAGAGGTTGAACAGGTCGCCGGAGAGGAACGCGAACCCGACGCCGGCCATGAGCACCAGGAACGTCGGGTGGAAGATCGACACCGGCGCCTGCTCGCTGCCGTCGGCGGCGCCCTGGCCGACGGCGAACAGCAGCACCCCCAGGCCCACGGTGTGCGCCACCACCAGCATCAGCGCCGACAGCCGGTCGACCACCAGCGAGATCGCCTGCGGCACCGGCCAGTCGCCGACCGCCACCGCGACCGCGCCCGACCGGTCGGCGAGGACCAGCAGGGTCACCGACACGCCCAGGACCGCGGCGAGCACCGCGACGCTGAGTACCCGCTGGGTCCGCGTGTGGCGGCTGAGCAGCAGCGAGACGGCAGCACCCAGCAGCGGCAGGACCACCGGCAGCGGGGCGAGGACGCGGATCACCGCGACCGCCGTCGCGCCGGGGGCAGGTCGACGTCGTCCGCGGGGGTGCCCGGCGGCGGCTGACCGCGGCGCCGGGGTGGCTCGGCGTGGAACGGGCGCCGGTCCTCGGCGGCCAGCCGGTCCGGGTCGATCTCGTCGGGGTCCTCGCGGCCGGAGCGCCGGCCCTCCCGGGTGGCCAGCCGGCGGTCCTCCTCGTCGGCCTCCACCGCCTCCTGGCGGGCCAGCCGCCACGAGCGGTGGATCACCGCCAGGAGGAACGCCGAGACGCCGAAGGTGATGACGATCGAGGTGAGCACGAACGCCTGCGGCAGCGGATCGGCGGTGGCGTCGTCACCGCGGCCGAGCAGCGGCGCGCTCCCGGCCGGGCCGGCGGCGGAGATGAGCAGCAGGTTGGTGGCGTTGCCCAGCAGCAGGAAGCCGAGCAGCACCCGGGTGAGGCTGCGGTCGAGCAGCAGGAAGACGCCGGCGGCGTACAGGCCGCCGATGACCACGGGCAGGACGACGGTCGGCGTCACCGGGCCACCACCTCCCCCGGCGTGGTCTCGACCGGGTCGTCCTCGTCCTCCTGGCGGTCGAGCTCGGCGCCGAGGCTGCGCAGCACGTCGAGCACCAGGCCGACGACCACCAGGTAGACGCCGACGTCGAAGAACAGCGGCGAGACCAGCTTGACGTCGCCGAGGACGGGCAGCGTCCACTCCCAGTAGGTGGACTCGAGCTCCTGCCCGCCCAGCACGAGCGCGGCGACGCCGGTGCCGCCGGCCAGCAGCAGGCCCGCACCGAGCAGCCGGCCGGGGTCGAGCGGGGCGGCCTCGCCGAGCTCGTAGCGGCCGCCGGCAAGGTAGCGCAGCACCAGCGCGAGCCCGGCGACCAGGCCGCCGGCGAACCCGCCGCCGGGCTGGTTGTGCCCGGCGAACAGCAGGTACAGCGAGAAGACCAGGACGGTGTGGAACAGCATCCGCACGACGACCTCGAGCACCACCGACCGGCGCCGCGGGTCGAGCGTGCCGCCGGCGGCCAGCCACTCCCCGACCGGCGCCCGCCGGGACCGCCCGGCGACCTGGTCCTCCCGCTCGGCCCGCTCGATCGCCCCGGTGCGCCGCCGCAGGAAGACCAGGCTGGCCACGCCGGTGGCGGCGACGATGAGCACCGAGATCTCCCCGAAGGTGTCCCAGGCGCGGATGTCGACCAGGGTCACGTTGACGACGTTGTGCCCCTGCGCCTCCTCGGCGAGCCGGGCGTACTCGTCGGACACCGGGGCGGCGTCGCGGGCGGCCAGCGCCACGGCGGACACCGCGCCCATGAGCAGGCCGACGCCGACGGCGAGCAGGCCGCGGCCGGCGCGCTCGCGGCGGCGGTGCCGCTCGGACACGTCCTTGGGCAGCTTCCGCAGCACCAGGACGAACGCCACGATCGTCACCGTCTCGACGAGGAACTGGGTGAGCGCGAGGTCCGGCGCCCCGGCGATCACGAAGAACACCGCCAGCCCGTAGCCGGTGACGCCGACGACCAGCGCCGCCGACAGCCGCTGCCGCACCCGCACCGCCATCGCGGCGGCCAGCAGCACGACGACGCCGACCAGCACCTGGACCGGGCTGTCCCAGGCCCGCCACTGCGCCGGGCGCTCGGCGACGGTGGCGAGCAGCGCGCCGGGCAGCAGGACGACCGCGGTGAGGATGGTGCCGAGGTAGGCGGGCAGCGACCCGCGCTGCGTCGTCCCGGTGACCAGGACGGCGAGCCGGTCGACGCCCTGCAGCACGTTCCAGTAGCCCTCGTCGGCCGACGCCCGGACCGTGAGCCGCCGCTGCACCCGGGCCACCGCCGCCCGCCCGGCGAACAGCGCCGCCCCGCCGAGCAGGGTGAGCGCCGACAGCGCCAGGGCCGGCTGGAGCCCGTGCCACAGCGCGAGCTCCTCGGTCTCCGGCGCGTAGCCGGGCAGCCCGTCGGCGTAGCGGCCGACGACCGGCTCGAGGCCCTTCGCGAGCACGCCGCCCGCGAGGCCGAGGAGGGTGAGGACGACCGGGGCGGCGAGGAACAGCGGCCCGGGCGGGTGCGCCACCTCCGTGGCCGGCCGGCCGGCGTGGGCCGCGAACGCTCCCCACACGAAGCGGAGCGTGTATCCGGCGGTGAGCACCGACCCGAGCACCAGCCCGGCGAGGACCAGCAGCGCGGCGGTGCGGTCGGGCAGGCCGCCGTCGAGGAGCGCGGTGAACGCCGCCTCCTTGCCCACGAAGCCGAGCAGCGGCGGCAGCCCGGCCATCGACGCCGCGGCCAGGCCGGCGACCGCGGCGACCACCGGCATCCGGCGGCCGAGGCCGGACAGCTCGCGCAGGTCGCGGGTGCCGGTGGCGTGGTCGACGACGCCGACGGTGAGGAACAGCGTGGACTTGAACAGCCCGTGGGCGAGCACCATGGCCAGCCCGGCGCGCGCGAGCTCGGCGCTGCCGGCGCCGACCAGCGTGGTGAGGAACCCGAGCTGACTGACCGTGCCGAAGGCGAGCAGCAGCTTGAGGTCGGTCTGGCGCAGCGCCCGGTAGCCGCCGACCAGCATCGTGGCCACGCCCAGCCCGAGCACCAGCGGCCGCCAGCCGGGCAGGTCCGCGGCGCCGGGCGCCAGCCGCGCGACCAGGTAGACGCCGGCCTTCACCATGGCCGCCGCGTGCAGGTAGGCGCTCACCGGCGTCGGCGCCTCCATGGCCGCCGGCAGCCAGAAGTGGAACGGCACCAGCGCGGACTTGGTCACCGCGCCGGCCAGCACGAGCAGCACCCCGGTGACGACGGCAGGCCCGCTGCCCGGGTCGGCGACGATCGCCGACAGCCGCGACGTGCCCGCGGCGTGCGCCAGCACGACCAGCCCGGCCAGCATCGCCAGGCCCCCGGCGGTGGTGAGGACCAGCGCCTGAGCGGCCGCCCGCCGGGCCGCCAGCGACGTCCCCGACCCGCCGATGAGCAGGAAGGAGAAGACCGTCGTCAGCTCCCAGGCGACGTAGAGCAGGTAGACGTCGTCGGCGAGGACCAGCGCCAGCATCGAGCCGGCGAAGGCGGTCAGGCAGCCGGCCAGCCGGCCGGTGCCCTCGGCGTCCGGCTCCACGTAGCGGCTGCAGTAGAGGAGCACCAGCGCGCCGACGCCGGTGACCAGCCCGGCGAACACGAGGGCCAGCGGGTCCAGCCGCAGCGCCACCGACAGGTCGAGCGCGGGCACCCAGGGCACGGTCTCGCGGACGTCGTCGCCGGACGCGACCGCCGACAGCTGCGCGAGCGTCCAGGCGAACCCGGCGGCGGGCACCAGCGCGAGGGCGAGGAAGGCGTCCCGTCCCCACCACCGCACCAGCACCGGCGCCGCCAGGGCGGCCACCAGGTGCGCGAGCAGCAGTGCGGTCACGGGGCTCCCGGGTCGGCGGTGGAGGGGAGCACGCGACGACGGCGGTGCGGCGGCGTCGCCCCCTCGTGGGGGTACCGCCGCTCCCGCGCCGGGAAACCGGGGGCGCGGAGAACCGGGTCACCTACCCGGCGTCACCAGGCCCGACTCGTAGGCGAATGCAACCGCCTGGACCCGGTCGCGCAGGCCCAGCTTGAGCAGCACCCGGCTGACGTGCGTCTTCACCGTCGCCTCGCCGAGGTACAGCCGCGCGGCGATCTCGGCGTTGGACAGCCCGGCGGCGACCAGCGCCAGGACGTCGGTCTCCCGCTCGGTCAGCGCCGCGAGCTCCGCGGCGCGGCCGGGGTCGGGCGCGGGCGCCGCGGCGAAGGACCGGATCACCCGCAGCGTCACGGCCGGGTCGAGCAGCCCCTGCCCGGCGGCCACGGTGCGCACCGCGGCCACCAGGTCCTCGGGCGGGGCCACCTTGAGCAGGAACCCGCTGACCCCGGCGCGCAGCGCGGCGGCCACGTACTCGTCCTCGTCGAACGTGGTGAGGACGACGACGCGCGTGGGCAGGCCGGCCCCGACGATCCGGCGGGCCGCCTCGAGCCCGTCCGTGCCGGGCATCCGGACGTCGAGCAGCACCACGTCGGGCGCGAGCTCGGTGACCACCCGCACGCCGCCGGCGCCGTCGCCGGCCTCCCCGACCACCTCGATGTCGGGCTCGGCGGCCAGCACCATCCGCAGGCCGGTGCGGATCATCGACTGGTCGTCGACCAGCACCACCCGGATCGTCACGCGCCCACCGCCGCGGGCGCGCTCGCCGGCGCGGGCACCGGGAAGCCGGCGCGGACCCGGTAGCCGCCGCCGCGGACCGGCCCCACGGAGAGGTCGCCACCGGCCACGGCCACCCGCTCGCGCATGTGCAGCTGCCCGTGCCCGCCGGTGCCGGGGACCGGCGGCGGCACGGGGACCCGCGGCCGGCCGTCGTCGGTGACGGTCACCGTCACCCGGCCCGGCCTCCAGGCGACCTCCACGCACGTGGCCGCGGCACCGGCGTGCCGGACGACGTTGGACAGCGCCTCCTGCACCACGCGGACGGCCGCGACGTCGACCAGCTGCGGCAGCTCGGCCGGCTCCCCCGTGACGACGAGCCGCACCGGCATCCCGCCGGCGCGCAGCTCGGCGAGGACGGCGTCGAGCCGGGACAGCGACGGCCGCGGCGCCGGGTCGCCGCCGCCGGACTCGCGGAGGATGCCGACCACCCGGCGCATCTCGTCGACCGACTCGCGCCCCAGCCGCTCCAGCCCCAGCAGCACGTCCTGGGCCTCCGGGTGGTCGGGCAGCAGCCGGCGCAGGCCGCCCATCTGCAGCACCATCACGCTCACCGCGTGCGCCACCGAGTCGTGCACCTCGCGGGCGATGCGCGCCCGCTCGGCCACCACCGCGGCGCCGGCCACCGCCTCCTGCTGCTCGGCCAGCCGCGCGGCGAGCGCCTGCAGCGCCAGCGAGCGCGAGTGCGACTGCCGCACGAGGACCCCGACCGCCCAGGCGGTGCCGGTGACGACCAGGTAGAAGACGCTCTCCCAGGTGGAGGGGCCGAAGGCGATGCCGCTGCCCACCACGACCAGCGTCGCGACGACGGCCGCGCGCAGCCCCCGCCGCACCGGCAGCACCGCGGCGGCGTGCCCGACGAGGACCGCCATCGCGATCAACTGGGCGCCGCCGGGACCGGGCGTCCCCAGCGCGTAGTTGCCGAGCACGCTGAGGCCGCCGGCCACCGCGGCCGCCTCCGGCCACCGGGCGCCGAGCGCCACGACGGCCCCGACGGCGACGCCGGGCAGCGCGGTGACCAGCGGGTAGCGGAACACCTCCTCGGTCAGCGTCTCGACGACCGACAGCACCGCGAGCACGGCGCCGAGCACCGGCCAGACGAGCCGGCGGGCGGAGGGGGACGACGACCAGCGGGGCACGGCGAGCACGGTAGGGGCCCGCGGGGGTGCCCGGGATCCCCCGCGCGGCCGATGGACACGCGCCCTCCCTCCTCCTCGCGGCGGAGGGCGGTCGGTCCGCCGGGACGGACGTGGCGGAGGGCCCCGCGGCCGGAGAGTCCTCGCCGACGCACCGCAGCGAGCGGTGCCCCGACCGACGAGGACCGATGACCACCTCCCCGCTCCCCACCCGTCCCGCCGCCACCCCCGAGGCGCGCCCGGCCCGCAGCGCCGGCTCGCTGATGCTGCCGATCGCCGGCGCCGCCCTGGTCGGCGGCTCGCTGCTCTACGTCGCCGGCATGGTGACCTCCCCGCCCCAGGACTCCCAGGCCGCGGCCGACTACATCGCGGCCCTGGGTCGCGACGAGGGCCGGACGACGCTGTCGGCGGTGCTGCTGCACTACGGCAACATGGCGCTGGCCCTGGCCTGGCTGGCCGTCCCGACGCTGGTGCGGGGCCGCCGCGGGCGCATCCCGACCGTCGTCGGGGCGCTGCTGTCCGCGATCGGCCTGGTCACCGTGGCCGGCTTCGTGCTCTACGACCACTGGACCGGCGCCATCGGCCGCGAGCTCGACCCGGCCACCGCCCTGGGCCTCTACGACGCCGTCGGGGCCAACCCGGGGGTCGCGGTCGTCGGCGTCCTGACGCTGTTCGGGCTCCTCGGCCCGATCGTCGGGTACGTGGGTCTCGCCCGCGCCGGGGTGACCGGCTGGTGGCTGCTGCTCCCGGCCGTCGGCTGCCTCGTGGCCTCCGCGGTGATCCCGTTCTCGCCGACGGTCCACGGCGCCCTGGCCCTCGTCGGCGCCGTCCCGGCGGTCGTCGTCGGCCTGCGGATGCTCGCCCGCACCCGCGCCGAGGCCGCCGTCGCCTGAGGGAGGACCTCCCTGCCCTCCGCCACTCGCAGGCTCGCGGCGGGCCCCTGCAGGGAGGCCACCCGCTCGTGCTCCGGGTCCGCTGCGGACCCGGAGCACGAGCGCGCGCGGGGCCGGGTCAGCGCTCGGTGCCCTCGGCAGGCAGTGTCGATCACAGGGTGCTGGACGGCCCCCTGGGCGCCTCCGCGCCCGGGTGGACAGGGGCGCGGAGCGACGGCGGGTCACCCCTCGACGAACGCGCCGGGGGTCAGGCGCCGAGGGCACGTGCCAGCAGCGTCCGGCGACTGCGGGTGCCCGTCTTGTCGAACACCGACTTGAGGTGGTCCTGCACGGTGTGCGCGGACAGGAACATCCGTGCGGCCACGTCGCGGGTGTCGGCGCCGGTCGCCAGGTGGGCGAGCAGCTCGGCCTCACGGGCGCTGAGCCCCGTGCAGCGGGCGAACAGCGACAGCCGCTCGGAGGCGCTCGACTCGTGGATGGTGACGGCGATGTCGCGCTCCTCGCGTGGAGCGTCGCCCTCGAGCCGGGCGGCCCGCAGGGTCAGCCAGCGGTTCCCGGCCAGGTGGACCCGCGCCCACGGCGGCGAGGCGTCGACCCCCGCCTCGACAGCGAGCAACTGGGCGGCGACGTTGAGGGCACCGGCCGGAACCGGCGGCCCCTCGTCGTCGCGGGGCACCAGCAGCCGGAGCGCGTCCCGCGTGCCAGGTGTCTGCCGCACCGCCTGCAGGTCCGGCGCCAGCAGCAGGAGCAGGGGCCCGGTCGGGTGGTCGGAGGGCGAGGCGGTCTCGAAGGTGCGCGCCTGGCCGCGCCGCAGGGCCGTGGTGACGGTCGGGGCGACGTCCCGCAGGAACTGCGCGTGGACCCGGTCGAAGGCCCGGCCTCCGGTACGCCACAGCTCCAGGAACGCCCAACAGCCGAAGCCGTCGCGGAAGACCACCGAGGCGACGTCGGCGACGTCGTACCGGCACAGCAGCTCCCGCCACAGCGGGCTGCGCCCGAGGTCGCCGTCGGTGGCCTCGGCGAGCAGCGCGACGGGTCGGTCGGTCAGGGTGGTCCAGCGGTTGAGCGCGGTCAGGTAGCGCAGCCGGGGCAGCTCGGGCAGGCACGGGACGTCGGCCAGCGGCCCGCAGCCCACCCGCGTCTCCGGGTCGGTGAGCACCCAGGCGTAGGCGTCGAACCCGACCGCGCGGCGGAGCTCGGCCAGCAGCCGCAGGCGCAACGTGCGGGCGTCGGCACCCGCCGCGCAGATCCGCTCGACCCGCTCCCGCGCCGCCGTGGACCCGGCCACGACGGCAGGCTACGGACACCCCGCCGCGCCGGACAGCACCGCGCGTCACCGGACCCCAGACATCTGGGATGGGGCCGCCGCCGCCCGGTTCCTAGCGTCGCGGACGTGATCACCCTGCACATCGAGCACCCGATCAGCGACCTCCCCACGTGGAAGGCCGCCTTCGACCTGTTCGCCGAGCGCCGCCGACAGGCCGGCGTGTGCGGCGAGCGGGTACGGCACCCGGTCGACGACGACCGCTACGTCCTCGTCGATCTCGACTTCCCGACCCGGGAGCAGGCGCAGCGCTTCCTCGACTTCCTCGAGACGACGGTGTGGGCCTCCCGCGACAGCTCACCAGCGCTGGCCGGGACGCCCCGGACGCGCCTCCTCGAGCCGGTCCGAGCCGCACCGTCGCTGAGTCGGCGACCCGGGTGAACACCTCCTGCCGGGTCAGCCCTCGGCGAGCTCCGCGGCGGCCAGCCAGTCGGTCTCGACCCGGTCCTTCTCGGCCAGCAGGGTCCGCAGCCGGCCGTCGAGCTCCACGACCCTCGCGTGGTCGGTGGCGGCGGCGGCGAGCTCGGCGTGCAGCCGCTCCTCCTCCGCGCCGAGCTTCTCCAGCCGCCGCTCGAGCCGGGCGGCCTCCTTGCGGGCGGCGCGCACCTCCGCCGCCGAGGGGCCGGCCGGGGCGGGCGCCGGGGCCGCGCCGCCGGCGGGCGCGAGACCGGAGCCGGCCGAGGGCAGTGCCGCCTCACCGGCGGCCCGGCGGGCGAGGTACTCCTCCACCCCGCCGGGCAGCGCGGCCAGCGAGCCGTCGCCCATCAGCGCGACCACCGAGTCGCAGACCCGGTCGACGAAGTACCGGTCGTGGCTGACCACCAGCACCGTGCCGGGGAAGGAGTCGAGCAGGTCCTCGAGCTGGGTGAGCGTGTCGATGTCGAGGTCGTTGGTCGGCTCGTCGAGCAGCAGCACGTTCGGCTCGGCCATGAGCAGGCGCAGCAGCTGCAGCCGCCGCCGCTCGCCGCCGGAGAGGTCGCCGACCGGCGTCCACTGCCGCGACGCCGGGAAGCCGAACCGCTCGGCCAGCGACGACGCGGAGACCTCCTGGTTGCCGATCCGCGCGATGCGGGCGATCTCCTGCACCGCCTCGAGCACCCGCAGCCGCCCGGGCAGCTCGGTGACGTGCTGCGACAGGTACGCGGGCGCCACCGTCTGCCCGCGCACCACCCGGCCGCGGTCCGGCTCGACCTCGCCGACCAGCAGCCGCAGCAGCGAGGTCTTGCCCGCGCCGTTGACGCCGACCACGCCAATGCGGTCGCCGGGGCCCACGTGCCAGGTCAGGTCGCGGAACAGCGCCCGCGGGCCGTCGTCGGAGGGCACGGCGTAGTCGACGTCCTCGACGTCGTAGACGGTCCTGCCGAGCCGCCGGGCGGCGAAGCCCTTCAGCGCCATCGACTCCCGCGGCGGCGGCTCGTCGGCGATGAGCGCCTCGGCCGCCTCGATGCGGAACCGCGGCTTGCTGGTGCGCGCCGGCGCGCCGCGGCGCAGCCACGCGAGCTCCTTGCGCACCAGGTTCAGCCGCCGCTCCTCGGTCACCGCCGCGACGCGGGCGCGCTCGGCGCGGGCCAGCGTGTAGGCCGCGTAGCCGCCCTCGTAGGCGTGCACCGCGCCGTCGGTGACCTCCCAGGTCTGCGTGCAGACCTCGTCGAGGAACCACCGGTCGTGGGTGACGACGACCAGCGCGCCGACCCGCCGCTTGACGAAGTCGGCCAGCCAGGCGACACCCTCGACGTCGAGGTGGTTGGTCGGCTCGTCGAGCACCAGCAGGTCCAGAGGCCGGATCAGCTGCGCGGCCAGGGCGACCCGCCGGCGCTCGCCGCCGGACATCGGGGCGACCGGGCTGTCCAGGCCGAGCCGGTCGAGCTCCAGGCCGGTCAGCACGCTGCGGACGGCCGGGTCGGCGGCCCACTCGTGCTCGGCGGCGAACAGCGTCCCGGGCAGGACGACGTCGCGGACGGTGGCGCCCGGCGGCAGCGTGCCGGACTGGTCGAGGACGCCGACGGCGAGGTCGCCGCGCCGGGTGACCCGGCCGGAGTCGGGCTCCTCGCGGCCGGTGAGGACGCCGAGCAGCGTGGACTTGCCGCTGCCGTTGCGCCCCACGACGCCGATCCGCTCGCCGGCGGCGACGCCGAGGGAGACGCCGTCGAGCAGCACGGTCGTGCCGTGTGCCTTGGAGACCCGCTCGAGGTTGAGCAGGTTCAGCGGGGCGCTCACGGCCGGGTCCAGGTCATCGGACCCCAGTATCCCCGGCCGCCCGCACGCCCCGGCCGCCCGGGGCGGTCCGCTAGTGGACCCCAAGGCACCCGCAAGCGGCGTCCGGAGAGTCATCGGCAGCACACCCCGGGTGTCCGGGGCGGACGAGCGGAGGACGACATGAGCATGACGGCAGCGGCCCACGACACGGCGTTCCCGGCCCCGGCGCCGGCGGCACCGCGCCTGCGGGCGGTCCCGCCGCTGGCCGAGCCCGCCCCGGGGACGACGGCGCTGTGGTGGGCCCGGTTGCTGCGCCGCGGCCCCGGCCCCGTCGAGTACTCGCTGGTGGCGGTCAACTCCGACCGCTTCCCCGACGGCACCCCGGTCGACATGACCGCCGTCGACGCCCGCGGGCGCCGCCCCGCCGGCTGGCAGGTCGACGTCCGGCACCGCGCCTCCGACGGCCGGGTGGTGCGCATCGAGGTCGCCGAGGAGCTGTCGGGGACCTGCCCGCCGATGTGGTTCGCCGAGGTCACCCACGCGACCAGCGCCGTCCCGGCCGCCTCGCTGCTGGCCTTCCGCGGCAACGCCTTCCGGCCCGGCGCGGTCGTCCGCCCGCACGAGGTCGCCGCCGCCGGGGTGCGGATGACCGACCGGATCGCCGAGGTCCGCTGGTGGATCCGCTCCGGCCTGGTCGACGACGTCACCGTCGAGCCGGTGTACCGCGGCCGCGGCGTGGCCCGCACCCTGGTCACCGCCGCCGAGGGGCTGCGCTTCCTGCGCGGCTGGGCGCCGCTGCGCTCCGACGGCCGCCTCACCGACGCCGGCGCCGCCTGGCTGGAGTCCGCCCCGCCCGCGTGGCGGCCGCGGCTGGCCGACCGCACCGAGGTGCTCCCCGACGCCGACGCCGAGGAGGAGCTCACCGGCGTCGCCCGGCTGCTCCGGGGCTTCTAGGCGAGGGGCTCCCCGGGCGAGGGGCTCCCGGGCGAGGAGCTCCCCGGGCGAGGGGCTCCCCGGGCGAGGGGCTCCCGGGCGAGGAGCTCCCCGGGCGAGGGGCTCCCCGGGCGAGGGGCTCCCGGGCGGGGAGCTCCCGGGCGAGGGGCTCCTAGGCCAGCCGGGTGACCTCCACGGTCACCGTGTGCCCCTCGCTGCGCGGGCCCGAGAAGATGCCGGTGAACGGCGGGACGTCGCCGTAGTCGCGGCCGCGGCCCAGGGTCACGTGCCGCGGCCCGATCGGGACGCCGTTGGTGGGGTCGGCGGCGCACCAGCCGCCGTCCCACCACTCCACCCAGGCGTGGCTCTCGCCGGTCACCGTCTCGCCGATGCCGGCCGACGGCCGAGGGTGCAGGTAGCCGGAGACGTAGCGGGCGGGCAGGCCCAGCTCGCGCAGCAGGCCCACGGTGACGTGCGAGATGTCCTGGCAGACGCCCCTGCCCGCCGTCCAGGCCTGCATCGCCGTCGTCCGCACCGACGTCGAGCCGGACAGGTACTCCATGTGCTCGCGGACGAACCGGCACACCGCGGGCCCGGCCTGGTGCGGCGGGGCGTCGCCGACCGCGGCCCGGGCGGCGCGTACCACGGTCGGGTCCATGGCGGTGCGGGGCGTGGGGGCCAGCAGCTCGCCGAAGCGGTCGCGGACCAGGCGGCCGCGGAGGGCGGACCAGCCCACGTGGTCGTGGTCGACGACGTCGGGGCCGGCCTCCACGATCGAGGTACCGGTGACCACCAGCTCCCGGTGCGGGGTGTGCAGGTCGAAGGCGGTGACCGTCGAGCCCCAGTAGTCGCGGTAGGCGAACGCGGTCGCGGCCGGCTCGATCTCCACCCGCGAGCGCAGCGTCGTCTGCCGGCCGCTGTTCTCCGGCGTCAGCCGGGCCTCGTTGTAGGAGGAGCGCACCGGCCCGCCGTAGCGGAACCGGGTGGTGTGCACGACCTGCAGCCGCCAGCGGTCGCCGGGCGGGCGCGGCGCCCGGCCGGGGACCTGGGTCTGGACCTGCGACTGGCTCACGCGACCCCCTCGGGCACCCACACCTGCGGCGCCTGCTCGGTGAAGAACCGGCCGGTGACCGCCGCGCTGGCCAGCGAGCAGGTGCGCTGCAGCTCGTCGAGCCGCTGCGGCAGCCGGTCCAGCAGCTCGGGCGGCGGCATGAACTCGAGCATCGTGCGCGCCCGGCCGACGATCCGGTGCGCCTCGCCGGCCACGCCGATGCGGGTGGCGTCGCGGACGGTGGAGCGCTCCAGCTCGGCCAGGCACGCCTCGGCCTGCTCCAGCGCGGCGAACACCGACCGCGGGAACAGCCGGTCCAGCAGCAGGAACTCCGCTGCGCGGCTGGAGTCGACGACGCCGCGGTAGGTGCGCAGGTAGGGCTCGTAGGCGCCGGTGGAGCGCAGCACCAGCGTCCACGACGGCGCCGCGTCCCCGGCCAGCACGCGGGTGGAGAGGATCCGCGCGGTCATGTCCACCCGCTCCAGCGAGCGGCCGAGGACGAGGAACAGCCAGGACTCGTCGCGGCTCATCGTGGAGTCGGCCAGGCCGAAGACCATGGCCGAGCGCTCGCGGACGAACCGGAACAGCGAGTGCGGCCCGTACCGGCGGGCCATCGTGCGCTGCTGCGGCAGCGCGTTGTGCGTGACGTTGAGCGACTCCCAGATCTCGGCCGAGAGCACCTCGCGGGCACCGCGGGCGTTCTCCCGCGCCGCCGACAGCGCCCCGACGATCGAGCTCGGGCTGTCCCGCTCGAAGGCCAGGGTCGCGAGCACCCGCTCGGTGTCGGCCTCCTCCTCGGGCACGCCCGCGCCCATGAGGCCGAGCAGGTTCGCGCAGGCCCGCCGCTCGTCGATCCACGGGTCCTCGACCAGCCGCTGGGTGTGCACGTCGAGGATCCGGGCGGTGTCGTCGGCGCGCTCGACGTACCGGCCGATCCAGAACAGCGACTCCGCGATCCGGCTCAGCACGGCGTCTCCCCCAGGGTCTGCTGCTGCTGTTGCGACTGGCCGGCGACGGCGTCCTCGAACGGGCCGGGGTCCTGGCCGGGCGGGTCGCCGGGCAGGTCGGCGGCGGTGAACTCGATCCGGGTGCGCGCCGGCGGCTCGTCGTCCTCGGGCGCCGGCCGCGGCGGGCTGAACACCCACGTGTCCTTCGAGCCCCCGCCCTGGCTGGAGTTGACCACCAGCTCGCCCTCGGGCAGCGCCACGCGGGTCAGCCCGCCGGGCAGCACCCAGACCCGCTCGCCGTCGTTGACGGCGAACGGCCGCAGGTCGACGTGCCGCGGGGCGATCCGGCCGCCCACCAGCGTCGGCGACGTCGACAGCCCGATCGGCCGCTGCGCGATCCAGTCGCGGGGCCGGGCGCGGACCTTCTCCGCCAGCTCGGCGAGCGTCGCGTCGTCGGCGCGCGGGCCGATGACGATGCCCTTGCCGCCCGAGCCGTCGACCGGCTTGAGCACCAGCTGGTCGAGGGAGTCGAGCACCCAGCGCACGGTGTCCTCGTCGTCGAGCCGGTGGGTCTCGGCGTTGTCGAGGACCGGCTCCTCGGCGAGGTAGTAGCGGACGAGGTCGGGCACCCAGGTGTAGAGCAGCTTGTCGTCGGCGACGCCGTTGCCGACGGCGTTGGCGATGGTCACCCGGCCGGCGCGGGCGGCGTTGAGGACGCCGGCGCAGCCGATCACCGAGTCGGGACGGAAGTGCACCGGGTCGAGGAAGTCGTCGTCGATGCGCCGGTAGATGACGTCGACGCGGCGCTGGCCGTCGGTGGTGCGCATGCTCACCTGGTTGCCGGCGCACACCAGGTCGCGGCCCTCGACCAGCTCCACCCCCATCTGCCGGGCCAGCAGCGCGTGCTCGAAGTAGGCGGAGTTGTAGACGCCCGGGGTGAGCAGGACGACGGTCGGGTCGCTGACGTTGGGCGGCGCCGAGGCCTTGAGCGCCTCGAGCAGCCGGGTCGGGTAGTCCGCGACCGGCTCGATGCGGTGGTCGGCGAACAGCTCGGGCAGCACCTGGCTCATCGCCGCGCGGTTGGTGATGACGTAGCTGACCCCGGACGGCGAGCGCAGGTTGTCCTCGAGCACCCGGAAGTCGCCGGCCTCGTCGCGCACCAGGTCGATCCCGGCCACGTGCACCCGCACGCCGTTGGGCGGCACCAGCCCGTGGGCCTGCCGGTGGAAGTGCGCGCTCGTCGTGACCACGCTGCGCGGCACGACGCCGTCGGCGAAGACCTCACCCGCGCCGTAGACGTCGGCGAGGAAGGCCTCCAGCGCGTGCACCCGCTGGGCGACGCCGCGCTCGACGACCGCCCACTCGTCGGCCCCGATCACCCGCGGCACGATGTCCAGCGGGAAGGGCTGCTCCTCGCCGGCGTGGGCGAAGGTGACCCCGGCGTCCCGGTAGGTCTGCGACAGCAGGTCCGCCCGCGCGGCGAGCTCCTCGCCGGCCATCGGCTGCAGCGACGCGAACAGCCCGGCGTAGGCCGGCCGGGGCTGCGCCGGGCCGCCGAACATCTCGTCCCACTGCTCCCCGAGTGGGTAGCCGTCGAAGAGGTCCGCCATGGTCCGGAACCTAGTTCGGGCGTGTGTCCGGCGCGTTTCCGGACGGCGACGACGCGCCGGGGCGCATTGCTCGACCTGCGAGAACATTGCGCGCCACCTACCGTCGGCCGGGTGCCCCTCCCCGCCGTGACCTGGCCGGACGTCGAGCGGCGGGCGGCCACCGTCCCCGGCGGGGAGGTCCGCCGCGTCGGGGGTACCGACGCCCTGACCGTGCGCGGCCTGGTCACCGACTCCCGGCGGGTGGCGCCCGGCTCGCTGTTCGCCTGCGTCCGCGGCGCGGTCAGCGACGGGCACCGGCACGCCGGGGCCGCCGCGCGGGCGGGTGCCGCGGCGCTGCTGGTGGACCGGCCGGTCGACGTCGCGCTGCCGCAGCTGCGCGTCTCCTCGGTGCGCGCCCAGCTCGGCCCGCTCGGCGCGCTGCTCGCCGGCGACCCGGCGCGCGCCCTGCGCCTGGTCGGGGTGACCGGCAGCAACGGCAAGACGACGACCGGCGCGCTCGTGCGCGGGGTGCTCGACGCGGCGGGCGTCCGCACCGGCGTCGTCGGCACGCTCGGCGCGTCCGTCGGCACCCGCTCGCGCGGGACGGCGCTGACCACGCCCGAGGCCCCGGAGCTGCACGAGCTGCTGCGCTGGATGGTCGACGCCGGGGCGCGGCGGGCCGTCGTCGAGGCGTCCTCGATCGCGCTGGACGTGGGCCGCATCGACGGGCTGCGCTTCGACGTCGCGGTGTTCACCGGCTTCGAGGAGGACCACCTCGACCACCACGGCACCCTCGAGCAGTACTGGGCGAGCAAGGCGCGGCTGTTCGAGCGCGACCGCGCGGCGGCCGGCGTCGTGGTGGTCGACGAGCCGTGGGGCCGGCGGCTGGCCGACCAGGCGCCGGTGCCGGTGACCCGCGTGGGCTCGGCCGCGGACGCCGACGTCCGGGTCCTGGGCTGGCGCACCGGCGCCGGCGGCACCGACGTGCTGCTGGCCGACGACACCGGCGGCCACCGGGTGCACAGCCCGCTGGTCGGCCGGGTGCACGTGACCAACCTGGCCGCGGCGTGGGCCACCGGGCGGGTGCTCGGGGTGGACCCGGTGCGGATCGCCGACGGCCTGGCCACGGTCGCGCCGCCGCGGGGGCGCAACACCGTGCTCGGCGGGCGCGGGCGGCCGCTGGTCGTCGTGGACTACGCGCACACCCCGCGCGCGCTGGCCGCGGCGGTCACCACCGCCCGCGACCTGTGCGGGCCCGGCGGCCGGGTGCACCTGGTGCTCGGCGCCCGCGGCCGCCGCGACCGGTACAAGCGGCAGGGCCTGGGCGAGTCCGCCCGCGCGGCCGACGTCGTCTGGCTGACCAACGAGGGCAGCCACGGGGAGGACCCGGCGGCGATCGTGGCCGAGCTGCGGGTCGGCCTGCTGGGAGCGGACGCGGCCGTGCGCACCGTCCCGGACCGGCGCGCGGCGATCCTGGCGGCGGTGCGCGCCGCCGGCCCGGCCGACGTCGTCCTGCTCGTGGGTCGCGGGCACGAGACCCGGGTGCTCGACACGACCGACCCGCGCGACGCCGTCCACCTCGACGACGCCGAGGTCGCCACCACCGCGCTGATCGCCGAGCACGGCCCGCCGGTGGTCGCCACCGAGGGCGAGCTCGCCTCCTGACCCGCCCCTCCCCGCGGCCGGCGTCAGCGCGCCTCGGCGACCCCGAGCCACGGCCGCAGCACGCCGTCGGCGAGCAGCCGGCCCACCCGGCGGGACTGCTCCTGCGCCTCGCGCCAGCGCGGGTCCTCCCCGTGCCGGCGGGCCACCTCGGCGTCGACGGCGTCGGCCCGCCCGCTCCACTCCGGCGGGCTGTCCCCGAGGTCCGCGGTCGCGGTCTCCCCCAGCCGGAACCCGGCCGCGGTCACCAGCTCCGCCAGTTCGCGCTCGCCGGGGAACTCGTTGCCCTCCGGCAGCGGCGGCGGCAGCGGGCCGACGGCGACGAAGACCAGCAGGCCCAGCCGGCCGCCGTCGGCCAGCACCCGGCGCAGCTCGGCCAGCGCACCGGGCTTGTCGGCGGTCGTGCACAGCACCCCGAGGCACCACTCCGCGTCGAACGCGGCGTCGCGGAAGGGCAGCCGCTGGGCCACCGCCGTGACCGACGGCAGGCCGAACAACCGGGCGGCCGCCCGCGCCGCGGTGTGCATCGGCTCGGCGCACACGGGCCGGACCCCGCGGTCGGCGGCCAGCCAGCCGGCCGGGCCGCCGACCCCGGCGCCGGCGTCGAGCACCCGGCTGCCCGGGCGCAGCGCCAGCCGGTCGGCCAGCCAGCGCAGCGCGCCCTCGCTGCCGCTGCCGCGGCACCCGGCCGGGATGGCGTGCCCGGCCCCCAGCGCCCGCACCGCCTCCTCGGTCCAGCCGGCGACGTCGCCGAACTCGGCCTCCATCGCCTCGCTCTCCAGCTCGCTCACGCGACCTCCCGGACGGCGGCGGCGACCTCCGCCTTGACCTGCGCCCCTGCGTCCTCCCCGCCGCCCGCGGCCAGGCCGGAGAGGTTGACCCCGACGACCCCGGGGACCGCCAGCAGCGCCCGGGCCTCGGCCACCGCGGCCGCGATGCCGGCCGCCCGGGGGTCCGGGGCCGCGAGCACGCGCTCGACCGTCGCGTCGTCCACGTGCAGGCCGGGGAACCCCTGGAGCACCCGGGCCGACCGCTCGTCGGTGTAGACCGCCACCGCGGCGACGAACGGCAGCGTGGCCCCGGCCCGGCGGGCCGCGGCGACGAAGGCCGCCACCTCGGCCGGCGTGCGCACGTGGTTGAGCACGCACAGCTGCGCGCCGGCCCGCTGCTTGTCCGCCACCCGGGCGGGGCGCCGGTGCACCGGCGGTGCGGACGGCGACTCCGGGACGGCGACCGGCAGCCCGGCGGTCGCCGCGAGCGCGGCCAGCCGGACGCCGTCGAGGTCGAAGACCTGGGTGGCGCCGGGCCGGACACCGGGGCCGCGGGCGTCGCCGGTCACGCAGAGGACGCCGTCGACGCCGACGGCGGCCAGGCCGGCCAGCTCCTGCTCGAGGACGACGCGGTTGCGGTCCCGGCAGGCCAGCGTGGTCCACGGCCGGCCGCCGGCCTGCAGGACCTCCGCGGCGACGAGGGTGGGCGGGAAGTCCGGGCGGTTGGCGTGCTCGCCCACCAGCAGCCCGTCGGAGACGGGGGCCAGCGCCCCGACCACCCGGCGCAGGGAGGCCGGGTCGTAGGGCGCCACGCTGAGGTCGGTCAGCACGACGGGCCGGGTGCGGGCGCGGTCGAGCAGGCCGCCCGGCCGGGGCGGCGCGGGGGGCGGCGCCGGCGCCTCCCACGCCGGCGCGGGGTCGTCGACGAAGACGCACCGCTCCTCGGCGACCTCGCAGCGGCCGTCGTCCCGGACCCCGCCGCACGGACCGAAGACCATGCGCTTCGGGCAACCGGGCCGCCGGCCGACCTCGTCCACCCCCGGGGCGTGACCGGTGCGCGGGCGGGCGAAACGACCGGGAACAGATCCGCCGCACGCGGTGCTGTGGTCGCCACTGGTTGAGAGCTCAACTGAGGAGGCCGGCGATGCCCGCCGTCACCGTCGAGGACACCACCACCCTGCCGCGCGTCCCGCTGCCCGGGCCGGGCACGGTCCGCCGCCGCACCCGCTCGGTGACCACCGCGCCGTCGGGCCTCGAGGGCGAGGGCTTCCCGGTCCGCCGCGCCTTCGCCGGGGTCGACCTGCGCGACCTGGACCCGTTCCTGCACATGGACCAGATGGGCGAGGTCGAGTACGCCCCCGGTGAGCCCAGGGGCACGTCCTGGCACCCGCACCGCGGCTTCGAGACCGTCACCTACATCCTCGACGGCACCTTCGAGCACGCCGACTCGCACGGGGGCGGCGGCACGATCAGCGACGGCGACACGCAGTGGATGACCGCCGGCGGCGGCGTGCTGCACGTCGAGCGGCCGCCGGAGCACCTCGTCGCCAGCGGCGGGCTGTTCCACGGCCTGCAGCTGTGGGTGAACCTGCCGCGGGCGCAGAAGTGGGTGCAGCCGCGGTACCAGGACCTGCGCGCCGACCGGTCGGTGCTGCTGGCCAGCCCCGACGCCGGCGCGTTGCTGCGGGTCATCGCCGGCGACGTCGCCGGACACCGCGGGCCGGGCTCGACGTACACGCCGATGGCGATGGTGCACGCCACCGTCTCCCCCGGCGCGACGCTCGACCTGCCGTGGGACCCCTCGTTCAACGCACTGGTCTACGTCCTGTCCGGCGCCGGCTCGGTCGGCATCGACGGGGCGCCGGTGCGCACCGGCCGGCTCGCCGTCCTCGGCCCCGGTGACACGGTGACCGTCCGCGGCGCGGTGCGGCAGGAGTCGCGCACGCCGGCGCTCGACGTCGTCGTCCTCGGCGGGCGGCCGATCCGTGAGCCGATCGCGATGTACGGGCCGTTCGTCATGAACACCCGGCAGGAGCTGCTCGACGCGTTCGCCGACTCCCGGGCCGGCCGGCTCGGCAGCATCCCGGCCACCTACGCGCACGCCGCCGTGCGCGGCGGGACCGGGCAGTGAGCACCGGACGGTGAGCAGCGGACGGTGAGCAGCGGACGGTGAGCAACGGACGGTGAGCAACGGACGGTGAGCACGGCCCCGGTGGCGGCTTCCGCGCCGCCGCCGGGGCCTGCATGCTGGCCGCGACCGCCGACCGAGGAGCCCCCGTGCCCGTCTTCCCGCCCGTGCCGCTGGCCGACTGGGCCGACACCAAGGACACCCTGCACCGGTTCCTGCAGGTCGTGGGCAAGCTGCGGCTGGCCAACGCCCCGCGGCGCAACCACTGGTGGCACGTCCCCTTCCACCTCACCGGCCGCGGCCTGACCACCCGGCCAATGGGCTTCGACCCCGTCTTCGCCGTCGACCTCGACCTGGTCGACCACCGGCTCGAGATCGCCGTGGCCGACGGGCGGCGGACGTCGTTCCCGCTGCCCGGGCTGAGCGTGGCGGCCTTCTACCGGCAGCTGCTCGGCAGCCTGTCGGCGCTGGGCCTGCCCGCGACCGTCGAGCTGCCCGTCCCCTTCGACCTGGCCGACCGCACGCCGTTCGCCGAGGACGAGCACCACGCCGCCTACGACCGCGCCGCGGTGACCCGCTACTGGGTGGTGCTCGGCCAGGTGGCCCAGGTGCTCGAGGAGTTCGCCGGCCGCAGCTACGCCAAGACCAGCCCGGTGCACCACTTCTGGCACACCTTCGACCTGGCCGTCACCCGCTTCTCCGACCGCCGGGTGGAGCAGCCGGACACCGTCGACCCGGTCACCCGCGAGGCCTACTCGCACGAGGTGGTCAGCGCCGGCTTCTGGTTCGGCGACGACCAGGTCCCGGAGCCGGCGTTCTACTCCTACACCGCGCCCGAGCCCGCGGGCCTGGCCGAGGAGCCGCTGCGGCCGGCGGCGGCGCGGTGGATCGACAGCCGCGGCGCCCACCTCGCGCTGCTGCCCTACGAGGACGTGCGGGCGGCGGCCGACCCGCGCGCCACCGTCCTGGAGTTCCTGGACAGCGCCTACGCCGCCGGCGCCCGCCGCGCCGGCTGGGACCTGGCCGCGCTGCGCTGCCCGACCGCGCCCGAACCCCGCTGACCCTGCCCACCGTCCGCCGTCCGGAGGTCCGCCCATGAGCAACACCGAGCCCCGCCCCACCCCGCGCGAGGTGGGTGGCCTGGACGGCACGGCCGCCGGTCCGGCCCTCGACCTGCTGCCCGCCAAGGAGGTGCCGCTGGGGGAGAACACCGTCGTCCGGCGGCTGCTGCCGACTCTCGGCCGCCGGATGGTCGGCGCCTGGGCGTTCGTCGACCACTACGGCCCCGACGACGTCGCGGCGACCTCCGGCATGCAGGTGACCCCGCACCCGCACACCGGGCTGCAGACGGTGTCCTGGCTGCTCCAGGGCACCGTGCACCACCGCGACTCGCTCGGCAGCGACGTCACCTTCGGCCCCGGCCAGCTCGCGCTCATGACCGCCGGGCACGGCATCGCGCACTCCGAGCAGTCGCCGGTGCCGCACCCGCGGTTCCTGCACGGCGCCCAGCTGTGGGTGGCGCTGCCCGACGCCACCCGCGACACCGCGCCTGCCTTCGAGCACCACGCGACGCTGCCCGGGTTCACCTCCGACGGGCTGACCGCGACGGTGCTCATGGGCGGGTTCGGCGGCGCGGTGTCGCCGGGCACCGCGCACACGCCGATCGTCGGCGTCGACCTGGACCTGGCCGCGGGCGCCGACGTCGAGGTGCCGCTGGAGCCGGACTTCGAGCACGCGCTCCTCGGCGCCTCGGGCGGGGCCGACGTCGAGGGCGCGCCGCTGGGGCACGGGGCGATGGTCTACCTGGGCACCGGCCGGCGGTCGGTGCGGATCCGGACCGAGGCGGCCACGAGGCTGCTGCTGCTCGGCGGCGAGCCGTTCGAGGAGCGGCTGGTCATGTGGTGGAACTTCGTCGGCCGCTCCGGCGAGGAGATCGCCGAGTACGCCGAGCGGTGGAACGACGGCGACCCGCGGTTCGGCGTCGTCGCCGGGTTCGACGAGGACCAGCGGCAGCTCGCGCCGGCGCTGCCGCCGGTGCCGCTCAAGGCCCGGGGGCGGGTCCGGTGACCGCCGACGAGCGGCACCTGGCCTTCGTGGCGGAGCACCACATGGGCGTGCTGGCCACGGTCAAGCGCGACGGGCGGCCCCAGGTGTCCACCGTCGGCTACGCCTACGACCCGGAGCGGCGGCTGTTCCGGATCTCGGTGACCGCGGACCGGGCCAAGACGCGCAACCTCCGGGCCGACCCGCGGCTCACCCTGCACGTGACCTCGCGCGACCTCTGGTCGTGGGTGGCCGTCGAGGGCACCGCGGAGCTCACCCCGGTCGCCGCCGACCCGCACGACGCCACGGTGGAGGAGCTCGTCGCCTACTACCGCGGCATCTCCGAGGAGCACGAGGACTGGGACGACTACCGCCGGGCGATGGTGGCCGAGCGGCGCCTGGTCGTCCGGTTCACCCCCGAGCACACCTACGGCCAGCTGCCCGGCTGACCCGGGCTGACGCGCCCGGCGGCTCCTCCGGCAGGGAGGAGCCGGTTGCCGCCCTCCGGCGCGCCGGGGACGACCCGCCCGGGCCGCCGAGCCTCCCGTGCACCTCCGCGGACGTGCGCGGGAGCCGCGTCAGAAGCGGCCGCCGCCGCTGCGGCCGCGGCTGCGCGAGCCGCCGAAGCTGCCGCCCCGCGGCCGCCCGCCACCGCTCCCCAGGCCACCGCTCCCCAGGCCACCACCGAAGCCACCGCCGAGGCCCCCGCCCCCGTGGCCCCGGCCGTGCCCGCCGCCGAAGCCGCCGGCCAGGATGCCGCCGAGCACGAGGCTGCCGAGGTCGACGCCGCCCCGCCCGCCGCCGTACCCCGGCCCGTACCCCGGCCCGTAGCCGCCGCCGTACCCGCCGCCGTACCCGCCGCCGTAGCCCGAGGACCACGTGGCGACGTCGGCCTGCGCGAGCTGCAGCGCCGACTGCGCGAGCTGGTCGGCCAGCTGCGCCTCCCGCAGCGCGCCCTCGGGGTCGGTGCGCCCGGTGCCGACGGCGGCGTCGAGGTGGCGCTGCGCCTCGGCCAGCCGCGTGCGGGCCTCGGGGCCGACCGCGCCGCGCCGGGTGGCGACGAAGTCCGCCGCGGCGGCCACCGCCGAGCGGGCCCGCAGCAGCGTCTGGTCCAGCGCCGCGGCCGCCCGGCGGGCCCGGGTCTGCGCGTCCCGGGCGACGGCGAGCGCCTGCTCCAGCGCGACGTCGGCCTCCTCCAGCCTTCGCAGCGCGGTGAGCGGGTCGGGCAGCGCGCCGTCGCCGGAGCCCATGGCCTCCTCCGCCGCGGCGAGCCCCGCCTCGGCCCGGGCCACCTGCGGCCGCAGCCCGCCGGCGTCCCCGGAGGCCACCAGGGCGCGGGCCTCGGCGAGGTCCTCCTCGGTCTCGGCGCGGACGGCGGGCAGCCGGGCGGCGGCCTCCTCGAGGTCGCGCTCGAGCCGGGCGACGGCGTCGAGCAGCGTGCCGACCTGGGCCACCGCGTCCTCGGCCGCCCGCAGGTCGCCCACCGCCTCGCCGGAGCGGCCGGCGTCGAGCGCGGCCCGGGCCTCGGCGACCTCCTGCTCGGCGGCGGCCAGCCGCGCGCGGGCCTGGTCGAGGTTGTCGGCCACCGGCGCCAGCGCGGACGCCGCGTACCGCCGCTGCAGCCGGGTCATCCGCTGCTCGTCCTGCGGCAGCCTGCCGTGCAGCGCGGTGATCCGCGGGCCCAGCGCCTCCAGCGCCTGCGGGGCGGTGCGCTCGAGGTCGCGCAGCTGCTCGAAGGCCTGCGCCTGCTCGTCGAGCCGGGCGTCGGCGGCCGCGGTGAGCTGCAGGATCTCGCCCAGGATCCGCCGCCGCGCCGGCTCGTCCTCCGGGACCTCGTCGTCGAGCTGCTGGCGCAGCGTGAAGGCGCGGGTGAGCTCCTGCCGCGACTGCCCCAGCGCCTCGGTGAACCCGGCGACGGCGGCCTCCCCGTACTGCAGCCGGGCGAAGTCCAGGTCCAGCTGGGAGGTCTTCACCGCCTCGTCGAGGTCGAGCAGCGCGGCGCCGGCCCGGCCCTGCAGCTCCTCGGTGGGCACACCGGCGTTCGGGTCGGGCCGCTCGATCCGCGTCGTCGGCGGCGGCGTCCCCTGCCGGCGGCGCCGCGAGCGCGCCACCAGGTAGGCACCTCCGCCGACGACGGCGACCCCTCCGACGACGGCGGCGGTGACGGCCCCCGAGCCACCGTCGGAGCCGGAGCCCGCCGGGTCGCCGACGCCCTCGGCGAAGGCCACCCCGGCGCCGGCCCAGTCGTCGGCGCCGAGCTCGGGCTCGACGTCGCGCGCGAGGAACTCCTCGACCTCCGCGTCCGTCTGCGGGAACGCGTCGTCGACCCAGTAGCCGTAGCGCCGGTCGTCCACCGCGACGGCGAACAGCACGTCGGTCGACCCGAGTCCGGACGCCTCCGCGGTGGCCTGCGCCCACGCCCCCTGGTCGATGCCGTCGAAGCTGGCCACGTAGACGACGAACGCCTGCGTGCCGTCCTCGGCCTGCCGCTCGTCGACCGCCTGCTGCACCTGCGCGAGTCCCCCGGAGCCGAGCACGCCGGCGCGGTCGGTCACCTCGTCGGGGACGTCGAAGGGCGGCTCGGCCAGCGCCGGGCTGCCGCCGGCGACCAGGACCGCGGCCGTGACTGCGAGGACCCCCATCAGCCGGCGCACGGTCCCGACCCTAGGTGGGCGCCTCCCTTTCGGCGGGATGGGACGGGCACGACCGGGTAGGGGGCGGTCGACCGAGTCCCGACCCGAGGAGGACCACCCGTGAGCGAGACCGACCGCATCCCCGCCGACCGGCTGCCCCCGGGGACGGTGGGCCGGGCCGGGAGGTGGGCGGTGGGCAACCGCGACGGCGAGTACTTCGCCGTGTCCCGCCGCTGCCGCCACCAGCTCGCCGACCTCTCCGAGGGGTCCCTCGACGAGGACGGCTGCCTGGTCTGCCCGTGGCACCAGAGCCGGTTCGACGTGCGCACCGGCGAGATGGTCGAGGGCCCGCGCGGCTTCCTCGGCTACCACGGGCCCACGCCGGGCTACACCCAGTTCGTCCGGGGCTACGCGAAGGTGCTGCGGCTGCGGGTGAAGCGGGCGCTGCGCCGCGGCGACGACGTCGTCGTGGAGGACTGAGGCACGGGGAGCGATCCCCACGTCCCGGCGGCCGGGACGTGGGGACGGCCCTCCTGCAGGGCGCCGCCGCGAGCCTGGGAGCGGCCGGGGGCAGCAGGGTCCTCCGGCTACGCCCGGCTCAGCTCCTGCCAGGTGGCCCGGCGGACGGCCTGCTCGGCGGGGTCGGGGACGGGCAGCGACGCCAGCAGTCGCTGCGTGTACGGGTGCTGCGGCGCGCCGAGCACCTGCTCCCCGGTGCCCTCCTCGACCAGCCGGCCGCGGTAGAGCACGGCGATCCGGTCGGCCAGCAGGTCGACGACGGCGAGGTCGTGGCTGATGAACAGCGCCGCGAAGCCCAGCTCGCGCTGCAGCTCCGCGAACAGCTCCAGCACCCGGGCCTGCACCGAGACGTCCAGCGCCGAGGTCGGCTCGTCGGCGATGAGCAGCTCGGGGTCCAACGCCAGTGCACGTGCCAGGCTGGCCCGCTGGCGCTGCCCGCCCGACAGCTCGTGCGGGTAGCGGTCGCCGAACGCCCGCGGCAGCTGCACCGCCTCGAGCAGCTCGTCGACCCGGCCGCGCGCCTCGTGGGCGTCACCGGCGCGGCCGTGCACGACCAGCGGTTCGGCGACGGCGTCGGCCACGGTCAGCAGCGGGTTGAAGCTGGAGGCGGGGTCCTGGAAGACGAACCCGATGCGCTCGCGGACCGGCCGGAAGCGCTTCTCCTTGACGCCGTTCATCTCGGTGTCGAGCACCGACAGGGACCCGCCGGTCACCCTCGTCAGGCCGGCGATGGCCCGCCCGATCGTCGTCTTGCCGCTGCCGCTCTCCCCCACCAGGCCGAGCACCTCGCCCGGGCGGATGGCGAACGAGACGCCGTCGACGGCGGTGAAGTCCGGCCGGCGCAGCCGGCCGGGGTAGACGATCCGCAGGTCGCGCGCCTGCACGACCGGCGCGGCGGTCTCCCAGCCGGCCGGGCGCGCGGCGGCGCGCTCCGCCGTCCGCACCCGGCCCTGGCCGAGGCGCGGCACCGAGCCGAGCAGCTGGCGGGTGTACTCCTCGCGCGGGGCGGAGAACAGCGTCCGGACGTCGGCCTGCTCGACGACCCGGCCCTGGTACATGACCGCCACCCGGTCGGCGAGGTCGGCCACCACGCCCATGTTGTGGGTGATCAGCACGATCGCGGCGCCGAACTCGTCGCGGCAGCGGCGCAGCAGGTCGAGGATCTCGGCCTGCACGGTGACGTCGAGGGCCGTCGTCGGCTCGTCGGCGATGATCACGCCCGGGTCGAGGACCAGCGCCTGGGCGATGACGATGCGCTGCTTCTGGCCGCCGGAGAACTGGTGCGGGTAGTGGTCCACCCGCGTCTCCGGGTCGGGGATGCCCACGCGCCGCAGCACGTCGACGGCCTTGGCACGGGCCTCCTTGCGGGACAGCCGGCCGTGCGCCCGCAGCCCCTCGGCGATCTGCCAGCCGACCGGGTAGACGGGGTTGAGCGCGGTCGAGGGCTCCTGGAAGACCATCGCCGCGTCCCGGCCGCGCACCTCGCCGAGCCCGGACCGGGACAGCGTGACGACGTCGTGCGCGTCGCTGCCGTCCTTGCGGGTGAGCAGCACCGCGCCGCGGGTGGTCGCGGTCTCCGGCAGCAGCCCCAGGATGCTGCGCGCGGTCACGGTCTTGCCGCTGCCGCTCTCCCCCACGATCGCCAGCACCTCGCCGGCGGCCACCGACAGGCTCACGTCCTGCACCGCGGCGACGGTGCCGGCATCGGTGGCGAAGGAGACCGACAGGTCCTGGATGTCGACGACGGGCTCGCCGCCGACGGGCAGGGTGGTGCTCACCGGACCTCCTCGATGCCGGCCAGGCCGGCCGGACCCGCACCGAGCACGCCGCCCGGCACCACGGACACCTCGCCGGTCTCCCCGGACTCGGCGGCCCGGCGGCTGCGCAGCCGCGGGTCGGCCAGGTCGTTGAGGCTCTCGCCGACGAGGGTGAGGCCGAGGACCACCAGGACGATGGCCAGGCCGGGGAACACCGACGTCCACCAGATGCCGCTGGTGACGTCGGAGAGCGCGCGGTTGAGGTCGAAGCCCCACTCCGCGGCGGCGGTCTGCTCGATGCCGAACCCGAGGAAGCCCAGGCCGGCGAGGGTGAGGATCGCCTCGGAGGCGTTGAGCGTGAGGATCAGCGGCAGCGTGCGGGTGGCGTTGCGCAGCACGTGCCGGGTCATGATCCGCCAGTGGCCCGCCCCGATGACCTTCGCCGACTCGACGAACGCCTCGGCCTTGATCCGCACCACCTCGGCCCGCACCACGCGGAAGTACTGCGGGATGAAGATGACGGTGATCGACAGCGCCGCGGCCAGGATGCCGCCCCACAGGCTCGACTGCCCACCGCTGATCACGATCGCCACGACGATGGCGAGCAGCAGCGACGGGAAGGCGTAGATGGCGTCGCAGACGACGACGAGCACCCGGTCGACCCAGCCGCCGAAGTAGCCCGACACCAGTCCGAGCAGCACGCCGACGAAGATCGACAGCACCACGGCGACGACCACGACGAGCAGCGCCGTCCGGGTGCCGTGGACGACCCGCGACAGGACGTCGTAGCCGCCGACGGTGGTGCCGAGCAGGTGGTCACCCGACGGGGGCCGCTGGGCGCCGAACGAGCCGGACCCGTCGCGCAGCTGGCTGAAGCCGTACGGGGAGATGACGTCGGCGAGCAGCGCGGTGAGCAGGAAGAGCCCGGTCAGCACGAGGCCCGCGACGAGCATGCCGCGCTGCAGCCCGACGCTCTGGCGCAACTGGCGGACCAGCGGCAGCCCGCGCTTGCGCCGCGGGGTCACGGTGGTGGCCATCAGTACCTCACTCGCGGGTCGATCAGCGCCGCGATCACGTCGACGACGAAGTTGGTCACGGCGACGATGACGGCCAGCAGCACGACCATGCCCTGGACGGCGACGAAGTCCCGGGCCTGCAGGTACTGCACCAGCTGGAAGCCCAGGCCCTTCCACTCGAACGTCGTCTCGGTGAGGACCGCGCCGCCGAGCAGCAGCGCGATCTGCAGGCCCATGACGGTGACGATCGGGATGAGCGCCGGCCGGTAGGCGTGCTTGCGCAGCAGCCGGCGCTCGCTGACGCCGCGCGAGCGGGCGGCCTCGACGTAGCCCATGCCCAGCGTCCCGATCACGTTGGTGCGGACCAGCCGGAGGAAGACGCCGGCGGTGAGCAGGCCGAGCGCGACCGCGGGCAGGACGGCGTGCTCGAGCACGTCGCGGACGACCTCGCCGTTGCCGGTGCGGATCGCGTCGACCAGGTAGATGCCGGTCGGGTCGTCGACACCGGTCTGGATGAGGATCTCGCTGCGGGTGGAGGCCCGGCCGGCGACCGGGAGCCAGCCCAGGCCGCTGGCGAAGACCAGCTTGAGCAGCATGCCGGCGAAGAAGACCGGCGTCGCATAGCAGAAGATCGCGAACACGCGCAGGACGGCGTCGGGCCAGCGGTCGCGGGCGTAGGCGGCGAAGCGGCCGAGCGGCACGCCGACGACGAACGCGACGAGCAGCGCGTAGACGGCCAGCTCCAGCGTCGCGGTACCGAACTCGGTGAGCACCTCGAGCACCGGGCGCCGGTCGGAGAGGGTCGTGCCGAAGTCCAGGCGGACCAGGTCCCCGAGGAACTCGCCGTACTGCACCAGCAGGGGGCGGTCGTAGCCGGCCTCGCGCACGCGCTGGGCCAGTTCGTCGGCGGGCAGGCGGCCGCCGAGCGCGGCGGTGATCGGGTCGCCGGTGGACCGCATGAGGAAGAAGACCGTCGTCACGAGGACGAAGACGGTCGGGATGATCAGCAGGAACCGGATCAGCAGGTAGCTGCCCAGCCCGCCACCGCCGCGGCGCCGGCGTCCGCCGGCGGGGGCGGCGTCGGCCTCGGGGCCGGTGCCGGTGAGCTCGGTCGTGGTGGTGGTCATGTCTCCTGCTCGTTCAGGTCCGGTGAGGACCGGTGCCGGGTCCCGGTCACATGGTCCGCCTCACACGGGTCGGCCCCGGGTGGCCTCCGTTCGGGAGGCCACCCGGGGCCGGGGTCGTCCGCCTGCCCGCGTCAGCCGCGGGACAGCGCGCCGTAGCGGAACTTGAAGGACGCGTCCAGGGTGTCCTGGGCGCCCTCCACGCCGGTCCGCACGACGGCGACCTGCGCGCCCTGCAGGTAGGGCACCGTCGACAGGTCGGCGGCGACCAGCTGCTGGATCTGCTCGATCAGCGCCTGCCGCTGCGCCGGGTCGGCGGTGGTGGCCTGCTGCAGGATCAGGTCGTTGACCTGCTGGTTGGCGTAGTGGTTGCTGAGGAAGTTCTCCGTGAGGAAGAACGGCGTCAGGTAGTTGTCGGCGTCGGAGTAGTCCGGGAACCAGCCGAGCTGGTAGGCCGGGTAGACGTCGGCGGTGCGCTGCTCGGAGTACTGCGTCCACTCGGTGGTCTGCAGGTCCACCTGGAACAGGCCGGTCGCCTCGAGCTGGTCCTTGATGAGCGCGTACTCGTCACCGGAGCTCGGCCCGTAGTGGTCGTTGGAGTACTGCAGCGACAGCTGGACCGGGGTCTGCACGCCGGCGGCCTGCAGGGTCTGGGCCGCCTTGTCGGCGTCGGGGCCACCCTGGCCGTCGCCGTAGAGGTCCCGCAGCGGCGTGGTGGCGCCGGTCAGGCCCTCGGGGACGAAGGAGTACAGCGGGGTGTAGGTGCCGCGGTACACCTGGTCGGCGATCTCCTGCCGGTCGAGCAGGTGGGCCACCGCCTGGCGGACGGCGAGCGCCTTGGCCGGGTCGGCCTCGGGCGTCGTCGCGCCGTGGGGCTGGGTGTTGAAGTTGAAGACGATGTAGCGGATCTCGCCGCCGGGGCCGTCGACGACCTCGACCTCGTCGTTGCCGCGCAGGTCGTCGATGTCGGTCGCCGACAGGCTGCGGAAGGCCACGTCGACCGCGCCCTCCTCGACGTCGAGCTTGAGGTTCGACGCCTCGGCGTAGTAACGGACGTTGACCGCGCTGGTCTTCGGCGCGCCGAGCAGGCCCTGGTAGTCGGGGTTGGCCTCGTAGGAGATGAGGTCGTTCTGCTCGTAGCTGGTGATCGTGTACGGGCCGGCGAAGGCGTTGCCGTCGACGATCTCGGCGTCGGGGGTCAGCGCGTCGGCGGCGAAGACCTCCTCGTCGACGATCGGGCCGGCCGGGCTCGACAGGATCTGCGGGAAGACCTGGTCGTTCGGGGAGGTCAGGTTGAAGACGACGGTGGTGTCGTCCGGGGTGTCGACGCCGGCCAGGTTGTACAGCAGCGACGCCGGGCCGTTCGGGTCGTTGATGGCGACCATGCGGTCGAACGAGAACTTGACGTCGGAGCTGGTCAGCTCGTGGCCGTTGGCGAAGGTCAGACCGTCCTTGAGCGTCACCGTGTACTGGTTGGGCGCGGTGAACTCGGCCGACTCGGCGATGTCCGGCTCGACCTCCGGGCTGCCGTACGGGGTGTTCATCAGGAACGGGTAGACCTGGTTCATGACGGCGAAGGAGCCGTTGTCGTAGGAACCGGCCGGGTCGATCGTCGTGATGACGTCGGTGGTGCCGATGATCAGCGCGTCGCCGCCGTCACCCGAGCCGCCGCCGGAGCCGCCGTCGTCACCACCGCCGCCGCAGGCGGTCAGGGCGAGCGCCGTGACGGCGATGCCGGCGGTGGCCGCGCGCGCGCGACGGCCAGGGGTCCCTACGGGAGTCATCCGCTACCTCGTTCTCGAGCGCGGCCGCGCGGCGCCTCCGGGGCGCCGACGTGCGGCCGCCGTGGCCTGTGGCTGCTCATGGGTAGCACACGTCTCTCAGCGCTCAGAGACCTCGACGGCGGGCGTTACCCGACCGTGACGGCCGTCCCGCGTCCACCCGCTAGGCGTCGATGCGGCGGCGGCCCTCGAACGCGCGGCCCAGGGTGATCTCGTCGGCGTACTCGAGGTCGCCGCCGACGGGGAGCCCGCTGGCCAGGCGGGAGACGGTGAGGCCCAGGGGGCCGACCAGCCGGGCCAGGTAGGCCGCGGTGGCCTCGCCCTCGAGGTTGGGGTCGGTGGCGATGATCAGCTCGGTGACGGTGCCGTCCATGAGCCGGGTCATGAGCTCCTTGACCCGCAGGTCGTCGGGGCCGACGCCCTCGATCGGGCTGATCGCGCCACCGAGGACGTGGTAGCGGCCGCGGAACTCGCGGGTGCGCTCGATGGCGACGACGTCCTTGGGCTCCTCGACGACGCAGATGACGTCGTCGGAGCGGCGCGGGTCCTTGCAGATCCGGCACTGCTCGCCCTCGGCGACGTTGTAGCAGGTCACGCAGAAGCGGACCTCGGCCTGCACGCGCTGCAGCGCGGCGACCAGCCGGCCGACGTCGGCGGACTCGGCGGCGAGCAGGTGGAAGGCGATGCGCTGCGCGCTCTTGGGCCCGACGCCGGGCAGGCGGCCGAGCTCGTCGATGAGGTCCTGGACGGCCCCCTCGTACACGGTGCTCCTCGGGGAGAAGGGAGAGGTGGTGCGCCGGTCAGGCGCCGGGCAGCCCGGGGAAGCCGCCGCCCAGACCGCCGGCCAGTGGGCCCATGCGGTCGGCGGTCAGCTCGCTCGCCAGGCGCGAGGCGTCGCGGACGGCGGCGACGACGAGGTCCTGCAGGGTCTCCACGTCGTCGGGGTCGACGGCCGACGGCGCGATGGTGACCGCCCGCAGCTCGCCGTCGCCGGTCATCGTGGCCGTGACCAGGCCGCCGCCGGCCGAGCCGGTGACCTCCTCGTTCGCCAGCTGCTCCTGCGCGGCGGCCAGCGCCTGCTGCATCTGCTGGGCCTGCTGCAGGATCGCGGACAGGTCGGGCTGGCCACCACCGGGGAACATGACCCGAGGGTAGGCCGCCGGTCCGACATCCGGGGGGACGGCGGCCGGGACCGGCGCGGTCAGCCCTCCAGCGGCTGGGCGCCGAGCTGGGCGCGCAGCAGCGCGAGCGCCGCCTGCTCGGGGTCGACGGAGGGCTCGCGGTCGGCGGCGGGGTCGTCGCCCTCGGCCGCCCGCTGCGCCATGAGCTCGCGCGCCTCGGCGGCCTCCGCCGCCCGGGCCGCCTCGCGCGCGGCCTCCGGGGACGGGCCGGCGGTACCCGAGCCGCGGGTCGCGCCCTCGACGACCGCCTCGACCTTCCAGCGCACGCCGAGCAGCTCGTTGAGCGCCTCGCGCAGCACGTCCTTGTTGAGGTCGTCGCCGATCCGGCGGGCCAGCGCGGGCGACGACGTCGACAGCGTGAGCACGCCGTTGCGCAGCTCGTGCACCTGCGCGTTCTTGAGCAGCGCCTCGGTGGTGCGCTTGTGCCGCTTGACGACGGCGAGCAGCTCGGGCCACACCCGGCGGACGTCGCCGGTGCCCAGCCCGCCCTCGCCGGCGTCCCCGGCCTTGTCGGCGGGCGGGTTCGCGGACACCACCGGGGTCGGCTCCCCGCCGCGCGGGGCGGGCGCGGACCCGGCGGCGGCCCGCGGCGGCGCGGCCGGCGGGCGCGGCTCGGCCACCCGGGCCGCCGCGGCGCGCGCGGCGGCGGGCTGGGCCGGGTGCGGCCAGTCCTCGTCGTCGGTCGGCTCGGGCGGCAGCGGGATGTCGGGTTCCCCGGTGGCCACCCGCGCGCCGGGCCGGGGGCCGGCCGGGGCGGGCGCCGGGCGGGACGGCGCCGACCCGGGCGGCGTGGTCTCGGGCCAGTCGTCGGCCGCGGCTGCCGGGGAGGACGCCGCCGGGGACGCCGCCGGGGACGCCGCGGCCGGGGCACCGGCACCGGGCGCCCGGGTCTCCGGCCAGTCGTCGGCAGCCGCCGCCGGGGAGGTCGCGGCGGGCGCCGGGCTCGGCAGCGGACCCGCGGCCGCCGGGGCGGGCGGGGCCGCGGGCGGCGCAGCGGGAGGCGCCGCGGGCGCGGGCGGCTCGGGCGCGGCCGGGGGCTGCGCGGCCCGCTGCGAGGGGCGGACGTACTCGCGCCGCGGCGGGCCGCCGCGCTCGACCGGCGCCGGCGCCGGCTCCTCGCGGACCGGCGCGGGGCGCGCGGCCTCGCGGGCGGGCGCCACGGGCGCGGCACCGACACCAACCCCGGCACCGGCCTCCGGCGCGCCGCCGATCGCCAGCCGCCGCTCGAGGCGCTCGAGCCGCTGCAGCGCGCCGGCGGCGGTGTCGTCGGTGGCCGGCAGCAGCATCCGCGCGCAGACCAGCTCCAGCAGCAGCCGCGGCGCGGTCGTGCCGCGCATCTCGGTCAGCCCGGCGTGCACCGTGTCGGCCAGGCGCGACAGCGTCGCCGACCCGAGCGCCTTGGCCTGCTGCACCATCAGGTCCAGCCGGTCGGGCGGGCAGTCGAGCAGGCCGTTGGCGCCGGCGTCGGGCACGGCGTCGAGGACGATGAGGTCGCGCAGCCGGTCCAGCAGGTCGGTGGCGAAGCGGCGCGGGTCGTGCCCGGCCTCCACGACGCGGTCGACGGCCCGGAACACACCCGGCGCGTCCTGGGCGGCCAGCGCGTCGACGGCCTCGTCGAGCAGCGCGTCGTCGGTGACGCCGAGCAGCCCGACGGCGCCGGCGTAGGTGACGCCCTCGGGCCCGGCGCCGGCCAGCAGCTGGTCGAGGATCGACAGCGAGTCGCGCACCGAGCCGCCGCCGGCCCGCACGACCAGCGGGAACACCGTCGGCTCGACCTGCACGCCCTCGGCGGCACAGGTCTTCTCCAGCAGCCCGCGCAGCGTCGTCGGCGGCACCAGCCGGAACGGGTAGTGGTGCGTGCGCGAGCGGATCGTCGGCAGCACCTTGTCCGGCTCGGTCGTCGCGAAGACGAAGACCAGGAACTCCGGCGGCTCCTCGACCACCTTGAGCAGGGCGTTGAAGCCCTGCGTGGTCACCATGTGCGCCTCGTCGACGATGTAGACCTTGTAGCGGCTGTTCACCGGCGCGAAGAAGGCGCGCTCCCGCAGGTCCCGGGCGTCGTCGACACCGCCGTGGCTGGCCGCGTCGATCTCGATGACGTCGAGCGAGCCCGGGCCGTCGGGCGCCAGCGCGACGCAGGACGCGCACACCCCGCACGGGGTCGACGTCGGCCCCTGCTCGCAGTTGAGCGAGCGGGCCAGGATCCGCGCCGACGACGTCTTGCCGCAGCCGCGCGGGCCGCTGAACAGGTAGGCGTGGTTGATCCGGCCGCCGTCGACGGCGTTGACCAGCGGGGTGGTCACGTGCTCCTGGCCGACCACCTCGGCGAAGGTCGCCGGGCGGTACTTCCGGTAGAGCGCCAGAGCCACGCGGCGAGGTTACGCGGCACCGCGGACAGCCCGGCGGACCTCGGGTCCCCCGGTCCCCGCGGGCCGCGCTCAGCGCACGACGGTGTCCGGGTCGGCGTCCAGGAGCGCGAGGTCGGCGCGCGACGGCAGCCCCTCCCAGTCGCCGGGCACCGTCACCGCGAACGCCCCAGCCGAGGTCGCCAGCGCCAGCCGCTCCTCCGGCGGCAGCCCCAGGCACAGGCCGCCGAGGTAGCCCGCGCCGAACGCGTCCCCGGCCCCCACCGGGTCCACGACGTCGACCCGGCGGGCCGGGACGCGGCGGACCACCCCGTCGATGCTCGACAGCGACCCCGCCGCGCCCTTCTTCACCAGCACCTGGCGGGGCCCCAGGGCACCCAGCGCGGCGAGCAGCGTCCGGTCGTCCGGGCCCTCGACGAGCAGGCGGGCCTCCTCCTCGGTCGCCAGGACGACGTCCGCGGCGCGCACCAGCTCGTGCAGCACCGGCCCGGCCTCGGCCGGGGACCACAGCGCGCTGCGGTAGTTGAGGTCCACCGACACCGGCACGCCGGCCGACCGGGCCTCCTCCACGGCCGCGAGGACCGCCTGCCGCGCGGAGGCGCTGAGGGCCGGCGTGATCCCGGTGACGTGCAGGACGCCGGCCGCGGCGACGACCGCGGGGTCGACGTCGTCCGGGGACAGCCGGGAGCCGGCGCTGCCGGAGCGGTAGTAGAGGACGCGGGTGGCCCGCGCGGTCCGACGCTCCTTGACCATCAGCCCGGTCGGGGCGCCGGGGTCGACGACGGCGGTCGCGGTGACGCCCTGCCCGCGCAGCGTCGTGGCGACCAGGCGGCCGAACTCGTCGTCCCCGACCCGGCCGATCCAGGTGGCCGGCACGCCCAGCCGCACCGCGCCCACGGCCAGGTTGGACTCGGCGCCGGCGATCCCCAGCCGCAGCGCGGGCGCGTGCCGCAGCAGGCCGACCTCCGGCGGCCACAGCAGCGCCATGGTCTCCCCCAGCGTGACGACGCCGCGGACGACGGCAGGGTCCCCCGCCGCGCTCACGCGCCGGACCGCCCGCGGGCCACCGCGTCGAGCGCGGCGCGGGCCCGGCCGGCCAGCCCGGCCAGCTCCGCGTCGTCCTCGAGCGCCCGGCCCAGCAGCGGGCCGCCCATCCCGACGGCGACCGCGCCCGCCTGCAGGTAGCCGGGCACGTCCTCGACGCCGACGCCGCCGGTGGGCACCAGCAGGACGTCGTCGAGGGGGCCGCGCACCTCGCGCAGGTACCGCGGGCCGCCGGCCGACCCCGCCGGGAAGACCTTCACCGCGGCCGCCCCGAGGTCCCAGGCGCGGGCGATCTCCGTGGGCGTGAGCGCGCCGGGGTACCAGGCCAGTCCGCGCTCGGCGGCGCGCCGCCCGACCGCCTCGTCGGTGTTCGGGGCGACGACGAAGACCGCGCCGGCGTCGGCGGCGCGGTCCACCTCCTCGGGCCGGCGCACCGTGCCGACGCCGATCTCGGTCCCCGCGCCGGCGTCGGCGGTCAGCCGGCCGACCACGTCCAGGGCGCCCGGGGTGTTCATCGTGACCTCGAGGCAGCGGACGCCGGCGTCGAGGAGCACCTCGCACGCGGCGGCCAGCCGCTCCCCGGACCGGCCGCGCAGGATGGCGACCAGGCCGCTCCCGGTGAGCACCGGCCCGGGCTGCAGGCGGGCGCCGGTCACCGTGCCGCACCCATCCGCCGGATGCCCTCCAGCAGGTCGTCGGTGTCCGTGGCCAGCGACAGCCGCACCCACCCCTCCCCGAGCGGCCCGAACGTGGTCCCGGGCGCCACGGCGACGGAGTCCCGGCGCAGCAGCTCCAGGGACCACGCCCCCACGTCCCCGCCGCTGCGGTCCCGGACGTCGACCCACAGGTAGAAGGCCCCCTCGGGGCGCAGGTACCCCAGCCCGCAGGCGCCGAGCGCGTCGACGGCGAGGTCGCGCCGCTGCCGGTAGGTCTCCCGCATCGCGACGACGTCGTCCTGCGGGCCGCGCAGCGCGGCCAGCGCCGCGGCCTGGGCGGGGGCGTTGACGCAGGCCAGCAGCGGCTCCTGCAGCTTGGCCGCCTGCCGGGCGACGTCCTCCCCGGGGCTGACCAGGTAGCCGACGCGCAGCCCGGTCATCGCGTAGGTCTTGGAGAAGCTGAAGGCGCTCAGCACGCGGCCGTCCCGGTCGAACCGGCCGGGGCTGACGTGCGGCCGGTCGAAGGTCAGCTCGTCGTAGCACTCGTCGGAGAGCAGCCAGAGGTCGTGGTCCTCGGCGAAGCGGACCAGCGCCTCGACGTCGGCGGCCGGGAGCACCGTGCCGAGCGGGTTGGACGGGGTGTTGACCACGATCAGTCGGGTGCGGTCGGTGACCAGGCCGGCCAGCTCGCCGGGGTCGGGGCGGAAGCCGTTCTCCGGCCGCAGGGGGTAGCGCACCGGGACCGCCTGCAGCAGCTGCACCGCCATGGCGTAGTTCGGCCAGCCCGGGTCGGGGATCAGCACCTCGTCGCCGGCGCCGATCGTCAGGGACAGCGCGTTGTGCAGCGCCTGCGCCCCGCCCGCGGAGACGACCACCTGCGCGGGCGTCGCCGGGAAGCCGTTGACCGTGCTGACCTTCTCCGCGATCGCCTGCCGCAGCGGGTCGATCCCGGCGTTCGGGACGTAGTGCGTCTCCCCGGCGGCGTACGCCGCCCGGGCGGCCTCGACGACGTGCGCCGGCGAGGGGAAGCTCGGCTCCCCCACGTGCAGGCCGATCACCGGGCCGGGCAGGCTCCACGCGAGGTCCATCACCTGTCGGATGCCGGAGCGCGGCATGGTCTCCGCCCCCGTGGCCAGGCTGGGCATGGGTCGGTCGTCTCCTCGTCGGGGTCGGTTCAGGCCGCGGCGGCGGCCAGGCGGGGGAACAGCGAGCGGGCGGTGCCGCCGGTCACGCGGGCCGCCTCCCGCCCGGTCAGGCCGGGCAGCGCGGACGCCACGATCCCGACGAGGGTGTCGTACCCCGGGACGTCGCTGGGCCACGGGTGGTCCGAGCCCCACAGCAGGCGGTCGGCGCCGTAGGCGGCGGCCAGCCGGCGCGTGACGGGGAACAGGTCGGCGTACGGCGGTTCCTCGGCCGAGAGCGCGTACTGGCCCGAGACGAGCACGTGCACCCGCGGCGCGTCGGCCAGCCGCAGCAGCCGCTGGACCAGCGGCTCGGGCAGCGGGTCGTCGAACCGGGGCCGGCGGTGCTCGTCCACCCACATGTCGTGGGGGCAGAAGCCGAGGTGGTTGAGGACGACGACGAGGTCGGGCAGCAGCCGCACGAGCTCCTCGAGCAGCGGCAGCTGCGGCGGCGGCAGGTAGCTCCACAGCGGCAACCCCTCCTCCGCCATCAGCCGGAGCACCGGCAGGGCCGGGGAGTCCGCGACGGGCCGGGACGGGTCGCCGAGCCAGCCGGTGCGCAGGGCGCCGAGGTCCCAGCGCTCGCGCCGCCGGCGCAGCGCCGCGACCGGGTCGGCGCCGGTGGTCCCCAGCTCGGCCCCCGTGGCGACGGCGACGCCGGCGAACCGGGTGGGGAACCGGTCGAGGGCGTCGGCGACGTCGTCGTCGACGGCGTCCAGGGCGACGAGCACCGCCGCGTCCACGCCCGCGGCGTCCATCCGGGCGAGCAGGTCCTCGGCGGGCGCCTCCCGGTCCGCCGGGGCCAGCTCGTCGACGCCCCGCGGGGAGACGGCGGCGGAGCGGAAGACGTGCGCGTGCCCGTCGACCACGCCGCTCATCGCCGGGCCCGGGTGACGAACACCGCCGCCGCCGCGAGGATCACGACGCCGCGGATGAGGTCGGTGAGCGTCGCCGGCAGCTGGAGCAGGGTGACCGAGCTGCTGACCAGCGACAGCAGGACCACGCCGCCCATCGTGCCGACCAGGCTGCCACGGCCGCCCAGGAGCGACGTGCCGCCCAGGACGACGACGGTGATGGCCGACAGCTCCAGGCCCTGCCCGGCGGTGGGCGACCCGACGGTGGCCCGCGCGGCCAGCAGGACGCCGGCCAGGGCGGCCAGGACGCCGGCCAGGACGTAGGCGGTGACCAGGACCCGCGCCACCGGGACGCCGTTGGACCGGGCCGCCGCCTGGTCCCCGCCGACCGCGAACAGCTGCCGCCCGAACGCCGTCCGGTGCAGGACGAACGCGACGACGGCGAGGGCCAGCAGCAGCACGCCGAAGGAGTAGGGCACCGGGCCGATCCGCTGCAGCGCGATCGTCGACAGCGCGGTGGTGACCCGGCCGGTGGGCGTCGTGCTGATCGTGAAGGCCGCGCCCTGGATGAGGTAGAGCGTGGCGAGGGTGACGATGAACGGCGGCAGCCCCACCCGGGCGACGAGCACCCCGTGCAGGAGACCGACCAGCGCCCCGAGCAGGAGCATCCCGACGACGACGGGCACCGTGCGGATCGGGTAGCCGTTGATCAGGATCGCCGTCAGCAGGGCCGACAGCGTGGCGAGGGAGCCGACCGCCAGGTCGATCCCGCCGCTGAGCACGACGAGGTGCTGGCCGAGCGCCGCCAGCCCCAGGACGACGGTGGCCGTGAGGACGTTCGCGACGTTGGCCGGTGCCCAGAAGCCGCCGGCGTCGGCGACGGTGAGGGCCAGCACCGCGACCAGGACGACGATCCAGACCGCCGCCCCGGTGCGGGTGAGGCTCGCGAGCAGGGAGCCGCGCGTGCGGGCGGGGGCGACCCCGGCCGCGGCGCTCACCGGGTCACCCCCGCGGTGTCCAGGGCGAGGTGCATGACGTTCTCCTCGGTGACGTCCTCGCCGGCCAGCTCGCCGACGACGCCCCCCGCGCGGCAGACCAGGACGCGGTGGGACAGCCCGAGGACCTCGGGGAGGTCGCTGGAGACCACGACCACCGCCATCCCCTCGGCCGCGAGGCCGGCGATCAGCCGGTAGATCTCCGCCTTGGCGCCGACGTCGACGCCGCGGGTGGGCTCGTCGAGCAGCAGCACGCGCGGCCCCCGCCGCAGCCACTTGGCCAGCACGATCTTCTGCTGGTTCCCGCCGGAGAGCTGCCAGGTGCCCTGCTCCGGCCCGGACGCCCGGATGCCCAGGCGGGCCTGCTCCTCCTCGAACACCGCCCGCTCGCGGCGGGCGGAGAGGAAGCCGCCGCGCAGGACCTGTCCCAGCGCGGCCAGCGTGGTGTTGGCGCGCACCGGCAGCGGCAGGACCAGCCCGTCGGTCTTGCGCTCCTCCGGCACCAGGGCGACGCCGGCGGCGATGGCGCGGCGGGTGCCGGTGGGCACCGGGCGCCCGGCCACCTCGACCGTGCCCGCGGCCCGGCGGTGCTCGCCCGCGATGGTCCGCAGGAGCCGGCTGCGCCCGGAGCCGACCATGCCGGCCACGCCGACGACCTCGCCGGCCCGCACGTCGAGGTCCAGCGGCGCGGGCGTCCGGGAGCTGCTGACGGGGACCAGGCCGCGCACCCGGAGCACCGTCTCCGCGCCCGGCTCGGGCAGCGGCGGGAAGACGGCGTCGACGTCGCGGCCGACCATCTCGCGGATGATCCGCGGCACGTCGTAGTCCGACGCCGGCCCGGTGGAGACGACCCGCCCGTCGCGCAGCACGGTCACGTCGTCGGCGAGGTCGGTGACCTCCTCCAGCAGGTGGCTGATGTAGACCACCGCCACGCCGTCGGCGGCCAGCCCGCGGACGACGCCGAACAGCGCCTCCAGCTTGTCGCCGGAGAGCACCGCGGACGGCTCGTCCAGCACGATCACCCGGCTCTTCCGCACCAGCGCGCGGGCGATCTCGACCATCTGCTGGTTGGCCAGCGACAGGTCCTCGGCCCGGGTGCGGGGGTCGAGGTCGCCGAGCCCGACGCGGGCCAGCGCGGCCCGGACCTCGCGGTCCTGGGCCGGGCGGTCGAGCAGGCCCCGCGCGGTCCGCTCCTGGCCGAGCATCACGTTGTCGGCGACGCTCATGGCCGGGAGCACGGTCAGCTCCTGGTAGACGGCGCTGATCCCGGCCGCCATGGCCTGCCGGGGGTCGGTGAACCGGACCGGCTCGCCGTCGAGCAGCAGCTCACCCTCGTCGGGGACCTGGTTGCCGGTGAGGATCCGGACGAGCGTGGACTTGCCGGCCCCGTTCTCACCGACGAGGGCGTGGACCCGACCGGGCCGACACGAGAGGTCGGCCCGGTCGAGCGCCCGCACCCCGGGGAAGGACTTGGTCAGCCCCCGGGCCTGCAGGACGGCCGTCGTGGAGGACGCCATCGGCTCAGCACAGCCCCAGTTCGCGCAGCTGCTCGTCCGGCAGGCCGGAGGGGACGAACAGGTTGTCGCTGCACTCGGGGCGCACGTACTGGTCGAGCTGCTCGTGCGTGAAGCTCGGGCTCTCGATGTAGACCTTGTCGAGGACCGGCTCGCCCTCGAGCACCGACATCGCCGTGTCCAGGCACTGGGTGCTCTGCTCGGGCGGGAAGGACGACAGCGCGAACTTGACGTCGGTGCCCTGGACCGCCTTGAGGAACGCGTTGATCGCGTCACCGGTCATCGGCGGCACGGGGCGCCCCGCCTCCTGGTAGGCCTGGACGACGCCCAGGTCGCCGTAGCCGGAGTCCGACCAGATGCCGTCCAGCTCGGGGTACTGGGTCACGAGGTTGGCGGCCACCGTCTTGGCCACCGTCGGCGACCACTCGGTGTACTGCTCGGTGACGACCTCGATGCCCGGGTACCGCGAGAACACCTCGAGCGCCGCGGCCTTCTGGAACTCGGCGGTCGGGACGCCGGCCAGCCCGCTGAGGACGGCCACCTGGCCCTCGCCGCCCAGCTGCTGCACCAGCCACTCGGCGTACATGGTGCCGAGCAGCTCGTACTGGCGGGTCACGGTGGACACCGCGCCGCTGTCCGCGCCGAGCCGGCCGGCGCAGAGGACCACCGGGATGCCCTGGGAGGCGGCCGCCTGGACCTGGCCGGTGATGCCGTCGCCCATGGGGACGACCACCATCGCGTCGGGGTCCTGCGAGGCCAGCTGCTGGATGTTGTCGACCTGGGCGGTGGCGTCGCCGTTGGCCGAGGCGTAGAGGACCTCGACGCCGAGTTCCTCGGCGTGGGCGCGGAAGGCCTCCTCGTTGGTCAGGCCCCAGGAGTTGGTCGGGCCCTGCGCGGCGAAGGCGATCCGGTAGGTGTCGCCGTTCTTGGGCTCGGCGGCCCACTCGGAGGTGTCGACCTCGCAGATCTCCTCCTCGACGGGCTCGAGCTCCTCGAGGCCGAGCTGCTCGGCCGCCGTGGTCCAGGCCTCCCGGTAGGTCGCCTGCGCCTCCTCCGAGTTGGCGCACTCCTCCCCTCCGCCCCCGCCCCCGCCCGCGGACGTGCCCTCCTGCTCCGTGCCGCAGGCCGCCACGAGCGCGGCCGCCATGCCGAGAGCCAGGGGCAGGCGCAGCCGGCCCCCGCGGCGCGAGGTGCTGACGTGTGTCCTCATCGCACTCCATCCCTCTGCTTGTTCCGACGAGGGGACCGGACGGTCCACCCGCTGCTCTGGAGCCAGACGGCGAGCAGGATCACCGCGCCGCTCACCACCAGCTGCGCCCCCGCCCCGGCGCCGAGCTGCCGCAGCCAGGCGAGCAGCACGGCCAGGAGGACGACACCGGCGACCGTCTGGCCGATCCGGCCGCGTCCCCCGGTGAGGGCGATGCCACCGATCACCGCGGCGGCGACGGAGTTCAGGTCGAGGCTGCGGGACAGGCGCGCGTCGACGTAGCCGATGTAGCCGGCGTTGATCAGCCCGGCGAGGACCGCGAGCAGCGCCGCGGCGACGAAGCAGCCCACGACGATCCACCCGGTGCGCACCCCGGACAGCGCCGTCGCCCGGGCGTTCGCCCCGGTGGCGTAGAGCCGCCGCCCCAGGCCGGTGCGGGACAGCACGACGCCCGTCACCACCGCGACGGCGAGGAACACCCAGGTGGGGACGGGGACCCCGAGCCACCGGCCGGTCCCCAGCCCGCCGAGCCCGCCGGGGATGTCGCCGGAGGGGGCGCCCCGGGTCCACGCGGTGATGACGCCCTGGACCAGCACGAAGGTGGCGAAGGTGGCGACGAACGCCGGCACCTGCCGCCGCACGACGAGCAGCCCGTTGAGCAGCCCGACGACCGCGCCGGCGCCGAGGGCGAGCAGGACGGCGCCGAGCAGCCGGTCGTCGTCGCCCTGCGTGTACTCGGCGAGGATCACCGTGGTCAGCCCGACGACGGCGCCGATCGACAGGTCGATGCCCCCGACCAGCAGCACCAGGGTCTGGCCGATCGCCGTCACGCCGATCAGGCCGACCTGGAACAGCACCAGCCGCAGCACCCCGCCGCTGTAGAAGCCCGGCGTCGTGATCGCCGCCAGCACCAGGACGACCGCGAGCCCGGCCAGCGGGGCCACCAGGGACAGGGCCCGGCGCAGCAGGTCCCGGCCGGCACCGGGGCCGGCCGCCGGCGTCCCCGCCGTGGTGCCCTGCGTCGGCGCGTCGGCGGTCACGACGTCCCCTCCCCGTCCCGCGCCGTGAAGGCCCGGGCCAGGTGCTCGTACAGGTCGACGGCCCGCCGGACGGCGGCGACCGAGACCCACTCGTCGGCCCCGTGCGCGCGGCGCAGCAGCCCCGGCCCGAGCGCCGGCAGGGTGGCGATCCCCTGGGCGGCGGCGAACCAGGTCGCGTCGGTGGTGCCGGGGAAGACCGACAGCGGCGGCGCGGCGCCCAGCACCGCCTCGCACGCCTCCTGCGCGGCGCGGGCGACGGCGTGCCCCGCGGGCACGGCCGCCGGCGGCAGCCAGTCGTTGGGGGCGGCGTCGTACTCCACCGCGAGGTCGGCCCCGGTGTCGCCGGCCACCCGGGTGACCAGCCCGGTGAACGCCTCGGTCACCCCGCCGCGGTCCATCCCCGGCAGGAGCCGGACCTCGGTGTCGACGGCGACCCGGCCGGGCAGCACGCCGTAGCCGACGCCGCCGCGGAAGGTCATGCCGGTGTTGACGGTGGCCGCCCAGCCCTCGAGCGCGTCGTCGTTGGCCGGCACGGCGAGCTCGAGGTCGTCGGCGACGGCGGTGACCAGGCGGGCGGCGTCGACCCCGGCGTTGCGCGTGCCCGGGACGCCGGACAGGCTCGAGTGACCCTGCCGGCCGCGGGCGACCAGCCGCAGCCGGGCGATCCCGCGGCTGACCAGGTGCACCCGGTCGAAGTCCTCCTCGATCCCCCCGGGCTCGCCGATCACGACGGCGTCGGCGCCCAGCGGCCGGGTGGAGGCGACGTGGTGGGCGCCGTAGGTGGCGCCGTCCTCCTCGTCGGCGGTGAGGAGCAGGCTCAGCCGCCCTCGTCCGCCGGGGGCGCGCGCCAGCCGGGACGCGGCCACCAGCATGGCGGCGATCGCGCCCTTCATGTCGGCCGAGCCCAGCCCGTACAGCCGGTCGCCGTCGAGGTCGGCGCCGAGCGGGTCGACGGTCCAGGTGGCGTCCCCGACCGGCTTGGTGTCCAGGTGGCCGGACAGCACGAGGTGGCTGCCGCCGGGCCCGAGGTCCAGCGTCACCAGCAGGTTGGGACGTGCCGGGTCCAGCGCCAGCACCTCGGCGGCCGGGAGGCCGAGGGCCGGCAGCGCGTCCCGGACGACGCCGGCGACGGCGCGCTCGTCCCCCGGGGGGTTCGGGCTCGGCGTCCGCACCAGCGTCCGCGCGAGCTCGACGACGTCGAGGACGTCGCCGGCCGGTCCGTCCGCCGCCCCGGTCACTTGTACCGCCGCGCCCAGTCCTGCCCCTGCCACGTCTGGAACGTGACCGGGACGAGTCGGTAGAGCCAGCGCGGCTTGTCGAGCGTCGGCTCGAGGTACTTCGGGCCGTTCTCGCCCAGGTAGCGGGTGGACATGCGCTCGGCGACGGGCACCCACTGCCCGCCCACGTTGGGGCGCTCGACCAGCTCGGCGCGGCACTGGGCCACGACCTTCCGCTGGGCGCCCTCCTCGTCGACGGTGATCGCGCAGCGCGGCTCGGCCTCGAGGTAGCGGCCCCACGCCGCCTTCTCGCGGGGCACCACCCAGAACGCCTCGCCGTCCCACTCCTGCCAGCACGGCACCACGTAGGGCCAGCCCTGGTCGTCCAGGCAGGCCAGGCGGGCGATCCGCGGCTCGGCCAGGAACGCGGCGACCGCGTCCTCGTCGAGCTTGCCGACCTTGCCGCGCCAGCTCTCGTCCTCGCTCACGGGGTCCTCCTCTCGGCGCCCGGGGTCTCCGGGCCGCTGGTCAGGGCGCCGGCCGGGCCGTCCCCGGGCAGCGGGGCACCCAGCCGCCGGGACAGCTCCGTGGTCACCCGGAGCACGTCGGGCGCCAGGCGCTGCACGTCGTCGCTGGTGAAGCGGTAGGCCGGCGCGGACACCGACAGGCCCGCCACGACGGCGCCGGTGTGGTCGCGGACCGGGGCGGCGACGCAGCGCACGCCCTCCTCGTTCTCGATCTCGTCGGTGGCGTAGCCGCGCTCCCGGATGCCGCGCACGTGCGCGAGCACCGCCGCCACCTCCGTGAGGGTGTTCTCGGTGCGCCGCTCCAGCGGGTCCGTCAGCAGCGCGAGCACCTGGTCGTCGTCCCGCCCGGCCAGCAGCACCTTGCCGATGCCGGTGCAGTGCAGGGGGTTGCGGGAGCCGGGCCGGGCGGCCGGGCGGACCGGCTTGGGGCTGTTCACCGCGGCGACGTAGAGCACCTGCCGGCCGTCCAGGACCCCGAGGAAGCAGGTCTCGCCGCTGATCTCGACCAGTTCCTCCATGAGCTCGGCGGCCTGCGAGCGCAGGTCCAGCCGGTCGAGGAAGGACTGGCCCCAGGCGGCGACGCGCGGGCCGAGCGTGTACGCGCCCTGGCCGTCCACGCGGAGCACCTCCGCCCGGCAGAGGACGTCGAGCAGCCGCAGCGCCGTGGGGCGCGGCAGGCCGCTGGCCTCGACCAGGTCGACCAGCCGCAGCGGGCGGTCGCTGTCGGCGACGTGCTCGACCAGCCACAGGCCCTTCACCAGGGCCTTGGCCGATCCGGCCGCAGAAGTGGACGCAGTGTCCAGTTCGGCTTTGGGCACGGGGTCCATTCTGTGGGGATCAGGTTCCCGCACAAGACCCGAGCGCGTGACGATCTCGTTTCCCGGCGCCTCGGCGCCTCCGGCACCGGGCGCGGGACCGGCTCGGCCCGCGCCCGGCGCGGCTCACAGGGTGAGCTTGAGCAGGAACTCGACCTGGCCGCGGTCCTCGACGCGGACGAAGCCCAGGTCCGGCGCCGAGATGCCGAAGTCGGCGAACACGACCGGGACCGCGCCGGAGGCCTCGACCCCGCCGGCGGTGCGGACGACGGCGAGGTCGGTCTGCACCTGGCGCGTCGTGCCGCGCAGCGTGAGGTCGCCGGTCACCGGCACGGTCACCGGGGTGCCGCCGAGCTCGGGCAGGTCGACGGGCCCGCGGACGGCGAAGGTCGCCGTCGGGTGGGCGCCGACGTCCATGACGTTGCCGCGGAAGTAGTCGTCGCGCCGGCCCGAGTCGGTGCTGATGCTCGCGACGTCGACGGTGACCTCGGCCGAGGCGATGTCCCCGCCCTGCACCACCACGGAGCCCGTGACCCGGTCGGTGGTGCCGGCGACGGTCACGTCGGCCCCGTTGAGCACCTCGTCGACGCGGTAGCCCGCCGAGGAGCCCGGGGCCACCGTCCACGTCCCGTCGGTGTCGGCGGCCAGCTCGACGTCGGAGGGCTGGGCCTGCACGGTCGGGGCCGCGGCGGCGTCCTCCTCGAGCGCGGCGTAGACCAGGGGACCGACGCCCAGTCCGAGGGCGAGGACCGCGACCGGTCCCCCGACGATCCACCACGCGCGACGGCGACGGGCCATGACGAGCTCCTCTCCTTGACGGTTCAAGGATGTTGGCGCACCGACCTGGGAGCCGGCTGTGAGCCGCGCCACGGAGCCCGACGTGTCGGGGAAAGTAGGGACCCCCCGCGCACCCGCCAGAGCCCGCTTATCCTTGCTGCCTTCCGGCCCTGGGGAGGTTCACGGGGTGACGCCACACGAGGGGTCTGCACCCACTGTAGAGGACGCCGCCCGCTAGCCTCACGGTCCATGGCCCCCCGGCGCGCCCTCGTCCTGCCCCCGCCCCGCTCCTGACCCGGAGCACCGCGGGCTGACCCGCGCGGCCGGCGCACCCGCCGTCCGCCGCTGCGCCGTGCTCCGGACCCGGTCCCCCGTCCGGAACCAGCGCCCAGGAGCGTCGTGTCCACCCTGTCCTCCCCCGCCCTCTCCTCCCCCGCGTCGAGCCGCGGGTTCCTCCTCGTCGTCCTCGCCGCGCTGTGCTGGGGCACCGCCGGCCTGTCCGGCCGGCTGATCGCCGACCGCAGCGACCTGTCCGCCCTCGACATCGCCTGGTACCGCCTCGCGATCGGCGCCGCCGCCCTCGCGGTCGCCTGGCTCGCCACCGCCCGCCGCCGCACCGCCGCCGTCCCCCTGACCCGGCCGGTCGCCGTCCGGCTCGCCCTCGTCGGCGCCGGGCTGGGCGCTTACCAGCTCGCCTTCTTCAGCGCCGTCGAGCGCGCCGGTGTGAGCATCGCCACGCTCGTCGCCCTCGGCCTCGCGCCGCTGCTGATCACCGTCGGCGGCACGCTGCTCGGCCACGGCCGGCCGAACCGGGCGACGCTCGTCGCGCTGACGGTGGCCCTGGCCGGGCTCACCCTGCTGGTCGGCGTCTCCGCCGGCGCCGACACCGGGACGACGGTGCTGCTCGGCGCCCTGATGGCCAGCGGCTCGGCGCTCGGCTACGCCGTCGTCACGCTGGCCGGGAGCGGCGTGCCGGCCGGCGTCCCGGTCACCCTCGCCGGCTTCGCCGGGGGCGCGCTGCTGCTGACCCCGGTGGTCCTGGCCGAGGGACTGTCGGTGCCCTCCGACGGCGCGGCGCTGGCCGTGCTGCTCTACCTGGGCCTGGTGCCGAGCGCGCTGGCCTACGGCCTGTTCTTCACCGGCGTGCGGACGGTGCCCGGCGCGGTGGCCTCGATCGTCACGCTGCTCGAGCCGCTCACCGCGACCGTCCTGGCCACCGCGTTCCTCGGGGAGCGGCTGGCGCCGGCCGCCGTCGCGGGTGGCCTGCTGCTGCTCGCCGCCGTGGCCGGGCTCTACGTCCGCCAGCTGCGGCGGAGCCCGGAGCCGGTGGCCGGGGCGTAGGCCCGGGCATGGACGGCGACGGGCTCCCGGCCCGCCGGCCGCGGACCCCGGGCGCCCGGGGGCGCCCCGCCCGACGGGGGGCACCGGACCCCGACCGGAGCGTCCCCGCTCGGGCCGCGGGACCGGGCGCGACGCTGCCGCGGCGACCGTGCCCGGCACTGCAGAGGAGGATCCTTGG
>NZ_JBJGZT010000025.1:0-76740 GCF_054050655.1 Geodermatophilus sp. SYSU D00663 | reverse complement strand
GAGGCCGGTCCCCCGGGCGGGGACCGGCCTCGCGCCGTTCCGGCGACGACGTCTGCCTGCCGGCCGACACCGCGACGGGCACTCCCTGACGGCGGGGTGCCCCGCCTAACGGCGGGGGTGCCCCGCCCCGGGCAGCTCGAGGACCACCTCGGTGCCCGGCCGGCCGGGACCCGGCGGCTCCTCCGGCGTCCGCATGAGCAGCGACCCGCCGAGCTCGCTGCTCACCAGCGTCCGCACGATCTGCAGGCCCAGGCCGTCGCTCCCCGCCGGGTCGAACCCCTCCGGCAGCCCCTGGCCGTCGTCGCGGACGCGCACCACCAGGTCGTCGCCGTCGCGCTCGGCCACCAGCTCGATCGAGCCGGGCTGACCGTCGGCCGGGAAGGCGTGCTCGGCGGCGTTGTGCAGCAGCTCGGTGACCGCCATGACCAGCGGCGTCGCGGTGGCCGCGGGCAGCTCGCCGAAGGCGCCCACCCGCCGGGTGCGCGCCGCCGGGCCGATCGAGGTGAGGTCGCCGAGCATCGGCAGCACCTGGTCGAGCACGTCGTCGACGTCGACCACGTCCTCCCGGCTGCCCGCGAGCGTCTCATGGACGACGGCGATCGAGGCCACCCGCCGCACCGACTCCTCCAGCGCCGCCCGCGCGGCCGGCTCGGTCATCCGCCGGGCCTGCAGCCGCAGCAGCGCGGCGACCGTCTGCAGGTTGTTCTTCACGCGGTGGTGGATCTCGCGGATCGTCGCGTCCTTGGTCAGCAGCGCCCGGTCGCGGTCGCGCAGGTCGGTGACGTCCCGGACCAGCACCAGCGCGCCCTCCTCGGCGCCCGGCGCCTGCAGCGGCAGCGCGCGCACCAGCAGCGTCGCCGACCGCCCCACGACGTCGGTCGGGTCGGGGAACCGCCCGGCCACGGCGGCGGCGATGGTGGCCGCCACCGCCTCCCCCGCCACCCGGTCCGACGACGCCGCCCGCGTCACCTTCGCCAGGTCCGTGCCGAACAGGTCGCCGGTCACCCCGAGCCGCCGGTAGGCCGACAGGGCGTTGGGGCTGGCGTAGACGGCGCGGCCGGCCGCGTCCAGGCGGACCAGCCCGTCCCCCACCCGCGGGCTCATCTCGGCGTCGAGCAGCTTCTCCGGCGGGAAGGTGCCGGCCGAGACCATGAGGCAGAGGTCGGCGGCGATGTCGAGGTAGGTCAGCTCCAGCGTCGACGGCGACCGGGTCACCGCGAGGTTGGTGTCCTTGGCCAGCACCGCGACGACGACGCCGTCGTGCCGCACCGGGATGACCTCGCGCCGCCGCGGGCTGGCGCCGGACCAGTCCGGCTCCCCCTCGGTCACCGGCCGGCCCTCGCGGTGCGCCAGCCGGAACGGGTCGGCGTCGGGGCCGTCGGCCTCGCTGCCGACCAGGTCCTCGGGCTGGCTGGTCGGCGCGGTGAGCGGGCGCACCTGGGCCACGCACCACCACGCGCCGGTGCGCAGCGGCACCCACAGGGTGAGGTCGGCGAAGGCCAGGTCGGCCAGCAGCTGCCAGTCGGCCACCAGGCGGCGGGCGTGGTCGACCTGCGACGGGGCGGTCGCCGCGCCGCGGTGCAGGCGCTCGGAGAGGGTGCTCATCGGTCCCGAGGGTAGGTCGGGCGCCCGCCTAGGCTGGGCACCCGTGGCCGCACCGTCCCTCGTCCCCCCGCCCGTGACCGTCGACGACGCCGTCCCCGCCGACTGGCCGGCCATCGCGGCGCTGACCGTCGGCGTCTACCGGGACGAGCGGCTGGCCTCCGACGAGTACCTGCCGCAGCTGGCCGACGTCACGGGCCGCGCCTCCCGGTCGCAGCTGGTGGTCGCCCGTGACGGGGACCGGGTCGTCGGCGCGGTGGCGCTGGTCCTCGACGGCGACTTCGGGGAGATCACCGAGTCGCCGCAGGAGGCGGCGTTCCGGATGCTCGTCGTCGCCCCGGAGGCGCGCGGCCGCGGCGTCGGGGAGCTGCTGGTCACCGAGTGCCTGCGCCGGGCCCGCGCGGCCGGCAAGCGGCGGATGCTGCTCTCGACCGACCCGGTGATGGCCGCCGCGCACCGGCTCTACGCCCGGCTCGGCTTCACCCGGCTGCCCGAGCGGGACTGGGCGCCGCGACCCGGCATCGACCTGCTGGTCTACGCCCGCGACCTCTGACCGGCTTCAGCGCCGGGCGCGGGCCGGGCCGCTGCGGGACCGGGCGGGACGGCGCGGTGCGGGCGCGGCCGCCTCCGGCGCGGGCACCTGCACGCCGGCCGCGGCGGCGAGGGCGTCCAGGTCGTCGAGGATGTCGCGGAGCAGCACGTCGACGTCCGGGAGCAGCTCGGCGCACGACACCAGGCCCCAGTCCAGGCGGTCGAGGTAGCTCTGCACCGTGATGTTGAGGCCCTGCCCCTCGACGATCGTCGAGACCGGGAAGTAGTGCTCCAGCCGCGCGCCCGCGGCGTAGAGCGGCGTGCGCGGACCCGGCACGTTGGAGATGACGAGGTTGCCCGGGCTCAGGCGGGAGCCCAGCCGCAGCCGGGCGCTGAGCCGCATCGCCCGCGCGAAGACCGCCGGCGGCGGGAACTCGGCGAAGTCGGTGAGCCGCTCGGCGGGCAGCGCGGAGAAGATCTCCTTGCTGCTGCTCATCGCCTCGTGCACGCGCCGGACCCGGCGGACGGGGTCGGGCTCGTCGGTCGGCAGGACGGCCGAGAGCATCGACACCCGGTTGGTCCAGCGGTCGGTCTCCTCCCCCGTCCGCACGGAGACGGGCACCAGCGCCACCAGCGGGTCCGACGGCAGCGCCCCGCGCCGGTCCAGCCAGGTGCGCAGGCCACCGGCGCAGGCGGCCATGACGACGTCGTTGACGGTGGCGCCCAGCGCGGTCTTGACCTGCTTGACGACGTCGAGCGACGTCGACCGGATGGCGAGCTTCCGGTGCGGGGTGATGGGCCCGTTGAACGGCGTGCGCGGCGGCCGGACGCTGGGCACCGGCGGCGGCTGGTCGGGTTCCTCGGGGCGGTGCCGGCCGAGGTTGAGCACGGTGCCCAGCGGCCCGCGCAGGCTGCGGCGGACGTCGTTCGCCGCGCGGACCAGCACCGGGTTGCGCGTGGCCCGGCCGATCTCGCGGGCGCTCCACGCGGCGAGCAGCACCCCGCGCGCCGGCTTGCGGGCGAGGCCGAGCGCCCCGCGCGCGAGCATCTCGAGGTCCCCGGGCGGCCGCTCCGGCGTCCACGGTCCGGCCTCGGGCGGCGTCCGGCTGCCCTCGGGGGTGTCGTCGAGCATCAGCGTCATCAGCTCCACGCCCGAGGCCCCGTCGATGGTGGCGTGGTGGACGATCGTCAGGACGGCGAAGCGGCGGTCGGCCAGGCCCTCGATGACGTAGGACAGCCACAGCGGCTTGCGCCGGTCCAGGGGCCGGGAGACCAGGCGCGCGGCCAGCGCGGCGAGCTGGTCGTCGCTGCCGGGCGGCGGGACGGCCGTGTGCCGGACGTGGAAGTCCAGGTCGAAGGCCGGGTCGGCGATCCAGTACGGGTGGTCCAGGCCCAGGGGCACCTCGACCAGGCGCCGGCGCAGCGGCTCGAGCAGGTGCAGCCGCTGCTCCAACTGCGCCCGCCACGCGTCGTAGGGCCGGTAGTCGGGGTCGTCCGGGCGGGAGTAGATGGACAGGCTCGAGACGTGCCCGAACTGCGCGGACGTCTCGAGGTGCAGGAACGTCGCGTCCAGGCCCGACAGCTGCTTCACGTCCGCTGGCCTCCTCGGGGGGACGGCGGGGTGCCGCGCCCCGGCCGTGTGGATCAGTGTGTCAGGGGTCACACTCTCCTGCACCGGACCGTCGAGGAGCGAGGACCCGACATGCAGACGACGGCGCACCCCTCCCGGACACCGGACCGGGAGGCTCCCCCGTGGATCGGGGCGTCCCCGGTGGCGGCGCTGCTCGCCGCGCAGCGGCCGTGGCGCGAGGCGGCGGCACTGGCCCGCTCCCCGGTGTGGCGGGGGCACGGCGTCCCGCCCGGCGGCGGCCTGCCGGTCCTGCTGGTGCCCGGCTTCCTCGCCGGGGACCCGTCGCTGTCGGTGCTGGAGCGCTGGCTGCGCGCCCGGGGCTACCGGACGTGCACCTCGCAGATCCGGGTCAACGTGGACTGCACCCGCCTGGCGGTGGAGCGCCTGGAGCGCCGCCTGGTCGAGTTCACCGACCGGACGGGCCGGCCGGCGGCGGTCGTCGGCCAGAGCCGGGGCGGGCTGTTCGCCAAGCTCGTGGCGATGCGCCGGCCCGACCGGGTCGCCGGGATCGCCACGCTCGGCAGCCCGAACGTCGACCACATGGCGATCAACCCGTTGGTGGCCGCGCAGGTGCGGCTGGTCGCCGCGCTGGGCAGCGCGGGGATGCCCGGGCTCTTCCGCGACGACTGCCTGGACGGCGGGTGCGCCGGGGAGCTGGCCGAGGACCTGGCCCGCCCCTTCCCCGCCGGGGTGCCGTACCTCTCGGTCTACTCGCGCAGCGACTGGGTCGTCGACTGGCACGCCTGCCTGGACCCCGACGCCGAGAACGTCGAGGTCGACTCCAGCCACGTCGGCATGAGCGTGCACCCGGGGGTGTACCGGCTGCTCGGGGACCGCCTGGGCGAGCTGGCCCACCGGGCGACCTGAGCCCGCCGGACGGCGGTCAGGCGTCGGCGACGGTGGCGATGAGGTCGCCCTCCTGCAGCACCTCGCCCTCGACGACGTGCAGCTCCTGCACGACGCCGGCGCGCTCGGTGAGCACGGGGATCTCCATCTTCATCGACTCGAGGATCACCAGGGTGTCCCCCGCGGAGACCTCGCTGCCCGGGCTCACCAGCACCTTCCAGACGCTGGAGACCATCTCGGCGTGGATCTCCTCGACTGCCACGCGGCACCTCCTCGCTGAGCGGAGCCCCCATCCAAGCACGGGCCCCCGGGACCCGGCCGTCGCTCACGAGCCGGGCGCGAGGTCCCCCTCGGCCAGCCGGTGCAGCACCGCGCAGACCTCCTCGCCGTCGTGCGGGACGCCGGTCTCGGGCAGCCCGGACAGCGCGGCGGCGGCCGCCCGCGCGGCGGTGGCGGTGTCGGGCGCCCCGGCGCTCACGGTGGCCAGCAGAGCGTCGTACCAGCCGTCGAGCCGGTCGCCCGGGTCGTAGCCGCTGACCGCGACCACCTCCGTCCGCCCGGCCGTGCCGCGCAGCCGGCCCGCCGAGGGCAGGGTGCCGGTCACCCGGCCGGCCCGACCCGGCGGCAGCGTCGAGCGCAGCTGGACGGCGACCGCGGCCCGCGGTGGGTGCTCGTCGGGGCTGCGGCGGCGCGGCGCGCGGCGGCCCACCGCCGCGGCCAGCGCGAGGTCGACCGCGTCCACCCGGTGCGCCCGCTCGAGCACGGCCATGTCGAGCGAGAAGCCGGCCGCGACCTCCCCCAGCTCGCCGTCCTCGGCGACGCCGACGGTGACCAGCCCGCGCCAGCCGACCTCGGCCAGCCGCTTGGCGCCGGGCGGCACGTCGCCGGTGGGGTCGGGCGTCCAGGACACCCGGGCGATGCCCGCCGCCCGGTCGCGGGCGACCGCCGTCGGGAAGCGCAGCCCGTCCTCGGTGACGACGGCGAGCAGGCCGTGCTCGCTGGCCGGCTCCACGCCGTCGCCGCCGAGCCGCTCGAGCACCTCGGCGGGCGGGCCGACCCAGGTGAGCCCCGCGGCGGCGACCTCCCCGGCCAGCGCGGCGTTGCCGGCCAGCGCCGGCGGCACGGGCAGCACGGCGCGGGCGCCGCTGCGGCGGGCGGCCTCCACGATCCGGTCGACGGCGAGGTAGGACTCCGCCGCGGGCGCCGGGCCGAGCAGCACCGCGTCGTCGGCCAGGCGCACGTGCCGGGCCGAGCGCTCGGCCTCGGAGTAGACGGCCACCGACTTCACGTCGAGCCGGGAGCAGGCCGCGATGACCGCGCACGCCGCGGGTCCCCGCCCCGCCACGAGCACGCTCTCGATCCCGTGCTGGGCCACGCTCTCCGGCCTCCCGTCCCCGCGCCGGGCCGTCCGCCCGGTCTCCCTGCCATCGTGCCCCGCACCGCCGACACCCACGCCACCGGGCGGGGGCCTCCTCACCCGCTGTGGGACCCTGGGTACGACCTCGGACACTCCGGACCACGACGACGAGAGGAGGGCAGCGATGTCCAAGCGTGGACGCAAGCGGCGCTCCCGCAAGGGGAACAAGGCCAACCACGGCAAGCGCCCCAACGCCTGAGGACGGCCCTGACGGGCCGGACACGACGACGCCCCGCACCCGGAGGACCGGGGCGGGGCGTCGTCGTCGGTACGGGGTCGTCGGTACGGGGTCGTCGGTACGGGGTCGTCGGTACGGGTGTCAGTCCTGCTCGGACCAGTCGGTCCGGACGACCTCGGTGCGGACCCTCTCCACGCTGATCTGCGTGCCGCCCTCCTCGAAGGAGACGGTGGTCAGCTGCATCTTGATCCGATCACGCAGGCCCGACGGCGTCGGGTCACCGCCGCAGCGGCGGCGGACCAGCGCCTTGAACTCCTGCTCGATGCCGAACTGCCGCAGACACGGAGAGCAGTCCTCGAGGTGCTCGGCGATGACGGCGCGGCGGGCGTCGTCGGTCTCGCGGTCGAGGAACTCGAAGACGTGCGACAGGACGTCGTCGCACGAGGTGATCTCGACCGGACGCTCCTGCTCGGTGCTCACGACCGCCCCTCCTCACCGGCTCCGGCGCGGACGAACCCGCGCTCACGGGCGTAGTCGGCCAGCAGCTTCTGCAGGCCCCGCCGGCCACGGTGCAACCGGGACATCACCGTGCCGATGGGCGTGCCCATGATCTCGGCGATCTCCTTGTAGGCGAAGCCCTCGACGTCGGCGAGGTACACCGCCAGCCGGAAGTCCTCGGGCAGCTGCTGCAGGGCCTCCTTGATGTCGGAGTCCGGCAGGTGGTCCAGCGCCTCGATCTCGGCCGAGCGCAGCCCGCTGGAGCTGTGCTCCTCGGCGGCGTACAGCTGCCAGTCCTGCACCTGGTCGGTGGGGTACTGCTGCGGCTGCCGCTGCTTCTTGCGGTAGCTGTTGATGTAGGTGTTGGTCAGGATCCGGTACAGCCAGGCCTTGAGGTTCGTGCCCTCGGCGAACTGGTGGAACGCGGAGTAGGCCTTGACGAACGTCTCCTGGACCAGGTCCTCGGCGTCGGCGGGGTTGCGGGTCATCCGCAGCGCCGCCGGGTAGAGCTGGTCGAGGTAGGGCAGCGCGTCCCGCTCGAAGCGGGCGTCGCGCTCCGCGCGGGTCTCGGCGACCTCGGTGCGGCTGCCCCCCTCGCGGGCCTCGGGCACCTCCACCGGAGCCCCGACCACCTGCTCGCGCGGGGTCTCGACCGGCTCGACGGCGGGGTTCCCGCCCGGGGTCTCCTCAGGCACCGACCGTCCTCTCTGCGGCGCCCGGAGGCGGGCTGCCACGTCGGTCGATCCTAGTCGCGCGGCGTCGGGCCGGCCCGGGGGCCGCCGGCGCGGAGCCCGCGTGCGGGCGCTGGAGACGGTGCTGCTCACGGTCCCTGCAACGGCGCCCGCCGGGAGGCTCATTCCCCGGCCGCGGGAAGTCGGCGGCGGTCCGCGCGACCGCTGGATACAGTCCCCCGCCGTGGCGGCGACCCCCGCGGTGCGGGCCCTGGAGAAGGCCGGGGTGGCGCACACCCTGCACCCCTACGACCCCGAGCACCCCGGCGACCAGGGCCACGGCGAGGCCGCGGTGGCCGCCCTCGGCGCCGACCCGCGCCAGGTGTTCAAGACGCTGGTCACCCGCGTCGACGGCACGCTCACCGTCGCCGTCGTCCCGGTGAGCGGCACCCTCGACCTCAAGGCACTGGCCGCCGCGGCGGGCGGGCGCAAGGCGGCGATGGCCGACCCGGCCGACGCCGAGCGCACCACCGGCTACGTCCTCGGCGGGATCAGCCCGCTCGGCCAGCGCAAGGCGCTGCCCACCGTCGTCGACGACTCGGCGCTGGGCTTCGCGACGGTGATGGTCAGCGCCGGCCGGCGCGGGCTGCAGGTGGAGCTGCCGCCGGTCGACCTGGTCCGCCTGACCCGCGCCCGCACCGCCCCGATCGGCCGCTGAGGTCCCGCGATCACGGCGCCGTGACCACGATCCGGCCCCGCGGAGTGGTCGCGGCGCCGTGATCGCGGAGAACTCACCGACTACGAGCCGGGGGCGCCGTAGGGGGTGAGCAGCTGGTCGACCGGCGCGGCGTCGTCGGTGAGCACCTGCGCGTCGCCCGCGAGGGCGGCCACCTCCCCGTCCGAGGCGACCTGCCAGGCGGAGTCCTGCGCCAGCAGCGCCCCCGCCAGCGCGGCCTCGTCCAGCGGCCGGTGCGAGGCGACCGCGACGACGTTGCCGCCGTCCTCTCCGGCCAGCACCGGGGCGCGGGCGAGCAGCAGCACGTGCGGCCACACCGCGCGCATCGTGGCCAGCTCCGCGCGGACGAAGCCCAGCGGCGGGTGGTCGATGAGGTTGGCGACGTACACGCCGTCGTCGGTGAGCGCCCGCTCGACCAGCTCCAGCGCCTCCACGGTGGTCAGCTGCCACGGCACCGACAGGCCGCCGAAGGCGTCGCCGACGACGAGGTCGCGGGTGCCGGCGGGCTCGGCGGCCAGCCCCACGCGGGCGTCGCCGACCCGCACCCGCAGCTGCTGCGAGGTCTCCAGGCCCAGCTGCTCACGGTCGATCGCGACGACGCCGGGGTCGACCTCGAGCACCAGGCTCTCGGTGCCGGGACGCACCTCGGCGAGGTAGCGCGGCACCGTCGCGCCGCCGCCGCCGAGGTGCAGCGCCGACAGCGGCTGCCCCGCGGGGGCCAGGACGTCGGTGACCGCGGCGATCGCCCGGACGTACTGGAACTCCAGGTACGTCGGGTCGGCGAGGTCGACGTAGCTGTGCCGCAGCGTGTCCAGCACCAGCACCCGGCCGGTCTCCCGCTCGGGGTCGGCCACCACGCGGGCGCAGTGGTAGGAGGTCTCCTCCTCGCACGGCGTCGGCGCGACCGCCGCCAGCAGCGACCCGGCGACGGCGAGCAGCAGCAGCGCCGTCGGCACGCGCCCCGCCCCACCCGGCGACCGGCGCCGGAGCAGCAGGAACACGGCGACGCCGGCGACGACGGTCACGAGCCCGGTGCCGACGAGGATGCCGCTGCTGGGGAAGACCGCGACGAGCACGAAGCCGGTGGCGAAGGTGGCCGCGATCCCGCCGAGCGTGCCGATGCCCGACAGCTTCCCGACCACCGACCCGGTCTCGGCCAGGCTGGCCAGCTGCAGCTTCACCACCATCGGCGGCACCGCCGACAACAGCGTCGCGGGCACCACGATGGCGACGGCGGCCAGCAGCAGCACGGCCCCGGCGTCGGGACCGGTGAGGAACGACCCGGTGAAGCGCACCAGCGGCAGGACGGCGATCACCAGCGCCCCGCCGGCGACCAGCAGCGGCGCGATCAGCCCGCGCGGGTCGCGGCGGTCGGCGGTGGCGCCCCCGGCCCAGGCGCCGACCGCGATCGCGGCCAGCGCGAAGCCGATGACCGCGGTGTTGGTCTGCAGCGTGATGCCCACGTAGGGGGCGATCAGCCGCAGCCCGACGATCTCCAGCACCAGCACCGCGCCGGAGGCGAGGAAGGTGACCCCGGCGGCCACCCAGCCGGGCAGCACGGGCCCGGTGGGCGTCTCGGCGGGCGGGTCGGACGGGACGACGGCGGACGCGCGCTCGCTCAGGGGACGGCTCCTCAGAAGAGCGCGGGCTGGTCGGCCGGGGCGCTGGTGCCCTCGACGCGGGCGACCAGTTCGGCGCCGTTGTTGCGGACGTTGTTCACCGCGGGGCTCACCGGGCGCAGCTCCAGCCCCTCGACCAGCGACGGCGGGGTCGGCTCCACCAGCGCCTCGACGTCGTCGCGGGCCGGGTCGAGCCAGTCGGCCCAGCGCTCGCGCGGCAGCACCAGCGGCATCCGGTCGTGGATCTCGGCGAGCGCGCCGACGGCGGGCGCGGTGACCACCGTGCAGGTGTAGAGCCGGTCCTCGCCCTTGCCCCACACCTCGTAGAGCCCGGCCATGGCCAGCACCGACCCGTCGGCGGGGGTGATGAAGAACGGCTGCTTGCCGGGCGAGTCGAGCTTCCTCTGCCACTCGTACCAGCCGTCGGCCGGGACCAGGCACCGGCGGGAGCGGGCGGCCGAGCGGAAGGCCGGCTTCTCGGTGAGCGACTCGACGCGGGCGTTGAGCAGCCGGTTGCCGACCGAGACGTCCTTGGCCCAGGAGGGCACCAGGCCCCAGCGGACGGAGCGCAGCTCGCGGTGCCCGGCGCCGGTGGGGCTGCCCTCCGGGTCGCGCTCGCGCTTGGTGCGGACCACGTAGACGTCCTTGGTCGGCGCGACGTTGTAGTCGGCCCGCAGCGGCTCCTGCCCCTCCGCGGGGACTGCCTCGAACTCGACGACGAGGTCCTCGGGACGGCGGGTGGCGGCGTAGCGACCGCACATGGCTGGTCCTCCCCGGCTGTCGGGCCGGCCCGGGACGGGCCCGCGGGACCGACTCTAGGCGGGACCGGGGACAGCGGGAGTGCCCCGCCGGACCCCGGGTAGGCCCGGGGTGCAGACCCCGGCGAGCAGAGACGAGGATCACGCGCGTGACCGCGACCCAGAACCCCCCGCAGCAGCAGCCGAAGACCGCGAGCGAGTCCGCCGAGCGGCGCTACGCGACGGTCGACCCCTTCACCGGGGAGACCGAGAAGGAGTTCGACTTCACGCCCACCGAGGCCATCGACGGGATCATCGGGACCGCGCACGCCGCCTACCAGGAGTGGCGGCAGCGCACGGTCGAGGAGCGCGCCGGTGTCGTCCGCCGCGCGGCGGAGCTGATGGACGAGCGCCGCGACGAGCTGGCCGCGCTCGCCACGAAGGAGATGGGCAAGCGCCGCGAGGAGGCCGCCGGCGAGCTGTTCCTGTGCTCGATGATCCTCAACTACTACGCCGACAACGGCCCGGCCTTCCTGCAGCCCACCCCGATCCAGCCGCTGCTGGGCAAGGGCGAGGCCGTCGTCGAGACGCAGCCGGTGGGCGCGCTGCTGGCCATCGAGCCGTGGAACTACCCCTACTACCAGGTCGTCCGCGTGGCCGGCCCGAACCTCGTGCTCGGGAACACCGTGATCCTCAAGCACGCCGAGATCGTCCCGCAGTGCGCGCAGGCCATCGAGCAGCTGTTCACCGACGCCGGCGCCCCCGAGGGCGTCTTCACCAACACCTTCCTGCGCATCGCCGACGTCGAGCAGGTCATCGCCGACCCGCGCATCGCGGGCGTGACCCTGACCGGCAGCGAGCGCGCCGGCAGCGCGGTGGGCGCCCTGGCCGGCAAGCACCTGAAGAAGTCGGTGCTCGAGCTCGGCGGGAGCGACCCGTTCATCGTCCTGGACGCCGAGAACGTCGGCGCCACGGTCAAGGCCGCGACCACCGGCCGGATGCAGAACACCGGCCAGGCGTGCATCGCCGCCAAGCGGCTGATCGTCACCGAGGACGCCTACGAGCCGTTCGTCGCCGGCCTGCGGCAGGCGTTCTCCACCTTCTCCCCCGGCGACCCGGCGGACCCGGACACGACGCTGGCGCCGCTGTCGTCGGAGCAGGCCGCGAAGGACCTGCACGCCCAGATCCAGGACGCCGTCGACAAGGGCGCCACCGTGCTCGCCGGTGGTGGCCGCCCCGACCTGCCGGGCGCGTTCGTCGAGCCGACCCTGCTGACCGACGTGACGCCCGAGATGCGCGCGTACCACGAGGAGCTCTTCGGGCCAGCCGCCGTCGTCTACAGGGTCAAGGACGCCGACGAGGCCGTCGCCCTCGCCAACGACAGCGTCTACGGGCTCGGCGCGACCGTGATGAGCAGCGACCTCGACCGCGCGCGGGCGGTGGCCGAGCGGATCGAGGCCGGGATGGTCTGGATCAACCAGCCCACCGGCTCCTCCCCCGAGCTGCCCTTCGGCGGGATCAAGCGGTCGGGCTACGGCCGCGAGCTCTCCGAGCTGGCGATGTTCGAGTTCGCCAACCGGCGGCTCCTGCGCACCGTGCCGGCCAAGAAGGCCGAGAAGCCGCAGGCCGGCTAGGGCGGGCCGAGCGTGAGCGGCGTCGTCCGGACCGGGCAGGATGGTCCCCCGTGAGCCAGGTCTGGACGACGCCGCACCGCCCGACCCCCGTGGACGCGGTCGTCCCGCTGCCCGGGTCCAAGTCGATCACCGCGCGGGCGCTGGTCCTCGCGGCGCTCGCCGACGGCCCGAGCCGCGTCGTGCGCCCGCTGCGGGCCCGCGACACCGACCTCATGGCCGCCGGCCTGCGCGCGCTCGGCGTCGGGATCGCCGAGGACGGCGCCGACTGGCTGGTCACCCCCGCGCGGCTGCGCGGCCCGGCGGAGGTCGACGCCGGGCTGGCCGGCACCGTGCTGCGCTTCCTGCCGCCGGTGGCCGCCCTCGCCGACGGCCCGGTCCGGCTCGACGGCGACCCGCGGCTGCGCGAGCGCCCGAACGCCGGGCTGATCGCCGCGCTCCGCGACCTCGGCGTCGAGGTCGACGACGGCGGCCGCGGCCGGGCGCCGTTCACCGTGCACGGCACCGGCGCGGTCCGCGGCGGGGCGGTGACCGTCGACGCGAGCGAGTCCTCGCAGATCGTCTCGGGGCTGCTGCTGGCCGCCGCCCGGTTCACCGACGGGATCGACCTCGCCCTGGCCGGCGGGGTGCCGTCGATGCCGCACGTGGAGATGACCGTCGCCGCGCTGCGCGAGCACGGCGCCGACGTCGTCGCCACCGACCGCGGCTGGCGGGTCGCCCCCGGCCCGCTCGCGGCGCTGGACCGCGTCGTCGAGCCCGACCTGTCCAACGCCGCGCCCTTCCTCGCCGCGGCGCTGGTCACCGGCGGGCGGGTCACCGTGCCCGACTGGCCGGCGGCCACCACCCAGCCCGGCGCGCAGCTGGACGCGCTGCTGGGCGCGATGGGCGCCGAGGTCGAGCGGACGCCGGACGGCCTGCGGGTCACCGGCACCGGCCGCATCGCCCCGCTGGTCGCCGACCTGGGCGACGTCGGCGAGCTGACCCCGGTGCTCGCCGCGCTGTGCGCGCTGGCCGACGGGCCCTCCCGCCTGACCGGCATCGCCCACCTGCGCGGCCACGAGACCGACCGCATCCAGGCCCTCGACGAGGTGCTCACCGCCGTCGGCGCCCGCGTGCGCCAGCTGCCCGACGGCCTGGAGGTCGAGCCGGGCCCGCTCCGGGCGGCGCTGCTGGACTCCTACGCCGACCACCGCATGGTGCACGCCGCCGCCGTCCTCGGCCTGGCCGTCGACGGCGTGCGGGTCTCCGGGCCCGAGGCGGTCACCAAGACGCTGCCGGACTTCCGCGAGCGCTGGGCGGGCATGCTCGCCGCGACCGCGGGGGTGGCCTCCTGAGCCGCCGCCACGACAGCCGCTCGGACGAGGACGACGTCCGGGTCCGGCCCAACCGGCGCGGCTCCCGCCCGCGCACCCGCACCCGGCCGGCGCACGCCGACGCCGTCCCCGGCCTGGTGATCGCGGTCGACCGCGGCCGGATGACCGTCCGGATCCCCGGTCCCGACGGCGCCCCGCTCGAGGTGACCGCGATGCGCGCCCGGGAGCTGGGGCGGCACGGCGTCGTCGTCGGGGACCGGGTGCGGCTGGTCGGCGACACCAGCGGCCGGCCCGACGCCCTCGCCCGGATCGTCGTCATCGAGGAGCGGACGACGTCGCTGCGGCGCACCGCCGACGACACCGACCCCACCGAGCGGGTCGTGGTGGCCAACGCCGAGCAGCTCGTCGTCGTCACGTCGGTGACCGACCCCGACCCGGCGCTGGGGTTCCTCGACCGCTGCCTGGTGGCCGCCTACGCCGGCGGGCTGGAGCCGCTGTTCTGCCTGACCAAGACCGACCTGGCCAGCCCGCAGGCGCTGCTGGACCGGTACGCCGGGCTGGACGTCGGCGCGGTGGCGGTGTCCAGGGAGACGCCGCTGGACCCGCTGCTCGAGCGGCTGGAGGGGCGCACCAGCGTGTTCGTGGGCCAGTCGGGCGTGGGCAAGTCGACCCTGGTGAACCGGCTGGTGCCCGAGGCCGGCCGGGCCACCGGCGAGGTGACGAAGATCGGCAAGGGGCGGCACACGTCGTCGTCGGCGGTGCTGTTCGACCTGCCCGGCGGCGGCACGATCGTCGACACCCCCGGCATCCGCTCCCTGGGCCTGGCGCACGTCACCGCCGACGACGTCGTCGCGGCCTTCGACGACCTCGCCGAGGCCGCCGTCGACTGCCCGCCCGGGTGCGGGCACTCCGCCGACGACCCCGACTGCGCGCTGGACGCCTGGGCGGCCGACGGCCCGCCCGGCCGCGCCGAGCGGCTGGCCAGCGTGCGGCGGCTGCTGGACGCCGTGGGCCAGCTCGGCCCCGGTCACTGAGGAGAGGAGCCTCCGTGGAGCAGCGGGTCCACTTCCTCACGCTGGCCACCGCCGACCTCGACGCCGCGCGACGGTTCTACGTCGAGGGACTCGGCTGGACGCCGCTGCTCGACGTGCCCGGCGAGATCGTCTTCTTCCAGGTCGCGCCGGGCACGGTGCTGGCCTTCTTCGAGACGGCGCAGTTCGCCCGGGACCTCGGCACCGGGCCCGCCCGGCCGGAGGTGTCCGGGCTGACACTGGCGCACAACGTCGGCGACCGCGACGCCGTCGCCGCGCTGTGCGAGCGGATGGCCGCCGCGGGCGGCACCGTGCTCACCCCGCCCGAGGAGGGTGCCTTCGGCGGCGTCTTCCACGCGCTGGTGCGCGACCCCAACGGTGTCGTCTGGGAGATCGGGCACAACCCCGGCTGGTCGGTCGACGCCGACGGGACCGTCCGGCTCGGCTAGCCCCGTCCGGGACGCGCGAACAGCCCGTCGGGCACCGGCTCGTCGACCGCCTCGATGCGCAGGTCGTGCGTCTCGCCCGCGTGGGTGCCGTCCAGCGCCTCCGCCCACACGCACACGCCGGTCCGCAGGTCGAGCCGGACGAGGTGCGCGGTCGGGTACTCCACGCCCTCCGGGACGCTCCCCCACTCGAGCTCGTCGACCCGGCGGCTGCGCAGCAGCGGGCAGCAGCCGCAGCGCGGCTCGTACCGGTCGGTGGGCACGACCAGCGCCTCCCAGGCCGGGCGGCCGGCGTGCTCGACCTCGCGCAGGCCGTCGACGGTCAGCGCCGGCCCGGCGGGCGCCCCGGTGTCCGGGTCGACGCCGTCGGCGAGCTCCCGCGGCCGCAGCTCGGCCACCCAGCGGTAGTCCTGCCACATCGGGTCCTCGCCCGCGCCGGCCTCCCGGACGACGCCGAGCAGCCGGCCGGCGGCGTCCTCGACCCGGAGCCGGTCCGGCCGGCGCAGCCAGGCGCGGACCGGCTCGGACCACGTCCACCCGCGGCGCCGGCGCTCGGTGAACCGCAGCGTCGTCCACCGGTCCGGGGAGGACCGGGCGAGCGCGCGGAAGGCGTCGGCGTCGGGCACACCCGGCAGTGTGGTCCCCGGCCGGGGCACCTGTCCCGCGGACGGTCGTGCTCTGCCCACAGGGGTGTGCAGAGCACGAGCGTCGGCAGGAGGACTAGACGTCGACCCAGCCGCCGGTCCGCCAGTAGAGGCCGGCCTCGCGGGAGAGCAGCCCCTCGTCGACCAGGTAGCGGCGCAGCGCGGCGGTGTCGGGGTGCCAGACCGCCAGCAGCGCGTTGACCTCGCGCTCGGGATAGCGGACGCCGACGTCGAACACCCGCACCACGTGCTGGAGCACCAGGCGCCGCTTGCTCTGCTGCGCCGGGATGGTGGTCAGCCGGCCGTCGCGGATGAACGCGGCGAGCACCGCGGACTCGGCCGGGTCGTCCGACAGCGGCTCCGGCGCCGGTGCCGCCTCCGCCGCGGCGCGGGCGGCGGCGCCGAACCGGTCGGTCAGCAGCTCGAGGACGTGCCCGTCGCGGCGGACCAGCCCGGCCCGGGCGAGCCGGCGGGCGGCGAGCGCGACGTCCTTGAGCGACAGCCCCGAGGCCGCGGCGACGTCCTCGATCGTCCCGGCGCCCAGCGCCAGGGCCGCCACCACCTTCAGCCGCGTGGGGTCGGCCAGGAGCCCCACGATCGTCGCCGCGTCCATCCCCTCGACGGTATCCGTGCATCGCAGCACGTGGGCGGGGGTAGCGGCACCGGCATGGTGAGCCCCATCGACCTCCAGAAGGCCCTCAAGGGCCTGGACTACCCCGCCAGCAAGGAGCAGATCCTCGAGCACGCCAAGGGCGCCGACGCGGAGGTCCTGGACGCGCTGCAGAAGATCGCGGACCGGGAGTACGAGGGGCCCAGCGGCGTCAGTGCCGCGGTCTTCGACTGACCGCCCGCTAGGTTCGGTGCCCATGACACCGGGCCGGGACTTCACGGGGGACATGCACCTGGCGCACGTGCTGGCCGACCAGGCGGACTCCATCAGCATGGAGCGGTTCCGGGCCCTCGACCTCGCCGTCGAGACCAAGCCGGACCTGACGCCGGTCACCGACGCCGACCGCGCCGTCGAGGAGCAGCTGCGCATCACCCTCGCCCGGGCCCGCACCCGCGACGCCGTGCTCGGCGAGGAGTTCGGCGTCACCGGCCACGGCCCGCGGCGCTGGGTGCTCGACCCGATCGACGGGACGAAGAACTTCGTCCGCGGCGTGCCGGTGTGGGCGACCCTCATCGCGCTGTTCGACGGCGACGAGGCGGTCGTCGGCCTGGTCTCGGCGCCGGCGCTCAACCGCCGCTGGTGGGCGGCCAAGGACGTCGGGGCCTGGACCGGGCGGCGGCTGGAGTCGGCCACCCGGTGCCACGTCTCCGGCATCACCGACCTCGGCGACGCGAGCCTGTCCTACTCCAGCCTGTCCGGCTGGGAGGAGCGCGGCCTGCTCGACGGCTTCCTCGACCTCACGCGGTCGGTGTGGCGCACCCGCGCCTACGGCGACTTCTGGAGCTACGTGCTGCTGGCCGAGGGCGCGGTCGACGTCGCCTGCGAGCCCGAGGTGTCGCTGTGGGACCTCGCCGCGCTCGACGTCATCGTGCGCGAGGCCGGCGGGCGGTTCACCGACCTCACCGGCGCCGACGGGCCGGCCGGCGGCAGCGCCCTCGCCACCAACGGCGTGCTGCACGACGCCGCGCTGGCGCACCTGCGCCTGCCCGACCCCGCCGCCCGGTGACGACGGAGGCCCCTCCCCGATCCCGGGGAGGGGCCTCCGTGTCCGGGGCTACGCCGTGGGGCGCGGGCCGCCGCCGGTGCCGCGGCCACCGGTGAACCGGCGACGGGCGTCGTCGATCCGCGCCTTGGTCTTGGGGTCCTTCGCCAGCTGCTGGGCCTTGGCCGACACCTGCTTGAGGGTCTGCTGACCCTTCGGGCTGCGGGCGAACTGGGCCACCTTGTCGAACACCGACGCCATCTCGCGTGCCTCCTCTCGCCGGGGCCCGTCCTGGGCCCTCCGTCCCGGTCAACGGTGCCCGGGCCGGCACCGTTCCATGCGGCCGGTCAGGCCCGCCGCGGCTCGACCGGCAGGCCGGTGCCGCGCCCGGCGAGCAGCGCCGCCCCGACCGCCGACGCGCTGCGCAGCGGCAGGTACCTCACCGGCCGGCCCAGCAGGCCGGCGAGGGTCTCCCGCACCAGCGGCGCGCGTCCCCCGCCCCCGGTCAGGACGACGGGGCCCCCGGGCACCTCCCCGAGCAGCGCGGCCGCCGCGGCGACGGCCGACAGCACCCCCTCGACGGCGGCCCGGGCGAGGTCGGCGCGGGTGGTGCCGGCGCCCAGGCCCGACCAGCCGGCACGGTCCTCCGGCCCGGCCACCCCGCCGCGCTCGCCGGTGAGGAACGGCCGGAACACCGCTCCCCCGGCCCCCGGGGGCGACGTCGCGGCCAGGTCGAACAGGTCGGCGGGCGGGACGCCGAGCACGCCGGCCACCCAGGTCCACGCCGAGCCGCCGTTCTGCAGCGCGGCCATCGCGTACCAGCCGCCCTCGGCGTCGGCGTAGCCGTGCACCGGCGGGTCGTCGGCCGGTGCGGGCGTCCAGCCGGGCCGCAGCACCTGCGCGCCGGTGCCGAGGTTGACCTGCAGCCCGGCGGTCGTGCCGGCCGCGAGCAGCGCCAGCGGCGTGTCCCCGCCGCCGACGACGACCGGGACCTCCGCCCCGCCGAGCACCGCCGTCCCGGCCACCTCCGCCGAGGGCCGCACCGCCGGGAGCAGGCCCGGCGGCACCCCGGCCGCGGCCCGCGCGGCGGCGGACCAGCCGTCGGCGACGACGTCCCACAGCAGCGTGGCCGAGGCGTCGCTGCGGTCGGTGACCCGCGGGTCGGTGCCGGGCAGCAGGGTGGCGCGGAGGGCGTCCTTGGGCAGCAGGACGGCCGCGGCGCGGTCGACCAGGTCGGGCCGGTGCGCCGCCAGCCAGGCCAGCACCGGGCCGGTCATGCCCGGCACCAGCGGGTTGGCCAGCGCGGCGCGGTCGGGAGCCGGCAGCGCCCGCCACCGGCGGACCTCCGCGGCGGCCCGCCGGTCCGGCCACAGCACCGCGGGCGCGAGCGCGGCGCCGGCGTCGTCGACGAGCACCGTGCCGTGCATCTGGCCGGACAGGCCCAGCCCGGCCACCGGCCGGCCGCCCAGCGCGGGCAGCAGCCGGGCGAGCGCGTCGTCGAACGCCGCCCGCCAGGTGCCGACGGCGCACTCGGCCCAACCCTCCCGCGGGCTGTCCACGTGGTAGCCGGCCTCGGTCTCGGCGACGGTGCCGCCGTCCTCGCCGAGCGCGACGAGCTTGAGCCCGCTGGTGCCGAGGTCGGCGCCGAGCAGGACGGCGCTCACCGCGGGCCGTGCGCGAACCCGCCGGAGCGGCCGGTGCGGTCGGCCAGCAGCCCGGCCAGCGTGCTCAGCGCGATCTCCGCCGGCGCGCGGGAGCCGATGTCCAGCCCGATCGGCCGGTGCACCCGGGCCACCTCCTCCGGCGGGACGCCGAGCGCGGCCAGCGCCGCCACGTGCGGGCCCTGGTGCCGCGGGTTGCCCATGACGCCGACCCAGCGGACCCGGCGGGCCAGCGCGTCGCGCAGCACCTCACCGAGCTCGGGGCGGTGGTGGTCGGTGACGACGACGTCGGCCCGGTCGAGGTCGAGGGCGTCCTCGAGGTCGGCCAGCGAGCGGGTGCCGTCCCCGCCGGCCGGGTCGACCAGCGCGGTGCGGAAGCCGAGCTCGGCGCCCCAGCGCAGCAGCACCTCGGCCACCGGGGAGGCGAACACCGCCACCAGCACCCGGTCGGTCGCGGGGGCGGCCGGTGCCCCGTGCGCGACACCGCACGCCGGGTCGCTCACGCGGCGCGCTCCGGGCTGTCGCCGTAGGCGTACCCGGCGTCGGCGTACCGGCCGCCGACGGCGACCCCGGGCGGGGCGATCTCGCCGAGCCGGGCGAGGTCGTCGGCCGACAGCTCCACGGCGAGCGCGCCGGCGTTCTCCTCCAGGTAGGACCGCCGCTTGGTGCCGGGGATCGGGACGACGTCGGGGCCCTGCGCGAGCACCCAGGCCAGCGCCAGCTGCCCGGGCGTGCAGCCCTTCTCCCCGGCCATCGCGCGGACGGCGTCGACCAGGCGCAGGTTCGCCGCGAACGCCTCCCCGGTGAACCGCGGGTGGGTGCGCCGCCAGTCGTCGTCGGCGAAGTCGTCGGGGCTGGTGATCGCGCCGGTGAGGAACCCGCGGCCGAGCGGGCTGAACGGCACGATGCCGATGCCCGCCGCGCGGGCGACGCCCAGGACCTCGGTCTCGAGGTCCCGGGTCCACAGCGACCACTCGCTCTGCAGCGCCGCGATCGGGTGCACGGCCACCGCCCGGCGGACCGACGCGGCCGACGCCTCCGACAGGCCGAGGTACCGGACCTCGCCCCGCTGCACGAGCTCGGCCATCGCCCCGACGGTGTCCTCGATCGGCACGCGGGGGTCCACCCGGTGCTGGTAGTACAGGTCGATCACCTCGACGCCGAGCCGGCGCAGGCTGGCCTCGGCGCAGGCGCGCACGTTCTCCGGCCGGCCGTCGATGTCCATGCCCCCGCGGTCGTTGCGCCGCAGCGAGAACTTCGTCGCCAGCTGCACCTCGTCGCGCCGACCGCGGATCGCCTCGCCGACCAGCTCCTCGTTGTGCCCGTCGCCGTAGACGTCGGAGGTGTCCAGGAAGGTGATGCCGAGGTCGAGCGCGCGGTGGACCGTCGCGATCGACTCGTCGCGGTCGGCGGCGCCGTACATCTGGCTCATGCCCATGCAGCCCAGGCCGAGGGCGGAGACGACCAGGCCGTTCCGGCCGAGCGTGCGGGTACCGGCGGGAGCAGTCATGCCCCGCATCCTCGTCCCGCCGCGAGCGGCCCCGCCACCGGCCGTTTCCGCGCCGGGCGCCCGGGTAGCCGCCCGGGCGACCGACCCCGGGAGGACCCCATGAGCGCGCGCCCCGCCCGCCGCACGGCCCGGCTGCTCGGCCTGGCCAGCCTCGGTCTCGGCACCTCGATGCTGGCCTCGCCCACGGCCGTCGCCCGCTTCGCCGGCGTCGACGACTCTCCCGTGGCGCTGCCGGTGGTCACCGCCGTCGGCGCCCGGGAGCTCGCGCACGCCGCCGGCCTGCTCGCCGGCCGACCCGGCTGGGCGTGGACCCGCGTCGCCGGCGACGCCGTCGACCTGGCCGTCATGGGCGTCGCCCTGCAGAACCGGCGCGGCGAGCGGGAGCGCCGGCTGCGCAACGTGCTCGTCGGCGCCTCGGTGCTGGCGGCGCTGGACCTGCTCACCGCCCTGCGCTCCCGGCGGCGGACGTCGGCCCCCACCCTGACCCCGGTGACCCGGCCGACGACGGGGCTGGTGGCCCCGCTGATCGACGTCCGGCCGGCACTGGCCGGCGAGCCCCGGCGCCCGGTCGCCACGGCCCCGGACGCCGGAGCCGTGGACGCCGGAGCCGTGGACGCCGGGTAGCTCTCAGCCGCGCGCCAGGCCGTCGACGCGGGCGACCTCCTCGGCCGACAGCGCGAAACCGCCGATCTCCAGGTTGGCCCGGATCCGCTCCGGGGTGGCCGACTTCGGGATCACCACCACCCGTGCTCGACGTGCCAGCGCAGCACGACCTGCGCCGGGGTGACGCCGTGCGCGTCGGCGACCTCCCGCAGCACCGGGTCGCCGAGGTCGGTGTTCTTGAACGGGCTGTACCCCTCGAGGACGACGCCGCGCTCCCGGTGCCCGTCCTCCACCGCCGGGTCGTACAGCGCCGGTGCCCAGCTGACCTGGTTCACCTGCGGTGCCACGCCGGTCGCCCGGGCGAGCCGGTCCACCGCGTCCAGCGAGTAGTTGCTGACCCCGACCGCCCGGGCCCGCCCGTCCTCGCGGGCGGCGACGAACCGCTCCCACAGGCCCTCGTCGGAGCCGCCGGGCGGCCAGTGCACCAGCCACAGGTCGACCGCGTCGAGGCCGAGGGCGTCCAGCGACGCCGACAGCGTGCGGTCGGCCCGGCCCGCCTCGCGCGGCGGCAGCTTGGTGGTCACGAAGACCTCGTCCCGGTCGACGCCGGAGTCGCGCAGCGCCCGGCCGACCTCGGCCTCGTTGCGGTACATCGTCGCGGTGTCCAGGTGCCGGTAGCCGGCGTCCAGGGCGGTGCGGACGGCGTCGTAGCAGGTGCTGCCGGTCATCTGCCAGGTGCCGAAGCCGAGCAGCGGCATGCTGCCGCCGCCGGTCAGCGGCGCGGACGGGAGGGGCGCGGTCATGCCGCAGCCCTGCCCGGGCCGGCCGGCGGCGACACGCGCCTCGGCGGACGGACGCGGGCGGGAACCCGCCGACGACGGCCGCCGGCCCGGGGCGCGGAGGGGACGGCGGCGCAGCCGGGAAGCCGTCGGGGTGGTGGGATGGGACACACGGCGCCCACCCGGAGCGCCGACGAGGAGGTCCGCGTGCAGTACGCCGAGTCCGTGGTCGACCTGATCGGCGGCACCCCGCTGGTCCGGCTGTCGAGGGTCACCGCCGACCTCGGCCCGGACGCGCCGCTGGTGCTGGCCAAGGTCGAGTACCTCAACCCCGGCGGGTCGGTGAAGGACCGGATCGCCGTGCGGATGGTCGACGCCGCCGAGGCCAGCGGGGAGCTGAGGCCCGGAGGGACGATCGTCGAGCCGACCAGCGGCAACACCGGCATCGGGCTGGCGCTGGTCGCCCAGCAGCGCGGCTACGAGTGCGTCTTCGTGTGCCCGGACAAGGTCAGCCAGGACAAGATCAACGTGCTGCGGGCCTACGGCGCCGAGGTCGTCGTCTGCCCCACCGCCGTCGACCCGTCGGACCCGCGGTCGTACTACTCCGTCTCCGACCGGCTGGCCCGCGAGACCCCCGGCGGCTGGAAGCCCGACCAGTACGCCAACCCGGCCAACCCGCGCTCGCACTACGAGACCACCGGCCCGGAGATCTGGGAGCAGACCGAGGGGAAGGTGACCTGCTTCGTCACCGGGGTCGGCACCGGCGGCACGATCAGCGGCATCGGTCGCTACCTCAAGGAGGTCAGCGACGGCCGCGTCCGCGTGGTCGGCGTCGACCCCGAGGGGTCGGTGTACTCCGGCGGCACCGGACGGCCCTACCTGGTCGAGGGCGTCGGCGAGGACTTCTGGCCCGAGGCCTACGACCGCTCGGTCGCGGACCGGATCGTCCCGGTCTCCGACGCCGACTCCTTCCGCATGACCCGCCGGCTGGCCCGCGAGGAGGGGCTGCTGGTCGGTGGCTCCTGCGGGATGGCCGTCGCCGGCGCGCTGCGCGCCGCGGAGGAGCTGGGGCCCGACGACGTCGTGGTGGTGCTGCTCCCCGACGGCGGCCGCGGCTACCTCAACAAGATCTTCAACGACCGGTGGATGGCCGACTACGGCTTCCTCGACGTCGCCACCGGCGAGACGGTGGGCGAGCTGCTCGCCGCCAAGGACGGCGCGACGCCGGTGCTGGTGCACACCCACCCGAACGAGACGGTGCGCGACGCCATCGACATCCTGCGCGAGTACGGCGTCAGCCAGATGCCGGTCGTGCGGGCCGAGCCGCCGGTGACCGCCGGCGAGGTCGTCGGCTCGGTGGACGAGAAGGTGCTGCTCGACGCCCTGTTCGCCGGCCGCGCCTCGCTGGCGGACCGGGTGGAGAGGCACATGTCCGCGCCGCTGCCGATCATCGGCTCCGGCGAGCCGGTCAGCGCCGCGGTGGCGGAGTTCGGCGAGGCCGACGCGCTGGTGGTGCACGTCGACGGCAAGCCCGCGGGTGTGGTCACCCGGCAGGACGTGCTCGGCCACCTGGCGGGGGTGACCCGGTGACCGGGTTCTCCGGCTTCGACACCCGCGCGATCCACGCCGGGCAGGACCCCGACCCCGCCACCGGCGCCGTCGTCGTCCCGCTGCACCTGGCCACCACCTTCAAGCAGGACGGCGTGGGCGGGCTGCGCAACGGCTACGAGTACGCCCGCAGCGCCAACCCCACGCGCGACGCCCTGCAGCAGCTGCTGGCCTCCCTCGAGGAGGGCACCGCCGGCCTGGCGTTCGCCTCCGGCCTGGCCGCCGAGGACACCCTGCTGCGCACCGTGTGCGAGCCCGGCAGCCACGTCGTCCTCGGCGGCGACGCCTACGGCGGCACGTTCCGGCTGATCTCGAGGGTCGTCTCGCGCTGGGGCGTCGAGCACACCCCCGTCGACCTCAACGACCCCGACGCCCTGCGCGCCGCGATCCGGCCCGGCGCCACCCGCGTGATCTGGTGCGAGACGCCGACCAACCCGCTGCTCAACGTCGCCGACATCGCGCTCACCGCCGAGGTGGCGCACGAGGCCGGCGCGCTGCTCGTCGTCGACAACACCTTCGCCAGCCCCTACCTGCAGCGGCCGCTGACCCTGGGCGCCGACGTCGTCGTGCACTCGACGACGAAGTACCTCGGCGGGCACTCCGACGTCGTCGGCGGCGCGCTCGTCGTCCGCGACGCCGACCTCGCCGAGCAGCTGGCCTACCACCAGAACGCCATGGGCGCGGTGTCCGGCCCGCTGTCGGACTGGCTGGTGCTGCGCGGGATCAAGACCCTCGGCGTGCGGATGGAGCGGCACCAGGCCAACGCCGCCCGGATCGCCGAGTACCTCACCGGGCACCCGGCGGTGTCCCGCGTGCTCTACCCCGGCCTGCCCGACCACCCCGGCCACGACATCGCGGTCAAGCAGATGTCCGGCTCCGGCGGGATGCTGTCGTTCCGGGTGGCCGGCGGCGAGGAGGCGGCGCTGCGGGTCTGCGAGCGGGCGCGGCTGTTCACGCTGGCCGAGTCGCTGGGCGGGGTGGAGTCGCTGATCGAGCACCCGCACCGGATGACGCACGCCAGCGCCGCCGGCTCGCCGCTGGAGGTGCCGGGCGACCTGGTGCGCCTGTCGGTGGGCATCGAGGACGTCGACGACCTGCTCGCCGACCTGGAGCAGGCGCTGGCCTGACGGCCTCAGCGCGGGGCGGGTCAGCGCGGAAGGGTCAAGATCCTCGGGCCGTCCTCGGTGACCGCGACCGTGTGCTCGACGTGCGCGGCCCGGCTCCCGTCGGCGCTGCGCAGCGTCCAGCCGTCGGCGTCCACCCGGTAGCCGTCGCTGCCGCCGGCGAGGAACCACGGCTCGATCGCGATCACCAGCCCGGCGCGCAGCGGCACGCCGCGGCCGGCGCGGCCCTCGTTGGGCACGTGCGGCGCCTCGTGCATGGTGCGGCCGACGCCGTGCCCGCCCTGGTCGGTGTTGATGCCGCAGCCACCCGCCCGCCCGACCGCCCCGATCGCCGCCGAGACGTCGCCCACCCGGTTGCCGACCACCGCCGCCGCGATCCCCGCCGCCAGCGCCCGCTCGGCGGTCGCCACGAGCGCGAGGTCCTCGGGCCGCGCGGTGCCGACGGGGAAGGTGATCGCCGAGTCGCCGACCCAGCCGTCCAGGGTGGCGCCGGCGTCCACGCTCAGCAGGTCGCCGTCCTCGAGCTCCCGGGTGGTCGGGATGCCGTGCAGGGCGACGTCGTTGACCGACAGGCAGACCACGCCCGGGAACGGCGGGGTGGTCGCGTGCGGGGCGTAGCCGAGGAACGGCGAGCCGGCGCCGGCGTCGGCCAGGACGTCGCGGGCCACCCCGTCCAGCTGGGTCAGCCGGACACCGGGGGCGGCCGCGGCGCGGACGGCGGCGAGCACGTCGGCGACGACCGCCCCGGCGGCCCGCATGGCCTCCAGCTCGCCCGGCGTGCGCAGCTCGATCATCTGGGTCCTCCCGGGATCGGTGTCCCGGCAGCACCGGGATTCATATCCCGGTATTACTATCACGCCATGGTGCGACCGCCGCTGAGCCCCGAGGAGCGCGAGCGCGGCCGCCGGCTGGGCGCGTTGCTGCGGGCCGCGCGGGGCGACCGCTCCCCCGCCGAGGTCTCCGCCGCCTCCGGGGTGAGCCTCGAGGCGCTGCGGAAGATCGAGTCCGGGCGGGTGCCCACCCCGGCGTTCTTCACCGTCGCCGCCCTAGCCCGGACGCTCGACGTCCCGCTCGACCGGCTGGCCGCGGACCTCACCGCGCCGGGCGCCGGGACCGCGCTCTCCGCCTGAGGGCGTTCAGCCGGCGATCGACAGCGCCCCGGTCGGGCACTGCTGCACGGCGTCCCGCGCGGCGTCCCCGTCGTCCGGCGTCTCCTGCAGCACCCGCACCGCGCCGTCGTCGTCGACCTCGAAGACGTCCGGGGCGAGCAGCTCGCACTGCCCCGAGCCCACGCACAGCTCGCGGTCGGCGGTGACCCGCATCAGCGGGTCCCGCCGAGGCGGGCCGGCAGCCGCTTGAGGCCGTTGACGAACGAGGACGCCAGCCGGTCGGGCGGGCCGGTGACCTCGAGGTCGGGCAGCTGGTCGAACAGCGCCCGGAAGGTCACCTGCAGCTCGCGGCGGGCCAGGTGCGCGCCGAGGCAGAAGTGCGGGCCCTTCGAGCCGAACCCGACGTGCGGGTTGGGGTCGCGGCCGACGTCGAAGCGCTGCGGGTCGGCGAAGACCTCGGGGTCGCGGTTGGCCGCCGCGTAGAACAGCAGGAACTTCTCCCCGGCGGTGAACCGGAGGCCGCCGATCTCGCCGTCCCGGGTGGCGGTGCGGCGCATCCAGGTGACCGGGCTGACCCAGCGCACGACCTCCTCGACGGCGGTGCGGTCCAGTGACGGGTCGGCGGCCCACCGCGCCCGCTCCTCCGGCCACTCCGACAGCGCCAGCAGGCCCTGGGAGATGGCGTTGCGGGTGGTCTCGTTGCCGGCCACCAGCAGCAGGATGAAGAACGAGGCGATCTCCTGGTGGGACAGCCTCTCGCCGTCCACCTCGGTGGTGACCAGCGCGGTGGTGAGGTCGTCCCGGGGCCCGGCGACGCGCTCGGCGGCCAGCCGCTCCATCAGCGCGGCCATCTCCGCGCCGGCGGTGAGGAAGGCGGTCAGCGGGTCGTCGTTCTCGATGAGCTCGGGGTCGCCGCCGGAGAGGATGACGTTCGAGTTGGCCAGCACGGCCGCCCGGTCGGCCTCGGGGACGCCCATCATGTCGCAGATGACCCGCAGCGGGATCGGAGCGGCGATGTCGGCGACGACGTCGATGACGCCGTCGTGGGCCGCAGCCGTCACCCGGGCCCGCGCCAGGACGTCGTCGACGACGGCGCGCACCGAGTCCAGGGTCCGCTCGAGCATCCGCGGCGTGAACGTCTTCGAGACGATCCGGCGGATCTTGGCGTGCCGCGGGTCGTCCATGCTGATCAGCGAGCCGTAGAACTCGTGCAGCTCGGCCGGGACGTCCTGCATCGACACGGCGCCCTGCCCCGAGCAGAACACCGCCGGCTGGGAGCTGATCGCCTCGAGGTCGGCGTAGCGGGTGACGGCGTGGTAACCCGGGCCGGCCGGGATGCCGGGCAGGTCGGGCTCGGCGAAGAACGCGAAGGGCCGCTCCCGGCGGAGCCGGTCCAGGGCCGCGTGCCGCTCGGCCGGCGGGCGGGTCCACCAGTCCCGGTCGGACAGGTCGACGTCGCCGAGGTCGACGTCGGTGGGGTCGACGTCGGTGGGGTCGACGTCGGTGGGGTCGACGTCGGTGGGGTCGGCGACCTCCGCACCGGACTCTGTCTGCGGGATCGGGGCCTCGACGCTCACGGGCGACCTCCTCGTCGAGCGGTCAGCAGTGACCGTCAACCTAGAGAGGACGCCGTGTGACGGGCAACACACCCGCGTACGGGCCCGCGCCCGGCCGCCCGCGGGTCAGGCGTCGCCGCGGTCGACCAGGTCGCCGTACTCGGGGTGGCGCTCGATCCAGCCGCGGACGAACGAGCAGCGCGGCACCACCGTCTCCCCGCGCGACCGGACGTCGTCCAGGGCCGCCCGGACGAGCCTGCCGCCCAGCCCGGACCCCTCGGCGTCGGGGTCGATCTCGGTGTGGGTGAAGACCACCCGCGCACCCCGCCGGGAGTACGCGGCCAGCCCCAGGAGGCGGTCGCCGTCGCGGATCTCGTAACGCTCGGACTCGGGGGCGTCCTGCACGGTCGGCTCCATGCCGTTCCGCAACCGGGCCGGCGCCCGCCCTGTTCCCGTCGACCACCCCGGGATGCGACGAGGGCCCCGGAGCGTCTGCTCCGGGGCCCTCGTGCCGTGGTAGCGGGGACAGGATTCGAACCTGTGACCTCTGGGTTATGAGCCCAGCGAGCTACCGAGCTGCTCCACCCCGCGTCGGTAGGACCCACTGTACACGCCTCCCCGGGCCCGGTGCGGGGGGTGTGGGCAGCGCCACCCGGGTAGGACCGCGGTGCCGGGTGAGCAGCCGCCCGGCACCGTTCCGGCCCGGAGGCAGCCCGATGACCGCGAGTACGAGCAACCAGGACGTCGTCGAGATCCTGACCACCGACCACCACGAGGTCCTCGACCTCGTCGGCCGCATCCCGGCCGCCGATCCCGCCGAGCGGCGGGACATGGCCGACACCGTGATCGCCGAGCTGATGCGGCACTCGGTCGCCGAGGAGATGTTCGTCTACCCGGCCATGCGCGAGCACCTGCCCGACGGCGAGGCGGCGGTGCAGGACGACATCCAGGAGCACCAGCAGCTGGTGGAGGTGATGAAGGAGCTCGAGGACGTCGACTCCGCCGACCCCCGGTTCCTCGAGACCCTCAGCCGCCTCGAGCAGGTGCTGCGCCACCACGTCACCGACGAGGAGACCGAGCAGTTCCCCCAGCTGCGCGCCCGGTTGAGCCCGGACCAGCTCGTGGAGATCGGCCGGAAGGTGGAGGCGGCGAAGAAGGCCGCGCCCACCCGGCCGCACCCGTCGTCGCCGCACAGCGCGCTGTTCCACAAGACCGTGGGACCGGGCGTCGGGATGGTGGACCGGCTCCGCGACGCGCTGACCGGCCGGTCGGACAACACCTGAGGCACCGGGACCCGGTCCTCCGCCGGAGGACCGGGTCCCGCGCGGCGCCGGGGACCTTGTCCGGCGCCGGGCGCGGGAGGACGCTCGACCGCGCGGCGATGCCGCAGGGGCACCGCCGCCGGTCCGAGAGGGGGGCGGCATGTACGCCCGATCCACCACCATCCGCGCCAACCCCGGTTCGCTCGACGACGCGATCGCGTACGTGCGCGACGAGGTGTGGCCGGCCCTGCAGGACATGGACGGCTGCGTCGGCCTGTCGATGATGTGCGACCGGGAGTCCGGCCGGTGCATCGCGACGTCGGCGTGGGAGGACCGGGAGGCGATGCGGGCCAGCGCCCAGCGCGTGCACCCGCTGCGCGAGCACCTGGTGGAGCGCTTCGGGACGGGTGAGGACCCCGAGGTGCAGGAGTGGGAGATCGCCGTCCTGCACCGGGAGCACACCGCCGCGGACGGCGCCTGCGCGCGGCTCACCTGGAGCCGCGGCGACCCGGCCCGGGTCGACCAGATCCTCGAGATGTACCGCTCCACCCTGATGCCGCGCCTCCAGGAGCTGCCCGGCTTCTGCAGCATGAGCCTGCTCGTCGACCGGGACAGCGCCCGCGCCGTCGGCACGGTCGTCTTCGAGGACCGCGCGCACCTCGAGGGGACGCGGGACCAGGCGCGCATGCTCCGGGAACGGGCCGTCGACACCATGGGCATCGACATCCTCGACGTCGCCGAGATGGACCTCGTCCTCGCCCATCTCCGGGTACCCGAGACCGTCTGACCCCGGGCACCCCGGGGGACGGAACGGCACCGGCCCCCACCGCTGGGCGGTGGGGGCCGGTGCCGTTCGGAGTAGCGGGGGGACCGGCCGGACCACCGCTCTCGCTGTAGCGCCTCGGCCGTTCCCGCAGGTCACCAGCACCTGCCCACGCAGCTGCACACCCATGGCGTGGTCCGGCTCCCGACCCGCCGTCCTGGAACGCCGGGACGCGGTGGTGACCACGACACCGCTGGCGGACAGTGCGATCTCGCCGGTGCGGCGGCACGTCCACCTGCCTCGCCGCCCCGTCGCGTCGTGTGGCGGTGCGGCTGCGGCCCCCGGCTACGGCTGGGCGACTCCGTGCCGGTAGGCCCATCGGACTGCCTGGGCGCGGTCGCGCGCACCGGTCTTGGCGAAGACCCGGTTGATGTGCGTCTTGACCGTCGCCTCGGAGACCACCAGCCGCGCTGCGATCTCCGTGTTGGAGAGCCCGCCGGCGATGAGCGCCAGCACCTCGGTCTCCCGGTCGGTGAGCGGGCCGCCGGGACGGCGTTCGCCGGCGAGGCCCTGCAGCAACCGGGCCTGCACCTGCGGGTCCAGCAGCGCCTGCCCGGCATCGGCAGCGGCGACGGCGCGGGTGATCTCGGCCATCCCGGCGTCCTTCGTCAGGTAGCCGCGGGCGCCGGCGCGGAGGGCGGCGAGAACGGAGTCGTCGTCGGCGTGCGTGGTGAGCACCACGACCTCGACGTCGGGGTGGTCCCGGCGGATCCGGCGGGTGGCCTCGACCCCGTCCATCACCGGCATCCGCAGGTCCATCAGGACGACGTCGGGCTGCTGTTCGGCGACCTGGTCGAGCGCTTGCGCGCCGTGCTCGGCGACGCCGACGAGCTCGAGGTCCTCGACCAGCTCGAGCAGCGCCGTCAGCCCCTCGCGCACCAGGCGCTGGTCGTCGACGACCAGGACGCGGATCACGCCGGGACCTCGAGGTGGACGTGGAACCCGCCGTCGACCGGCCCGGCGTGCAGCCGCCCGCCGAGCAGGGCCGCGCGCTCGGCCAGGCCGGACAGGCCGTGCCCGCCGCCGGTCCCGTGCAGCGCGGCCCGCTCGCGGCCGCCGCCGTCGTGGACCTCGACCACCACGCCGTCGGGCCGCCAGTCCAGCCGGACGCGCACCGGCGCGCCGGCCGCGTGCTTGCGGGCGTTGGTCAGCGCCTCCTGCACGGTGCGGTAGACGGCGAGGGACGCCTCGGGAGCCAGCGGCACCGGTTCGCCGCGGACGTCGAGCGCGCACGGCGTCCCGGTGGCCGCCTGGTGCTGCGCGAGCAGCTCCGCCAGCGCGTCGGGTCCGGGCACGACGCCCCCTCGCAGCGTGGACACCGCCCGCCGGGCCTCGACCAGCCCGCCGCGCGCCAGCTGGTGCGCGCGGGCCAGGCCGCCGGCCAGCGGGTCGGCCGCGCGCTCGGCCCGGACGGCGAGGGCCTCCAGCTGCAGGACCAGCGCGGACAGCGTGTGCGCGAGGACGTCGTGCATCTCCCGCGAGATGCGGGTGCGCTCGGCCAGCGCTGCGGAGGCCTTCTCCGCCTCCCGGCTGCGCTCGAGCTGCACGACCAGCTGATCGGCCCGCGCGCGCTGCTCCTGCTCGCTGCGCAGCAGCAGGCCGAACAGGAAGAACAGCGCCGCACCGCCGGTCACCACGGTGATGAAGACCCCGGCGTTCGGCGCCTCCAACGCCAGCACGACGTCGAAGAGGACCACGCTGACCGCGGCGACCGTCGCGGCCGTTCGGCGCGGCAGCCGCAGCGGCGCGTAGGCCACGCCCAGGTAGAGCCCGATGCCGCCGGTGCCGGTCGGGTCGCCGTGCCGGGCGGCGGCCGAGGCCACGGCCATCACCAGCAGCAGCACCACGGTGGTCCGGACCGGCGCGTCGAACCAGAGCAGGAAGACCAGGGCCGCCGCGGCGTAGACCGCCACCGACAACGTGACGACCAGCGCGTCGCCGGAGGTCCCGAGCCCGACGCTGCTGCCGGCGTTGGCGACCACCACCAGCGCGACGACGGCGAGCCCCACCGGGAGGACCCACCGCCGCTGCCCGTGCACGGGCGACAGTCTCCACCCACGGGTGGACGCCGGAGACCAACCCGCGCGCCGACGATCCGACGGCCCGGCGGCGGCACCGTTTCCGCATGCTCACCGCAGCGCAGGACCTCAACCTCGCCGTCCGCTTCGGACTGGAGCTGGGACTGCTGGCCGTCGTCGCCGTCGCCGCCTGGCGAGGCGCCCGGTCGCCCGCCGCCCGGCTGGCCGCCGTCGTGCTGGTCCCCGGTGCCGTGGCGGTCGGCTGGGTGCTGCTCGTGCACGGCGGGTCCGTGCCGCAGCCGGTACGGGTGGCCGCCCAGCTGGGCGCCCTCGCCCTCGGCCTCACCGCCCTGCGGCGGCTCGGTGCCCGCCTGCCCGCCACCGCTGCGGTGGCCGCGCTCGCCGTCGGCAACGCCGCACTGCTCGCCGTCTGGAACCAGTGACCATCCCGTCCCGGAGGAGATCCGCCGTGTCCACCACCGTCCCCGTCCCCGTCGCCGTGCGCTCGCCCAACGCCCCCGCGGTCGCCGCTGCCGCCTACGTGCTGTCCTGGATCGCCGGTCTGCTGCTGGCGCCGGCCGCGCCGGAGCGCGACGCGCCACCTGCGGAGATCGCCGGCTTCTACGCCGATTCCGGACCGGCCGTCGTGTCGTCCGCGCTGCTCGTGCACGGCACCGCCGGCCTCGCCCTCGCCGGACTCACGATCGGGCTCGCCCGGGTCACCGGCGTCCGCGGCGGGCTGCGCCGGGCCGTGGTCGGCATCGGCATCACCGCCGCAGCGCTGTCCCTCCTGCAGTTCGCCCTCGCCGTCACCGCGGTCGTCGGCGAGCACGCCGCCACGACCAGCCGCACGCTGCTGCTCGCCATCGACTTCGTCGACGTGCTCAAGATCGCCCTGCTCGCCGCCTTCGCCGCGGTCGCGACCACCGCCGCCGCTCGAGCCGGCGCCGCGGCCCGCTGGCTGCAGGTCACCGCGGCCGTCCTGGTTCTGCTGCTGCTGGTGGGCAGCGCGGCGCTGGTCGGCGTCGACGCCCTGGTGCCGGTGCTCGAGATCTCCCTGCTGCTCCTGCTCGCCTGGGCGGCCGCGGTCGGCTACCTCGTCGCCCGCTCCGCCCGCTCGCAGACCCGGCCCCAACCGGCCCCCGGCGCCTGATCTGACCGCGGCACTCGAGGAGGACCCCATGAGCCCCGGGACCCTGATCAACTGCTTCGAGGTCACCCCCGAGCGAGACGAGCGCTTCCTGCAGCCGTGGCGGCAGGCCGACGACCTGCTCCGCAGCAGGGGCGGCTACCGCACCACCCGCCTGCACGAGGCGCTCGGACCGCAGGCCCGCTCCCGCCACGTCCACGTGGCCGAACTCGCCTCGGTCGAGACCTGGCGGTCCGCCGTCGCCGGCCCCGAGTTCGCCGCGCTCGCCGCCCGGATGGCCGACCTCTCCCCCACTCCCGGCTTCCACACGGTGGAGATCGCCCGCAGCACCGCAGGTCCGGAGCAGGACCGGTGAGGACCGCGTCGGCCACGCTGCAGGGAGCGGTGGGGCCGGCCGCGCCCGCCGATCAGGGCACCCTCCCCGAGACAGTTCACCGCTGCGTCGACGTCGGCAGTCACATGGTGGCGGTCACCGTCCGCGGTACCCGTCCCACGCCGGCCTCGGCGGCCGCGGTCATCGTCACCGGGGCCGGGGACTGCCAGGCATCGTGGACACCGGCCGCCGACCTGCTGGCGAACCACACCCGCGTGATCACCTACGACCGGGCCGGCCTGGGCCGCGGCCGACCTGGCCCGGCTCCGACCGTGCAGGGCTACCTCGACGAGCTGCAGGCCGTGCTCGACGCCTGCCTGCCCGAGGGCCCCTACGTGCTGGTCGGGCACTCCCTCGGGGGCCTGATCGCACGCCTGCACGCGCAGCAGCACCCCGACCGGCTGGCCGGCCTCGTGCAGGTCGACGCCACCCCGGAGCAGATCGCGGACGACCGCGCGGTGCAGGTCGGCTTCGCCGTCTCCGGCGTGCTCGCCCACCTGCTGCGGGGCCTCGCGCCGTTCGGCGTGGTGCGGGCACTCCTGCGCCTGCGGGCGTTGCCCCTCTACCCGGAGCAACGCACGTTCGAGGCCCGGCTCAGCGCCGGCCAGCGCCGCGAGTGGGTCGCCTCGGTCGCCCGCAGCTTCGGCCTCCGGGGTGCGGCCGGAGCGGAACTGCGCTCAGTCCTGTCCTGCGCCCGCGAGGCGCGGCGGCGCACCGCCGGTGTGGGACGGCCCCAGTTCGGCGACCTGCCGCTCGTGGTGCTGACCAGCCGCGCGTGGGGCGAGGAGTGGGTGGCGATGCACCGCGAACTGGCCACCCGATCCACGTGCAGCATCCACCGCGTCTTCGACGACCGCCGGCACAACATCCACATGGCCCATCCCGACGCCGTCGCCGAGGCAGTGACCTCCCTCCTCCGGCCCACGTCGCTCCGACCGAACGCTGGTCCCCCACCGCAGTGACCGCCTCGGCTGCGGCTACGCGGTTCCGGGCGTGCTGACCCGGCTCCAGCAACATGAGCGACGACCGCTCGGGCAGGCGGTGCTGGGCCGGGGCGGTGCCGCTCGTTCGGCGGAGACGCGTTGGCGGATCGTGAACTGCTCGCGCTGGGACCGGGCCGCCGGATCGGCCTCTGACCTCGGCGACGACGTCCAGCACGGCGCCGGCGACCGTGTCGGGCGCGTCGGCGTGGGCGTCGCGCCCGGTGTCGGCCAGGAGGAGCCGGCCGTGGCCCGGGAGCGCCGCGAGTGCCCGTTGCGAGCCCTGCGCCAGGTCCTCGAGTCGGGCGGCCTCCATGCCGGCGAACTCGGCCGCTGCCGTGTGGAGGCTGCCGTGGCGCGCACCGAGCCGACGGGCCTGGGCGCGGTACGGCTGAGGCAGTCGGTCGACCGCTCCCAGCGGCACGGAGGGCAGCCGGGCCAGCAGTTGGGGAACGCCCCGACGGAGGCGGTGGCCAGCGCCGTCGACGTGCGGGAGGCGAGGGCGAGCGCGCGGGTGGACGCGGCCACCCGCGCGCGGACCGGTCCCCAGGTGATCGCCGGACCGCCGGCCCCGCCGATGAACACGACGGCGGGCGCGCCAGAGCCGCTGTCGACGCAGCTCACCGGCCCCGTCCGGGTCCGCAGCCGGCGACGACGGCTCCCGGTGGTGGACCCGGCCACGTGGCTCGCCTCCGCTTCCCTCCGGTGGTCGGGGCCGACGGCCACGGATCGCTCAGGCCGGCAGCGGCTCTGCGGCCGGGAGGCCACGGCCGAGGAAGCCCAGCAGCCGCAGGTGCACCGGGGCAGCAGCGGGTACGGGCACCGCAGGTCCGAACACCCCGGGCAACCGGAACGCATCGAACCCCATGCCCTCCATCAACGCGAGCAGCCACTCGGCCCGCGCCTGGTCGATCTGTTCGAGACGGTCGGTGGCGACGGCGAGGTCGAGTCCGTGGACGACGACCTCGGTCAGCTCGATGACCGCGCCCAGCGGCGCCGGCACCGGGCCGAGGGAGATCGTCAGCGTTCGCGCCACGGCGCCCGGGGCCCGGGGCCCGCCAGGCGGCCAGGACGGCGTCGGCGGCGTCGCGGTAGGCGGCGGACGGGTGCCCGTGGAGCCAGTCGTCCGCTCCCCGGCGCCCTCCAGGACGGCCAGTGCATCGAGCGCCCGCCTGCCGTCGTCGGCCTCGCCGACCACCGTCATCCCGGCTCGGTCGCCAGGTAGGCCGCCAGCCCGGTGCGGACCACCTTGTGGTCGTCGACCAGGAAGACCCGCGCCGGCCCTGCGTCGTCAGGCTGTGCTGCCACGGCCACGCATGCTGCCCGACCTCCGGCGGACGGGGGCGGGACCCCGCCCCCGTGTTGCGAGCATCCCCGGTGCGCCCGCGGTGAGGTGCATGCACATGCGACAGGGGCCCTCACAGTCACTGTGAGGGCCCCTGTCGTCTGGTAGCGGGGGCAGGATTCGAACCTGCGACCTCTGGGTTATGAGCCCAGCGAGCTACCGAGCTGCTCCACCCCGCGTCGGTGAGACCACCCTACACCCGGTCGCGGGGCGGGGGTGCACCGGGTCGGCACACCCCCGCCCGCGCGGCTCAGCCGGTCGGCGTGGCCGGCGCCGCGGCCGCGCCCTGGGCCGCCTCGTAGGCCTCGACCGCCCGCTGCAGGTCGGCCAGCGCCTGGCCCTGCGCGGCGAAGTCGCCGCTGCGCTGGGCCTCGGCCAGCCGCTGCAGCGCCGCGTCGAGGTCGGCGACCGCCTGGTCCAGCGCCGTGTCCGACCCGTCGGCCGGCGGCGTCGTCGGCTCGGCCGGCGTGGTCGGCTCCGCGGGCGTGGTCGGCTCGGCCGGCGTCGGCTCCTCGGTGTCCGGGGTGGTCCCGGCGTCGTCGGAGTCGGTCGCGGTGTCCCCCGCCCCGGCCCCGAAGACCTGGTCCAGCGCGTCGGAGAGGGTGTCGGCGTAGCCGACCCGTCCGCCGTAGTTGACCAGCACCTTGCGCAGCAGCGGGAACGAGTTCTGCCCGGTCCCCTCCACGTACAGCGGCTGCACGTAGAGCAGGCCGTTCTCCCCGATGGGCAGCGTCAGCAGGTTCCCGAACACCGCCTGCGAGTCCTCGCTGTTGAACAGCGTCAGGTCCCGGGCGACCTCGTCGTTGGTGTTGAACGACTGCTGCACCTGCTGGGGCCCGCGGAAGGGCGTGTTGCCGGGCAGCCGGAGCACCTGGATCGAGCCGTAGGTGTCCGGGTCGCTGGAGGCGGAGATGAACGCCGAGAGGTTCTGCCTGCGGAAGGCGTTCAGCGCGCTGGTCAGCTGGAACGTCGCGTCCGGCTCGCCCGGTCGCGCGGCGAGGATGTAGTACGGCGGCTGCGCCTCCTCGGTCTGCGTGTCCTGCGTCGGGTCGGCCGGCACCGCCCAGCGGTCGTTCTGGCTGTAGAAGTCGCCCGGGTCGCTCACGTGGTAGCGGGTGAGGACGTCCCGCTGCAGCTTGAACAGGTCCTCCGGGTAGCGGACGTGGCTGATGAGCTCGTCGCTCATCTCCGACCGCTCCTCGATCACGCCCGGGAACGCGGCCATGTAGGCCTTCAGCACCGGGTCGTCCTCGTCCCACTCGTAGAGCCGGACGGTGCCGTCGTAGGCGTCCACGGTGGCCTTGACCGAGTTGCGGATGTAGTTGAACTGCTCGTTCGGCAGCGCCGCGGTCCCCTGGCCGGTGAGCGCGTCCTGCGCCGCCTCGCCGAGCTCCATCCGCTCGGAGTACGGGTAGGCGTCCGACGTCGTGTAGCCGTCGAGGATCCACTGCACGCGGCCGTCGATCACCGCCGGGTAGGGGTCGCCGTCGACGGTGAGGAACGGCGCGGCCTTCTCCACCCGCTCGCGCGGATCGCGGACGTAGAGCACCTTCGAGGCGTCGTTGACCGCACCGGAGAGCAGGAAGTTGCGCTCGCGGTAGTAGATGGCGAACGTCAGCTGCCGGAAGAAGCTGCCGATCGCGACGCCGCCCTCGCCGTCGTAGGTGTTGTTGACCTCGCCCTCGGAGCCGTCCTCGGGCCGGTCGAACTCGCGGGCGTCGGCTCCCTCGGGCGCCCCGACGACGGAGTAGTCGTCGATCAGCTCGCCGTAGTAGATCCGGCCCTGCTCGACCTCGATGTCACCGGTGGTGGGCAGGTCGCGGCTGGTGAAGTTCGGCTCGCCGCCCTCCTGCCCGGTGACCACCTGGTTGGCCGGCGCGGCGACGAACCCGTTGCCGTGCGTGTAGACGGTGTGCCGGTTGATCCAGGTGTCCTGGTTCTCCGACAGGCTGCCGCTGTCGAGCTCGCGGACGGCGACGACGTAGTCGCGGGTCTCGCCGTCGATCGTGTACCGGTCGATGTCGAGCTTCTCGGGGAAGCCGTACACGTTGCGGATCTGCTGGCGCGCGGTGAACGTCCCGGCCAGCACGTTCGGGTCGAGCAGGCGGGCGTTCGGGATCGTCGCGTCGTCGTCGCGCAGCTCGGCCAGCGCGGCGTCGGTGTCGACGTCCTCCCCGGTGTTCTCCTGGGCGAAGTCCGTGTACTCGACCTCGGTGAGGTCGTAGGCCTCGCGGGTGGAGGCGATCGCCCGCTCGATGTAGTCGGCCTCGCGCTCGTTGGCGCTCGGGCGGACGACGAACTGCTGCACGATCGCCGGGTAGGCCACGCCGATCACCAGGCTGGACAGCAGCAGCAGGACCAGCGCGGCGGCCGGCAGCCGGAAGTTGCGGACGACCACGTTGGCGAAGAACGCGACGGCGCAGAACGCCGCCGCGAACACCAGGATCGTCTTGGCCGGCAGCAGCGCGTTGACGTCGGTGTAGCTCGCGCCGCTGAACAGCTCGCCTCGGTCGGAGTAGACCAGCCCGTAGCGGTCGAACCAGTAGGCGACCGCCTTGAGCGCCACGAACAGGCCGAGCAGCACCGACAGCTGCACCATCGCCGCGCCGGTGAGCTTCTGCCCCGGCGTCTGCAGCCGCAGGCCACCGAACACGTAGTGGGTGAGCAGCGAACCGATCAGCGCAAGCAGCACGATGGCGAAGCCGAAGCTCAGCAGCAGCCGGTAGAAGGGGTACTCGAAGACGAAGAACGACAGGTCGAGGCCGAACTGCGGATCGACGTCGCCGAACGGCGTCGAGTTGCGGAAGGTCAGCCAGGTCTCCCAGCTGCCCTGCGCGGTGAACCCGGCGAACAGGCCGACGACGACCGCGACCGCCGACAGCACCAGGGTGCGGCGGGGCTCGAGCGACTGCCGGTAGCGCTCCAGGTTCTGCTGCTCCAGCGACATCGGCCGGAACGCCGGGCGGAACCGGTAGGCCAGGTAGACCGCCAGCGCGGTGAGCCCGCCGGTGGCCACGCCGGCCACGGCGAACAGCAGGGCCCGGGTCTGGAGCTCGGTCCAGAAGACCTCGGTGTACCCGGTCTCGTCGAACCAGAGGTAGTCGACGTAGACGTTGGTCAACGTCCCGATGGCCGTGAACAGCACCAGCAGCACGGCGATGGACCCGATGACCACCTTCGCGCGCCGCGACAGCGTCGGCACGGACACGGGGGGCCGCATGGCCACGAGCGGTCTCCTTCAGTTGCAGGTGCGGCGGGCCCCGGGGGGCGCCGTCGCGGTGTGGCGACCGCGTGCGGTCGGACGTGTGGGGCGCCGGTCGGCACGGGCGCCGGGCTGGCGCACGAGCGGCCGGTGTCGCCCCTGACCAACGCTCGGCGCGGCACCGGGTTCCCCGGGGAGCCCGTGCTGGCCGACAGCATCCCCCACGCGGGCCGTCCCGGGACGGGTGGCGGTCAGCAGCCGGCGGGAGTGCGCCCCTCCCGCACGTCCTCGAGGGCGGTCAGGGCGTCGTCGAGGGTGGCCACCCGGGCCAGGGTGAGGCCGGTGGCCGGGGACCCGAGCGCGTCCGGGCAGTTGTCGGCCGGGACGAGGAACAGCTCGGCGCCGATCTCCTGGGCGGCGACCATCTTCAGCTGGATGCCGCCGATCGGGCCGACGGTCCCCTGGGCGTCGATCGTGCCGCTGCCGGCCACCACCGCGCCCTCGGTGAGGTCGGTGTCGCCGACCAGGTCGAGGATGCCGAGGGTGAGCATCAGGCCCGCCGACGGGCCGCCGACGTCGGCGACGTCGATGTCGACGTCGAACGGCGCCGAGGGCTGCTCGCCCACCACCACGCCGAGCACCGAACCCTCGCGGTCGGAGGACCCGCCCGTGGTGACCGTGGCCGTGCCCGGCCGGCCGAGCCGGGTGTAGGCGACCTCCACGGTCGTGCCGGCCGGGATGGCGGCGAGGACGGCGGCCAGCGCGTCGGAGTCCGGCGTCGGCCGCCCGTCGACGGCCTCGATCGCGTCGCCCTCCTCGAGCAGCCCGTCCGACGGGGAGTCGTCGCCGGAGAGTCCCCGGACGACGACCTTCACCGGGTACCCGAGGTGGCCGAGCGCCGCGGCCTCGGCGGACTCCTCGGAGGTGAGGAAGGCCTGCCGGTTGGCCTGCTCGATCTCGTCCTCGGTCTGGTCCGGCGGGTACACCGACTCCTCGGGCACGACGCTGATCTCGTCGTCGAACCAGCCGCGGACAGCCTCGACCAGACTCAGGCCCGCCCGGCCGACGCCGACGGTGGTGAGGTTGAGGTTGCCGGTGACGTCGTTGCGGTCGCGGCCGCGGACGGAGATGACCGGGTCGCCGTCGATGTCGCCGAGGGTGTTGAAGGTCGGGCCGGGCACCTGGGCGACGTAGGGCACCGGCAGGGCCGCGCCGAGGACGCCGGCGACCAGCAGCAGCACCACACCGACGGCGAGGACGGCGATCCGACGGGTCACGACCGGCCAGCGTAGAACCTCGGGCTGGCAGCGTCCGCCGAGAGCGGACGCCGGAGCCCGCGCTCGGGCTCCGGTGGTGTGATCACGCGTCTACCGTGGGGGCATGAGTGACGTGCCGTTCGGATTCGGGCTCCCCGACCGCGACCCCGAGCGCCGGGACCAGCCCGGTGCCGGCGACCCGTTCGGCTTCGGCGCCCTGTTCGGGTTCGGCGGACCGGGCGGTGCCGGGGGCGGCACCCCGGAGGAGCTCCTGGGCAAGATGCCGCTGTTCGCCGAGCTGCAGAAGCTCATGAACTGGTCGGGCGGGCCGGTCAACTGGGACCTCGCCCGGCAGGGCGCGATCAGCTCCCTGGCCACCGGCACCCAGCCGACGTCGGAGGCCGAGCGGGCCGCCGTCACCGAGGCGGTGCGCCTGGCCGACCTGTGGCTGGACCAGGTCACCGACCTGCCCTCGGGCGCCGACCGGGCGCTGGCGTGGTCCCGGGTGGAGTGGGTCGAGCAGACGCTGCCGGCCTGGGGCGCACTCATCGACCCCCTGGCCGAGAAGGTCGTGGCCGCCATGACCTCCGCGCTGCCGCAGGAGGCCATGGCCATGGCCGGCCCGCTCGCCGGGATCATGGGGCGGATGGGCGGCCTGATGTTCGGCGCCCAGGTCGGGCAGGCCCTCGGCCGGCTCGCCGGCGAGGTGCTCACCGGCACCGAGGTCGGCCTGCCGCTGGCCCCGGCCGGCTCGGCGGTGCTCGTCCCGCAGAACGTCGCGGCGTTCGCCGAGGGCCTGGACCGCCCGGCCGACGAGGTCCGCCTGTTCCTCGCGCTGCGCGAGGCCGCGTCGCTGCGGCTGTTCGCCCACGTGCCGTGGCTGCGCCAGCAGTTGCACGACGCCGTCCACGCCTACGCCCGCGGCATCACCATCGACCGCGAGGCCATCGAGCGCGGGCTCAACGACGCGATGGGCTCGATGGGCGGCGGCTTCGACCCGTCCAACCCCGAGGCGCTGCAGGAGCTGCTGGGCAGCGGGCTGCTCGAGCCGGAGGAGACGCCGGAGCAGCAGATGGCGCTGCGCCGGCTGGAGACGCTGCTGGCACTGGTCGAGGGCTGGGTCGACGCCGTCGTCGCGGCCGCGGCCGGCGAGCGGCTGCCCGGGCACGGGGCGCTGGCCGAGACGATGCGCCGCCGCCGCGCCTCGGGCGGCCCGGCCGAGCAGACCTTCGCCACGCTGGTCGGGCTGCAGCTGCGGCCGCGCCGGCTGCGCGACGCCGCCACCGTCTGGGGCGCCATGGCGCAGCAGCACGGCACCGGGGCCCGCGACCGGCTCTGGTCGCACCCGGACCTGCTGCCCACCTCCGACGACCTCGACGAGCCTCTGGACTTCGTCGCCCGCCAGGGCCTCGACGACGAGCTGCGCGCGCTGACCGACCCGGCCGAGGACACCGACGACGACGGCGGCAGCAGCAGCAGCAGCGGCGACGGTGGCAGCGGCGAGGGTCCGGACGGGGACTCCGCCAGCCGCTGAGGACACCCCGCGAGGAGTGGGGGCCGGAGGCTCCCGCGATCGCGTGGCGGTCGGCCCCCTCGCAGGGCCCCGCGAGCCTGCGTGTGGCGGGGGGCGAGGGGCCCTGCGTCAGTCGACCAGGTCGCCGTCGTCCGCGCGGGCGCCGTCGGCCCGGGCCGACTCGACGCCCTCGAGGAAGCCGCGGGCCCGCTCGGCCTGCGGGTAGCGGGCCACCAGCGCCCAGAAGCGCGCGTCGTGGCCGGCCTCGAGCAGGTGCGCCAGCTCGTGCACCAGCACGTAGTCGACGACGTACTCCGGCATCGACCGCAGCCGGCTCGACAGCCGGATGCTGCCGTCGGCGGGGGTGCACGAGCCCCAGCGACGCTGCTGGTTGTCCACCCACCGCACGCTGGTCGGCTGCGGCACGCCGTCGAGGTGCGCGGCCGACAGTGCGCGGGCGCGGCTCATGAGCTCGTCGTCGCCGCCCAGGGAGCGGCGGCGGCGCTCCTCCCGGGTCTGCAGCTTGGCCACCATCTGGGCCACCCAGCGCCGCTCCTCGGCCGGCGTGAACGCCGCCGGGATGAGCACGATCGTCCGCCCCGACTCGCGGTAGGCGGTCACCGTCCGACGGCGGCGCGCGCTGCGGCGCACCTCGACCGGCCCGTCCGTGGACAGGGGGCCGCGCGAGGGGGCGGGGGTCGATCCGGGCACGGGAGGACGGTAGCCACCGGCCGCCGGCGACGCGCGGAGGGGCGCCACCCGCTCGGGTACGAGTCGCACGGACGGTGGACAGCCGGAGCCTGTCGGCGACGCGCTCCGTCCACAGCGGCGCCAGGCGTGTCCGCGCAGGTGACGGGCGTGGAACGGGTCGGCGACGGGCGGGTGGACACCGGCGCCTCCCCCGGCTGCACACAGCGACACGCCGCGGGGTCCCCACCGTCTCCACAGCGCTGTCCACAGGCTGTGGGCACCGCGGCGGGACGGGCTCCCCGGCCGGACGGGTCGGACGGGACCGCCCGGGTAGCGTTCGCGGAGGCGGCGCCCGGACGGGTGCCGAGCAGCTGGAAGAGGAGGCACCGTGGCGGAGAGCTACAACGGCTACTGCGTGAAGTGCAAGGAGAAGCGGGACTTCGACGGCGAGGTCAAGGTCAGCGAGTCCGGCCGCCGGATGGCCCAGGGCACCTGTCCGGTCTGCGGCACCAAGATGAACCGGATCCTCGGCAAGGCCTAGGCACTGCCTCCTGACGGCGGCGTCCCGCACCGCGGGCGCCGCCGTCGTCGTCCCCGGACCCTGTGGACGACGGCAGCGGGAGCCGGGCCGGTCCTGCCACCCTGCGCGGGTGTCCGACACCGCCCACCCCCTGCTGCCCCCGGGCACGCCGCTGCTGCGCCGCTCCCCCGACGCCGTCCAGGTCGGTGGGGTCGAGCGCGACGGCGTGCTGGTCGGCTCCGCCCCGGCCGCGGTGACCGCCCTGCTGCGCGGCCTCGACGGCCGGCGCCCCCAGCGGACCGTGCTGGCTGACGCCGCCGGCGACGGTCTCGACCCCCGCGCGGTCGCCGCCCTGCTCGACCACCTGCGCGCCACCGGCACGCTGGTCGACCTCGAGGCCGCGGACCTGCTGGCCTCCGATGCCGGCCCGGCCGCGGCGGCCCGCACCGCCGCGGAGCTGCCCGCCGCGCGGGACCCCGACGGCGCGGTGCGCTGGCACGCCCGGCGCGCCGCGACGGTCGTCGTCGAGGGCGCGACCCGGGTCGGCGTCCCCCTGGCGACGCTGCTGGCGGCCAGCGGCGTGGGCCGGGTCGACGTCCGCGACGACGGCGTCGCCACCGCGGCCGACGCGGTCGCCGGCGGGCTGACCGCGGCCGACGAGGGGCGGGCCCGCTCGCTCGCCGCCGCGGACGCCGTCCGCCGCGCCAGCCCGCTCACCGACCTGCGCCCGCTGCCGCCGGGCGCCGTCCCCGACCTCGTCGTCCTCGCCCGGCCGTGGGCGGCCTCAGACCCGCTGGTCGCCGGGTTGCGGGACGCCGGCGTCGCGCACCTGGTCGCCGCCGTCCGCGGCGAGACCGGCGTCGTCGGGCCGCTGGTGGTCCCCGGCGTCACCGGCTGCCTGCGGTGCGCCGACCTGCGCCGTCGCGACGCCGATCCGCACTGGCCGGTGCTCGCCGCCCAGCTCACCGCCGCCGACGTCCCCGGCGGGTCCACCCTCCTCTGCTGGGCGACCGCGCTGGCCGCGGCGCAGACGGCGCTGGCCTACCTCGAGGGCAGCGGCAGCCCGGCGGCGCTGGCCGGCACGGTCGAGCTGGCGCCCCCGGGGCTCGTGCCGCGGCTGCGCCGCTGGTCGCCGCACCCGTCCTGCGGGTGCGGCGACGTCCGCCCCTCCGGGTGACGCCCACCGCGGCTCCGTCAGCGGCCCGGGCTCCGCGTCGGGGACAATGGCACGGTGACCGACGACGCACGGGGGATCCCCAGGGGCTCGATCTCGCGCACCGCGCGGCTGGCCTCGCTCCCCCTGGGTGCGGCCGGCCGCGCCACGCTGGGGATCGGCAAGCGGCTGTCGGGGCAGTCGTCCGAGGCGGTCGCCGCGGAGCTGCAGCAGCGCACCGCCGAGCAGCTGTTCGCCGTCCTGGGCCAGCTCAAGGGCGGGGCGATGAAGCTCGGCCAGACGCTGTCGGTGTTCGAGGCCGCCGTCCCCGAGGAGGTGGCCGCCCCCTACCGCGAGGCGCTGGTCAAGCTCCAGGAGGCGGCACCGCCGATGCCGGTGCGCACCGTGCACGCGGTGCTCGCCCAGCAGCTCGGCGGCACGTGGCGCACCCGCTTCCGCGAGTTCGACGACCAGCCGGCCGCGGCCGCCAGCATCGGCCAGGTGCACCGCGCCACCTGGCGCGACGGCCGCGACGTCGCCGTGAAGATCCAGTACCCGGGTGCGGCCACCGCGCTGATGGCCGACCTCAACCAGCTGTCCCGCTTCGCCCGGCTGTTCGCCGCGCTGTTCCCCGGCATGGACGTCAAGCCGCTGATCGCCGAGCTGCGCGCCCGGGTGATCGAGGAGCTCGACTACGGGCTGGAGGCCGACGCGCAGCGGCAGTTCGCCGCCGCCTACGCGGGCGACCCGGAGATCGTCGTCCCGCGGGTGGTGGCCAGCGCGCCGAAGGTGATCGTGTCGGAGTGGCTGGAGGGGCTGCCGCTGTCACGGGTCATCACCGAGGGCACCCGCGAGCAGCGCGACCGCGCCGGCCACCTCATGGCGGTGCTGCACTTCTCCGCCCCGCAGCGGGCCGGGCTGCTGCACGCCGACCCGCACCCGGGCAACTTCCGGCTCGTCGACGGCGGCCGCCTCGGGGTCATCGACTTCGGCGCCACCGCTCGGCTCCCCGACGGGCTACCCGAGCCGATCGGCCGCCTGGTGCGCTGGGCGCTGGAGGGCCGCGCCGAGGAGGTGCTCACCGACCTGCGCGCCGAGGGGTTCGTGCGGCCGGGGATCGAGGTCGACGCCCAGGCCGTGCTGGACTACCTGCGGCCGATGCTCGAGCCGGTCGAGAGCCCGGGCTTCCGCTTCACCCGGGCCTGGATGCAGGAGCAGGCCGCCCGCCTCGCCGACCCCCGCAGCGAGGCGAACAAGCTGGGCCGCCAGCTCAACCTGCCGCCGGCCTACCTGCTCATCCACCGGGTGACGATCGGCTCGATCGGCGTGCTCTGCCAGCTCGACGCCGCCGCCGACTACCGCGGCGTCCTCGAGGAGTGGCTGCCCGGCTTCAAGGCCTGACCGGGGCCCGACGGTCCCCGACCGGGCCCGGGACGACGAGAGGCCGGGCCCCCGACGCACCGGGAGCGTCGGGGGCCCGGCCTCGACCGGGAGGGCTCGGCGTGCTGCCGGGCCCCTGAGGGGGCGCCGCCGTTCAGCGGACGGCGGCGCTGGCCCGCGCGGCACGCCGGCTGGCGTACTCCGCGCGGCGGGCCCACCGGCGGGCGGCCCGCAGCCGGCGCACGCGGCCGGCGGCGTCGGCCTCGGCGCGCAGCTCGCGCAGCCGCGTGGTGGCCAGGTCGTACTCGTACGTGGTCATCTCGGGTCCTCGGTGCTCGTCGGGCGTCGGTGCCCGATCGGATGGCTGTCGCTGTCGGCTGTCGCCGTCACGGCTCACGCCGCGACGACCTTGCGGGGACGGCCCCGCGGGCGCTTGCGCGGGATGACCACACCCCGCTCGAAGATCTCGCCGCCCCAGACGCCCCACGGCTCGCCGCGGTCCAGGGCGCCGGCCAGGCAGGCGTCGCGGACCGGGCACTCCCCGCACAGGACCTTGGCCTGCTCGAGCAGCGCGGGGCTCTCGGCGAACCACAGGTCCGGGTCGTCGGTCCCGCGGCACGGCAGGGGGCGCCGCACCGGAGCCGGGGCCAGGGGGACGTGCGGCGTCCTCGGGGTGGTGCCGCCGGTCCGGGGGAGCCCGGGTCGGCGGTGGGACGTCGGGCCGTCGATCGTCTGCTGCACTGCCGCTCCTCCTCGTACTCGTCGTCTGCGCGGCCGGCGGGGGCCCGCCGACCGGGTGGTCGGGGCCGGGTGCCGCGGAGGAGAGACGAAGGCCGCGGATCCCGGGGTTCGGGTTCCGCGGCCTCGAGGAGGACCGGTCGAGCGGCTAGCTCTGCGGTCTCCCCGGGGAGTGGATCCCGAGGGTGTGGCGCTGCTTGCTGATGTGGGTGCGGAGGGCATCGGTGCCGCCGACGCCGGGGCCGAACTCGCCGCCGGTGGGCAGACCGGTCCCCTGGACCGGAGCGGTGGGCGCAGCGACGGCGGTGCCGGTCAGGTCGAACGGCGTCATCGACCGGACCACGGCGTAGCGCGGCCGCGCGGACGGGACGGCGCCGGTCAGGGCCGGACGCACGTCGAGGGCGCCCCAGGCGGAGACCCCGGCGGGGGCGAGGACGCAGCGCATGTCGGTCATCGGTCCCCCTCCTCCCGGGGTCGGAGTCCGGCGGTCGGGCCGGGCTCGGTCTGGCGCGCCCGCGGTCGTCCGTCGGGCGCAGGCAGGACAGTAGGGAAGGTCACCGCAGCGGCGCAACGCAATTAACGGGCGCGTCCTCCGATGGCGTGGGACGCGCCGGTCCGGCCGTGCGGTGGGCACGGCCGGTGACCGGTCAGCCGCCGACGGTGGCGAGGACGTCCTCGCCGTACATCTCCAGCTTGCGGGCGCCGATGCCGGGGAGCCCGGACAGCTCGCGGATGCTCGTCGGCTTCGCCTCGGCGATGGCCTGCAGGGTGGCGTCGGTGAACACGACGTAGGCGGGCACCGAGGCGGCCTGCGCGGTGCTGCTGCGCCAGGCGCGCAGCCGCTCGAAGATCTCCCCGGCCTCCCCCTCGAGCACGACCTTGGCCCGCTTGGTCCTCCGGGGCGGCGGCGGGGCCGACGGCGTGGAGCCGGGCACCAGGCCGTCGAGGAAGCGGCTGCGCGGCCGGGCCCGCTTGGCGCCGGGGTTGCGGGCCAGCGACCAGGAGAGGGTGAGCTGCTCGCGGGCGCGGGTGACCGCGACGTAGAGCAGCCGCCGCTCCTCCTCCACCGCCTCCGGCCGGGACAGCGACTGGGAGATGGGCAGCACGCCGTCGACCAGGCCGACCACGAAGACGGCGTCCCACTCCAGGCCCTTGGCCGCGTGCATCGACGCCAGCGTCACGCCCTGGACGGTCGGCGCGTGCTGGGCGTCGGCCCGTTCGGCGAGGTGGGCGACGAAGCGCGGGAGGTCGGTGGTCGGGTCCTCGGCCACCAGGTCGACGGCGAGGTCGACCAGCGCGGCCAGCGACTGCCAGCGGTCGCGGGCCGCTCCCCCGGCCGGCGGGCGGTGCTCCACCCAGCCGGTCGAGGCGAGCACGTCGCGCACCGTGGGCACCAGCGCGCCGGGCTCGTGGCCGCCGGCGGCCGCGCCGCGCAGCAGGACGACCGCCTCGCGGACCTCGGGCCGCTCGAAGAACCGCTCCCCGCCCTTGAGGACGTAGGGCACGCCGGCGTCGGCCAGCGCCGACTCGTACACCTGGGACTGGGCGTTGATGCGGAACAGCACCGCGATCTCCGACGCCGGCGTCCCGCTCTCGACGAGCGCGCGGCAGGCCTGGGCGACCGCGGCGGCCTCGGCGGGCTCGTCGGCGTGCTCGAAGAAGCGCGGCTCGGGGCCCTCGGCCCGCTGGCCGAGGAGCTTGAGCCGGAAGATGCTCTTGCGTTCCGGCGCCTGCCCGATGAGCTTGTTCGCCAGCCCCACCACCTGCGGTGTCGAGCGGTAGTCGCGCTCGAGCTTGACCACCGCGGCGTCGGGATAGCGGTCGGCGAAGCCCAGGAGGTAGTCGGGGTCGGCCCCGGTGAAGGAGTAGATGGTCTGGTTGGGGTCGCCGACGACGCAGACGTCGGCCCGCCCGCCCAGCCAGGCGTCGAGCAGCCGCTGCTGCAGCGGGTTGACGTCCTGGTACTCGTCGACGACGAAGTGGCGGTACTGCGCGCGCACCTGCCGGGCGACGTCGGGGTGCTCCTCCAGCGCGAACGCGGTGACCAGGAGCAGGTCCTCGAAGTCCAGTGCGCCGTCGCGCTGCTTGGCCGACTCGTAGGAGGCGTACACGCGGGCGACGGCGGCGGCGTCGAACGGCGGCTCGCGCCCGGCGGCCGCGGCCCGGGCCGGGTAGTCCTCCGGGGTGGCCAGCGTGGTCTTGGCCCACTCGATCTCGCTGGCGAGGTCGCGCAGGCTGGTCCGGTCGGTGGTCAGCCGGTTGCGGGTGGCCGCCGAGGCGACGACCCGCAGCTTGTTCTCGATCAGCGGCGGCAGCGGGCCGCCGAGCACGCGCGGCGCGAAGTAGCGCAGCTGGCGCATCGCCGCCGCGTGGAAGGTGCGGGCCTGCACCCCGCCGACGCCGAGGCCGGCCAGCCGGGTGCGCAGCTCCCCGGCCGCACGGGCGGTGAAGGTCACCGCGAGCACCTGCTCGGGGACGAACGCGCCGGTGTGCACGCCGTAGGCGATGCGGTGGGTGATCGTGCGGGTCTTGCCCGTCCCCGCACCGGCGAGGATGCACACCGGGCCGGTGACCGCCGAGGCGGCCTCGCGCTGCTCCTCGTCGAGCCCGGCCAGGACCGCCTCGGCACCGGCGGAGGTCCCCGCGGACCCGGGGGTCGCCAGGGGCGCGTCGGCTGTCCGGGGCATGCGGTGGTTCCTCCGAGGGCACAGGGGGACGGCGGCCGGCGGACCGCTCCTGCGAGTGTCCCAGCCCGGGACGACAGACGGCGCGGACACCCCGGCGCCTGGGGACGGCCGGTGCGCCCGGGGACGGCGAGGCCGGGAAGAGGCGACGGGCCCGCGGTGTTGGCCCCCTGGGACGTCGTCGCGTCCCCGCCCCGATCCCCTGGAGGACCCCGAGTGACTGCCGCGCCCGCCGCCGTGACGATGTACACCACCACCTGGTGCGGGTACTGCGTGCGGCTCAAGAAGCTCATGCAGGTCGAGGGCATCGACTACGCCGAGGTGGACATCGAGCGCGACGCCGCCGCGGCGGAGGTCGTCATGAACGCCAACGGCGGCAACCGCACCGTCCCGACCCTGGTCTTCGCCGACGGCAGCGCGCTGACCAACCCGAGCATCGACCAGGTCAAGGCGCGGCTCGCGCAGCAGTCGGACGCCTGATCGGCGGGTGCTGCAGGGGCCGCGGCCCCCGGCGGTGCATCATCGTCCCCCGGCGGGTCGCGACCGTGGCACGCCGACGTCCCCCCGGCCCACCGGCCGAGCACCCGCGGGAGCCGCTGTCGTGACCTCGGACGCCGTGCACCTCCCCGTGTCCGCAGCGACCCCGGAGGAGCCGCCCGCCGACCGGCCCTCCGTCGTGCTCGCCCGGACCGGCCGCGGCTGGAGCATCCTGTCCCCCGGCCGCGCCGACGACGTCGCCGACCTGCTGGAGGGGCTGTCGCTGGCCGACCTCGTCGCCGAGGAGCTCGACGGCCCGGCCGATCCCGACCGCGCGACGCGCCGCGCCGCGCGGGGGACGGCCGACGCCGGGCCGGACGGCGACCCCCGGGACGCCCGGATCGCCGCGCTCGAGCGGACCGTCGCCCAGCTGGAGCACGCGCTGGCCTCCCGGGTCGCCACCGAGCGGGCCATCGGCGTGCTCGCCGAGCGGCAGGGCACCACGCCGCGGGCGGCGTTCGAGGCGCTGCGCACCCAGGCCCGGTCGCTCGGGCGGCCGGTGCACGAGCTCGCCCGCGAGGTGCTCGAGCCCCTCGACGGGGCGGCCGCCGAGCCGGCCGCGGCCCTGCCGCCGGTCCCCCGCCGCCCGCCGGGCCGGCGGGTCCCGCACGCGCCGGGCCGCCCCGGCCCCGCCGTGCCCGCGGACGGCCGCCGCTGAGCGGTCCGCAGCCGCTGACCCCGGGCGCGCTGGCCGACCGGCTGGCCGCCCTCCTCGCCGACGTCGGACCGGAGCCGGGCGCGGCCGCCCTGCGCGTCGCCGTCGACGGGCCCGACGTCGCCGAGCCGGAGGGCCTGGCCCGGGCGGTCGCCGAGCGGCTGCCCGCGCTCGGCCGCCCGGCCGTCGTCGTCCCGGCCGCCGGGTTCCTCCGGCCGGCCTCCCTGCGGTTCGAGCACGGCCGCACCGATCCCGACGCCCGCTACACCGACTGGCTCGACGCCGGCGCGCTGGCCCGCGAGGTGCTCGACCGGGTGGGTCCCGGCGGGCCGGCCGAGTACCTGCCGGTCCTGTGGGACGTCGGCCGCGACCGCGCCGCGCGGGCCGGCTACCGCCCGATGCCGTCGCGCGGGGTGCTGCTGGTCCCCGGCCCGCTGCTGCAGGGCGTGGGGCTCGCCTTCGACGTCGTCGTGCACCTGCGGGTGGCGCCGGCCGCGCGCAGGCGGCGCTTCCCCGCGGAGCAGGCGTGGGAGCTGCCCGCCTTCGACCGCTACGACGACGAGGTCGACCCCGTGCTGCTCGCCGACGCCGTGGTGCTGGCCGACCGCCCCGAGCACCCCGCGCTGGTCCTGCAGGGCCGCTTCGCCTGACTCAGTCGAGCTCGCCGGCCACCCAGCGGTCGATGATGTGCCGGGCGATCGAGACCGGCGGCGGCAGCGCGGCGGGCCCGCGGCCCGAGCGCAGCTCCTCGCGGGTCCACCAGCGGGCCTCCTCGATCTCGGTCGGGTCCAGCCGCAGCTCCAGGTCCCCCTCGGCGCGCGCCACGAAGCCGAGCATCAGCGACTGCGGGAACGGCCAGGGCTGGCTGCTCACGTAGCGGACGTCGCTGACCGCCAGCCCGACCTCCTCGGCGACCTCGCGGGCCACCGCGCCCTCGGCGGACTCCCCCGGCTCGACGAACCCGGCGAGGATCGAGAACCGCCCGGGCGGCCACACCGCCTGCCGGCCCAGCACGCAGCGGTCGCCGCCGTCGTGGACCAGCATGATCACCGCGGGGTCGGTGCGGGGGAACAGCTCGGTGCCGGTGACCGGGTCGCGCTGCACCCAGCCGGCCCGCTCGATCGTCGTCGCGGCACCGGACAGCGGGCTGAACCGGGCCCGCTCGTGCCACTCCAGGATGCCGACGGCCTCGGCGAGCAGGCCGGCGTCGAGGTCGCCGAGGTCGGCGCCCACCTCGCGCAGCCCGGTCCACACGTCCACCGGGCGGCCGTTGACCGTCAGCGCCCGCTCGCCGCGGACCGCCGCGTAGGGGACGCCGCCGGCCTCGCCGAGGTACACCGCGCCCGCCGGCAGGGCCGGCTGCTCGTCCCACACCAGCTCGGGGCCGCCGTCGGTCTCGCGCACCGGGACGGCGCGGCGCTCGTCGACGGTGAGCACCCGCACCGGCCGCCCGCGGGTGGGGTCCTCCAGCGACCGGCCGAGGTGGTCGCGGTCGTGCGCCGAGCGGGACAGCACCGGCACCGTGCCCGTCGTGTCGGGCGTGCCGGCCGGCCAGAACCCGCGCACGGCCTCCGGCGAGGCGACGTCGTCGGGCGTGCTGCCGCCCGGCGGGACGCTCACGCCGGGTCCGGCGCGGCGGCGGCGCTGGCGGTGACGTCGACCGGGCCGAGGGCCCGCAGCGCGTCGGTGACCCGCTCGGCGTCCCCGACGACGACGGCGGTCAGCGCGGCCGGCGCCAGGTGGCGGCGGGAGGCCTCCTGCACCTGCTCGACGGTGACCTCGGCCAGCGCCCGCTGGTGCTCGGCCAGCCACTCCGCGGACAGACCCGACCCGGCCAGCGCGGACAGCGTGCCGGCCAGCCCGGCGTGCGTGGCGGTCGACAGCGCCATGCTGCCGAGCACGTAGCGGCGGGCGGCGTCCAGCTCGGCCTCGGTGACCGGCGCCAGCGCCATCCGGCCGAGCTCCGCCCACGTCTCGAGGAACGCGGCGCCGGTGACCTCGGTGGCGACGTCGGCCTCGACGAGGAACGACGAGGCCGCGGCCAGGTGGTCGACGGCGCTGCGCGGGCTGTACGAGTAGCCGCGCCGCTCCCGGATGTTCTCGACCAGCCGCGAGGAGAAGTAGCCGCCGAACACCGTGCTCGCCAGCCGGACGGCGGGCAGGTCGGGGTCGGTGCGGCCGGGCGCCGGCCCGCCGAGGCGGATGTTGGACTGCACCGCGCCCGGCCGGTCGACCACCTCGAGGTGGCCCGGGGCGAGCGTCGGGGCGGGCTTGGCGCCGGCCGCGGTGCCCTCCCCCGTCCAGTCGCCGAGCGCCTCGGCGACGGCGTCGGTGGCCGCGGCGACGTCGAGGTCGCCGACGAGCACCAGCGTGCTGCCGGCGGGCAGCAGCCGCTCGCGGTGCAGCTTGCGCAGGGCGGGGGCGGTCACCTTGCCGACCAGCTCGGGCGCGGGGAGCTGCGCGGCGTAGGGGTGGGTGCCGTAGCGGCGGGCGGCCAGCGCGGTGCGGGCGATGACGCCGGGCTGGGAGCGGGCGATGGCGATCCGCTCGGCCACCCGGTCGCGCTCGGCCTCGACCTGGTCGCCCGGGTAGGCGGCGTCGGTGAGCACCTCGGCGAGCACGCCGAGGACCGGGGCCAGCCCCTCGGACAGCAGCGTGGTGGAGAACAGCAGCCGGTCGGGGTCGGCGGCCACGGTCAGCTCGGCGCCGTGGCCCTGCAGCGCCTCGGCGACGGCGGTGGCGTCGCGCCGCCCGGTGCCGAGCAGCACCGCGCCGGAGAGCACCGAGGACCGGGCGGCGTGCTGGAGGGCGCCGCGCGGGGATGTCGCGGCGAACGGCACGCGCAGCCGCAGCTCGACCAGCGGCACGCCGGGCCGCGGCACGACGACGACGGCAAGCCCGTTGGGCAGCGTCGTCGTCGCGACCTCGGGGACCGGCTGCGGGCGCGGCTCGCCCAGCGGCGGGATCAGGCCCAGGTCGAGGACGGGGGCGCTCATCGGGCTCCTCCGGTGGCGCGCAACTCGAGGATCGCGGCGGTGCCGGGATCGAGTCCCTTGGCGGCGACCTGCACCGCGTCGGGGGTGACCGCGGCCAGCCGGGCGGCGAGCTCCCCGGCCAGCTCGGCGCGGCCGTGGACGAGCTCGGCGCCGGCGAAGGCCAGCGTGCGGCCGAGCACCGAGTCGGCCTGGCGCAGCAGCTGCGCGCTGGTGCGGGCCTGCACCCGGGCCAGCTCCTCGGCGCTCACGCCCTCGGTGGCGACCCGGCCGATCTCCTCGTGCACCGCGGCCAGGACGTCCTCGACCGGGACGGCGGCCGGGTGGTGCACCTGGGTGGTGAGCAGCGTGGCGTCGCGGACGTCGAAGGGGTCGCCGAACAGGCCCACGTAGCTGCTCTGCGCCACGGCCAGGCGGTCGTCGTGCACCAGCCGGCGCTCCAGCCGGGAGGCGTCGCCCTCGCTGAGCAGCTCGGCGAGCAGCACGGTGCCCAGGTAGGTGTCGAGGTCGCCGACCGGGTCGGGCACCCGCCAGCCCAGGGCGACGGCGGGCGCGGGGGCCAGCCGGTCCTCGACGACGTCGCGGCGCACCGTCGTCGGCGAGGGCTCGCCGGTGTAGGGGGTGGGCGGCACCTCGCGGGCCTCCACCGGGCCGAACCAGCGGCGGACCAGCCGCTCGGTCTCGCCGACGTCGAGGTCCCCGCCGATGCACAGCACCGCGTTGCCCGGCGCGTAGTAGCGGGAGAAGAAGTCCTCGGCGTCGGCGACCGTGGAGCTCTCCAGGTCGACGAAGGAGCCGTAGCCGTCGTGGGTGTTGGCGAAGCTCTCGAACGCGATCTGCGGCAGCTGCAGCCACGGGAAGGCGCCGTAGGGCCGGTTGAGCACGTTGACCCGGATCTCCTCCTTGACCACGTCGATCTGGTTGCGGAGGTTCTCCTCGGTGATGGCCGGGGCGGCCATCCGGTCGGCCTCGAGGAACAGCGCGCGCTCGAGCGCCTCGGCGGGCAGCGCCTCGTAGTAGTTCGTGTAGTCCTGGTGGGTCGAGCCGTTGAACGTGCCGCCGGCGGCCTGCACCAGGCGGGCGTGCTCCATCTTCGGCACGTGTGCCGAGCCCTGGAACATGACGTGCTCGAAGAGGTGGGCGAAGCCGGTGCGGCCCTCCGGCTCGTTGCGCATGCCCACGTCGTAGAAGACGGTCACGGCGACGACCGGCACGCTGCGGTCGGGCGCGAGGACCACTCGCAGCCCGTTGTCGAGCGTGAAGCGCTCCACCGGGTGCCGCAGTGTCAGGTCGGCTCCCGCTGCTGTCACGGACCGACAGTAACCACGCGGGACGACGCCGCGCCGGGCGCCTACAGCACGTCGATGTCGGCGACGACCCGGTCGATGGTCCCGTAGAGCTCGGCGTGCGTGTTGGGGATCGAGACGTAGAGCAGCGCGGGGTCGGGCCGGCCGACGTCGACGACCAGCAGCGCCGCCCGCTCACCGGTGGAGTCGTAGCCCTCGACGTCCCAGGTGAGCTGGAACTCGACCAGGTGCGCCGCGTGGCCGTCGACGGTCAGCGCCTCGTCGCGCAGCACCTCCCGCTCGTTCGGGTACGGGTAGTAGGCCGCGCGCACACTGTCGGCCAGCGCCGTCACCGTCGCCTGCTCGCTGCCCGGGCCGGTCCAGCCGTAGCCGTCGGAGACCGGTCCCGACGTGCACTGGGCGATGAAGTTGCCGCCGTCGGGGGTCTGCTCCTGGGTGATGAAGTACTGCCCGGCGATGGTGCGGGTCTCGGGCATGGAGCCGAGGTCGTACTCGTACCAGCCGTTGCCGAGGAAGGGGTAGGAGATGCCCGCCTCCTCGTCGATGATCCGCACGGTGCCCGGCGGGAACGTCGGGCCGGCCGGCGGGGAGCCGGCGACCGGCGGGTCGGTCTCGGTGCCCTGCCCGGTGGCGCTGCCCCCGGACAGGCCGACGACCAGCGCGACGACGACCACGGCGACGACGGCCAGCAGCGATCCCCCGACCCACCAGGCCGTGCGGGGCCGCCGGGCCGGCTCCGACGACGGGCCCGGCTGCCAGGACCCGCCGTCCCGGGGCGACGGGGGCGCGGCCACCGGCGGCGCCTGGACGGCGACCCCGGGTCCGGCCGGCGTCGTGACGTCGGACCACGTCTCCCCGTTCCACCAGCGCACCACCCCGGGAGCGCCGTCGGGGTCGGGGTACCACCCCGCGGGTGCGCGCGTCAGCCCAGGTCCGGTCACGGGGGGCAGCGTAGGGCGGGAGGCGCGCCGTCCCGGGCTGCCGCGGCGTGCAGGTCAGTCGTGGCCGCGGTCGGCGCCGTCGTCCCACCAGCCGCGCAGGGTGGAGAGGCCGTCCACGCCGCCGCCGCGCAGCTCGGCCACGGCGTAGGTCCCGAGGTCGTCCCACGTCCAGGCGAACACGGTGTCGCCCTCGTCGTCCACCCAGCAGGCCGCCCGGCCGACCTCGGTGCCGTCGTCGTCGAGGACGGGGAACCAGCCGGTGGGCCCGGGGGCGCCCTCGTACTCCGGTCCGCAGTCGAAGCGGTCGTCGAGCCGGTCGAGCCCCCGGGTGTCGGCGGCGAGGGCCCGCGCGGCGCCGTCGCCGTCGTGCGCCGCGTAGGTGACCGCGGACGGCCCGTCCTCCTCCGGGTCGCCCGGGCAGCTGAGCTCCCGGAGGACGCCGTCGGCGGGCTCCTCCGCGGTGCACGCCGCGGGGTCGGTGCCCGCCGCCAGTGCGGTGGCGACCAGCCGCTGGCCGGCCGCCCGGGCGTCCTCGCGGGCGTCGTCGAGCCGGAGGACCACCGCGACCAGCGCCCCGGCGAGCGCCAGAGCGAGGAGCGCGCCGAGCCCGGCGAGCACCCACGGCAGGCGGGCGGGCCGCCGCGGGACCGGTGGGCGCGGCCCGACGGGAGTGGGCGGCGCGGCCGGGTGGCCCGTCTCCTGCTGCCGGGTGACCGCGCGGGCCGGGGCGCCGTCGGCGGCCGGGCCCACCGCCGTCCCGGCGTCGCTCCCGGGGACGGGGACGCCGCTCTCGGCCAGCGCGGCGCGCGCGGCGGCGGCCATGGCCCCGGCCGTGGGCCAGCGCCGGTCGCGGTCCTTGGCCAGGCCCCGCAGGACCACCGCGTCCAGCGCCGGCGGGACGCCCGGGGCCAGGGACGACGGCGGGGGCGGCGGCTCGTGGACGTGCGCGGCCATCAGCGCCACCGGGTCGTCACCGGCGAACGGCCGCCTCCCGGTGAGCGCCTCGAACAGCACGCACGCCAGCGAGTAGACGTCGGCACGGGCGTCGAGCGGGCCGGAGCCGAACCGCTCGGGTGCCATGTACTCGGTGCTGCCCACGGCCATGCCGGTGCCGGTCAGCGCCGGGCCGGTGGCGTCGGCCGAGGTGCGGGCGATGCCGAAGTCGGCGAGGTAGCAGAAGTCCTCACCGGGCGCCGACGCCGCCAGGTCGCCGCCGTCGGCGCGGGCGACCAGCAGCACGTTGGAGGGCTTGACGTCGCGGTGCACCAGGCCGCCGGCGTGCGCGGCGTCGAGCGCGCGGGCCACCTGGCCGACGACGTCGACCGCGCGGGCCGGGGACAGCCGCCCGGCGCGGCGCAGTAGCGAGGCGAGGTCCTCCCCCTCGACCAGCCGCATGTCGAGGAACAGCTGGCCGTCGACCTCGCCGTACCGGTGGATGGGGACGACGTGCGGCTCGTTCAGCCGCGCGGCGATGCGGGCCTCGCGGCGGAACCGCTCGCGGTAGCTCTCGTCGGCGGCCCACTGCGGGTGCAGCACCTTGAGGGCGACGTCGCGCTCGTGCTCGCCGTCGTGGGCGCGCAGCACCTGGCCCATGCCGCCGCGGCCGAGCACGCCGAGCACCCGGTAGGGGCCGAAGCGCCCGCCGTCCGCCGGCGCGGTCACCGCGCGGCCAGCTCCCGCCACAGGTGGGCCGCGGCCTCGGCGCCGCGGTGCAGCATCGGCAGCAGCACCCGCTCGTTCGGTGAGTGGATGCGGTCGGTGGGCAGGCCGGCGCCGAGGAAGACCAGCGGCGCGCCCAGCACCTCGACGAGGTCGGCCTCCGGGCCGCTGCCGCCCTCGCGGGTGAACAGCACGTCGTCCGGGGCGGTGTCGAAGGCCTGGCCGATGGCGCGCAGCAGGGCCCCCGTGTGGGACGAGTCGAGGTCGCTCGCGCACGGGGCGACGCCGCCGGGCGGGGTGTGCACCTCGGCCGTGATCCCCTCGGGCAGGTGCTGCTCGACCCACGCGCGCAGCATCGGGCCGACGTCCTCGGGCCGCTGGTCGGCGACCAGCCGGAAGGTCAGCTTGGCGTGCGCCTCGGCCGGGACGATCGTCTTGTGGCCGGGGCCGGTGTAGCCGCCCCACATGCCGTTGACCTCGGCGGTCGGGCGGGCGCCGATCCGTTCCAGCGTGCTGAACCCGGCCTCGCCGGCGGTGGCGCGGGAGGCGGCCGGCCCGGCCAGCCAGGCGGCCTCGTCGAAGGGCACGCGGGCCATGAGCTCGCGCTCGCGGTCGGTCAGCTCCCGGACCTCCGCGTAGAAGCCGGGGAGGGTGACCCGGCCCTGCTCGTCGTGCAGCGCCGCGAGCAGGGACGCCATCGCGTGCAGCGGGTTGGGCACGCCGCCGCCGAAGGACCCGGAGTGCAGGTCGACGGCGGGGCCGCGCAGGGTGATCTCGGCGTCGGCCAGGCCGCGCATGGCGACGACGGCGCTGGGCACGTCGGGGGCGGCCATGCCGGTGTCGCTGACGACGACGACGTCGCAGGCCAGCCGGTCGGCGCGCTCGCGCAGCAGGTCGGCGAAGTGCGGCGAGCCGGACTCCTCCTCGCCCTCGACCAGCAGCTTCACCGTGACGGCCGGGGTGTCGCGGCCGGTGGCGGCCAGGTGCGCGCGGATGCCGAGCAGGTGGAAGGCGACGTTGCCCTTGTCGTCGATGGCGCCGCGCGCGTGCAGCTCGGGGCCGGCCGGGGTCTCGACGCGGGTCGGCTCGAACGGCGGGTGGTCCCACAGCTCCAGGGGGTCGACCGGCTGCACGTCGTGGTGGCCGTAGACCAGCGCGACCGGCGCGTCGTCGTCGGCGCTGGGCCACTCGGCGTAGACGGCGGGGGCGCCCGGCGTCGGCCAGATCTCGACGACGGGGAACCCGGTGCGGCGCAGCGCCCCGGCCAGCCACTCCGCGCTCGCCGCGACGTCGCCGGCGTGCGCCGGGTCGGCCGAGATGGAGGGGATGCGCAGCCAGGCGTCGAGGTCGGCGTGGAGGTCGTCGAGGTGGGCCTGCACGAAGTCGCGTTCCGGGCTCGTCACGAGCGCGACGGTAGCGGCGCACCGGCACCGGATACGTTGCGACCCATGGCCGGAGAACTGCTGCGGGTGGACGTCGGTGACCTGACCTTCGACGTGCGGGCCGACGGCCCCGGGGACGGGCGGCCGGTGGTGCTGCTGCACGGCTTCCCCGAGACCTCGGCGTCGTGGGCCGCGGTGACGCCGCGGCTGGCCGAGGCGGGGCTGCGCACCTACGCCGTCGACCAGCTCGGCTACTCCCCCGGCGCGCGGCCGCTCGACGTCGACTCGTACGCGCTTCCCAACCTCGTGCAGGTCACCGCCGACCTCATGACGGCGATGGACGTCCCGGTCGCCGACGTCGTCGGGCACGACTGGGGCGCCAACGTGGCCTGGGCGCTGGCCGGCTGGCACCCCGACCGGGTGCGGTCGCTGACCGCCGTCTCGGTGCCGCACCCGACGGCGTTCACCGCGGCGTACCGCTCCGACCCGGAGCAGAAGGAGCGCTCGTCCTACATCCGGCTGTTCTGGCAGGAGGGCAAGGCCGAGGAGGTGCTGCTGGCCGACGGCGCCCGCCGGCTGCGGCGGATGTACGGGGACGCGGTCGCCCCCGAGGCGGTCGACGAGTACGTGGCCGTGCTGTCCGCGCCGGGGGCGCTCACCGCCGCGCTCAACTGGTACCGGGCGATGAGCTCGTCGACACCGGTGGACGACGTGACGGTGCCGACCACCTTCGTGTGGAGCGACGCCGACATCGCCATCGGCCGGATCGCCGCCGAGGGCTGCGGGTCCTTCGTCGCCGGCGACTACCGGTTCGTGGAGCTGCCCGGCGTGAGCCACTGGATCCCCGAGCAGGCGCCCGACCAGCTCGCCGCCGCGATCCTGGACCGCATCGCCTCCTCGTGACCGTGCGGCTGCGCGTCCCCACCGCCGAGGACGCCGACGCCTGGACCGACCTCTTCGACGACGCGGAGGTCATGCGGTACGTCGGCAGTGGCGAGGTGCGGGACCGGGCGTGGTACGCGGCGTTCGTGGCACGGCAGCAGGCGCTGGCGGCGAGCACCGGCCTCTGCCTGTTCTCCGTGCTCGTCGGGGACGAGGTCGTCGGCTTCACCGGCGTCCAGCCCTGGGCGCAGCCGTGGGGACCGACCGGGGTGCCCGAGGTCGGCTGGCGGCTGGGCCGCCGGTTCTGGGGGCGCGGCCTCGCGACGGAGGCGGCGGCGATCGCGCTGGACCGGGCTCGGGTGCTCGGGGTGCCGCGGGTCGTCGCGATGGTGCACGCGGACAACGCCGCATCGCTGACGGTCGCCCGGAAGGTCGGTCTCACCCAGGAGGCGGTCCTCCGGGCGCCGTCCGGGGTGCCCGTGCTGCAGTACGGCACGGCACTGGCCTCGGTGAGCACGGACACCCCGGACGCCGTCCCCGACGCCTGATGCCCGCCTGAGCCGTCCGTTCCCCGTCCACGGGCCCTGCCGCGCCACGCACCCGACCCGTCCGCCGATCCGGCCGCGGCCGCGGCGCAGGGTCCGGTGCGCACCGCCCGGGCCCGCGTCCGCTCGGGGCACGTCGCCGTGGAACGGGCGGGGAGTCAGAGAAGCCGGTAGTAGCGGACCAGCGGGAGTGCGGTGAAACCGGCGGCCTCGTAGGTCCGCCGGGCCGGCGCGTGCCCCGGGTCGCCGCCGGTGCCGATCGCGACGATCCGGACACCGGCGCGACGCAACTGATCGACGCCGTCGTCGAGGAGCGCACGCCCGATGCCGCGCCGCTGGACCACCGGGTCGACGGCGAGCATCTCGACCTCCCCGCCGTCCGGCTCGTCGTGCGTCTCGTCGTGCACCACGACGGCGACGAAGCCGACCGGCCGGCCGTCGTCGACCGCCACCCGCACGCGCATCCCCGCGTCGCGCAGCACCCGGGCGACGGCGGCCGCCTGGGAGGCCCGCCAGTCGGGGTACAGGTGCCGGTACACCGCCCGGCCGAGGACCGCCTCGAAGGACGCGAAGACCGGCGCCCACGCGCGCAGCGACAGGGCGACGACGCCGTCGACGTCGGCGTCCTCGAGGTCCCGGATCACGACGGTCACCCCGTCAGGCTGGCCCGCACGTCAACCGGGTCCCGGGACGGCAGGACCGGGCCGGCGCCCCGGTCGGTCCCCGTCGAGGTCGAGGAACTCCCGGACCCCGGGAGGTGCCGGCGCAGCTCCTCGGGGGTCAGCGGCACCGACCAGCGCCGGCGCCCCCGGCGCGACGAGGTGCTGAGGAGCCGCTGCACCAGCTCCCGGGCGGGCGACCAGCCGATCGAGCACAGCCGGTGGCCCGTCCCGGTGCGGACCTCTCGGCGACGTACCCGACGGCGAACGCCCGGAACGGCGTCTCCAGGACCTCCGGCCGGACGCCGCCGCGGTGGCACGGGATCGCGGTCGTGGACACGGTGCCTCCTCCCCCGTGCGCCCCGCCCCGGGGCCGTCACCGGTTCCGGCGTGCGCTCACGTCTCCTCCTCGGGCGGTGGGGGCAGCTCCTCGTCGTCGGGCTCCGGCGGCGGGGGCAGATCGTCGTCGTTGGGCTCCGGCGGCAGCTCCTCGTGGGTGGCCTCCCCCGTGACCAGGGCGAGCAGGCCGGCCTCGTCGAGCAGGTCGACCGGGCGCACGGTGACGCCGGCGGCGACGTGGTGGAAGCCCGCGCTCACCTTCTCCACCGGGACGCCGGTCAGCCGCGACCAGCCCAGCCGGTAGGCGGCCAGCTGCACCGCGGCCGCCGAGAGCTCCGCGCCCGACGGCGGCGGGCCGGTCTTCCAGTCGACGACCTCGAAGCCGCCGTCGCCGTCGGCGAAGACGGCGTCGATGCGCCCGCGCAGGGTGAGCGGGCCCAGCGGCGTCTCGAACGGCACCTCCACCTCGACCGGCTGCCGGTCGGCCCAGGGGCCGGCGAGGAACGCCGCCTGCAGGGCGCCCAGCGCGCCGTCGGGCGCCGCGGACTCGTCGCCGGAGCCGGGCAGCTCGTCGAGGTCGAGCAGGCGGGAGACGCCGAAGCGCTCCTCCAGCCAGGCGTGGAACGCCGTCCCCCGGCGGGCCAGCGGCGCGGGCGCCGACGGCATCGGCCGGCGCAGCCGGCGGGCCAGCTCGGCCGGGTCGCGACGCAGCGCGACCAGCTCCGACACCGACAGGTGGCTGGGCAGCGGCACCTCGACGGTCGGCCGCGCGGTGCGGCGGCGCTCGCGCAGCAGCAGGTCGGCCTCGCGCACCCACTGCTCGACCACCGGGTCGGACGTGCCCAGCGCGGCCGCCGGGTCCAGGGGGTGCGGGGCGGCGCCCGTGACCAGCTCCGCGGCGGCGGTGAGCGCGCGGCGGCGCGGCGGGGACAGCGGGTCGGCCGGCCACACCCCGACCGGCCACTCCTCCAGCGCGGGGTTGGTCGCGTCCTCCTCCGGCCGCTCGGCCCAGGCGACGACGACGCCCGCGCCGGCGGTGCACGCCCGCCGGACGGTGTCGAGCAGCACGGACGGACCGTTCGGCTTCACGCCCTCGCGCCACCAGCTGCCCGAGCACAGCAGCAGGTGCTTGGCGCGGGTGACCGCGACGTAGCCCAGCCGGATCTCCTCGGCCTCGCCGAAGGCCTTCCACTCCTCCACGTAGTCCTCGAGCGCCGCGCGCACCGCCGCCTGGTCGCCGGAGCCGGGCACCGGCAGCCGGAGCTGCGGCAGCTCGGCGCGGTCGGTGGTGCGCAGGTCGACCGGGATCGCGCCGGGGTCCTTGACCCAGGAGTCGCTGGTGTCGGTGCGCGAGGGGAACTGGTCGGCGGTCATGCCGGGCACGGCGACGACGTCCCACTCCAGGCCCTTGGCCGAGTGCACGGTGAGCAGCTGCACCGACTCGGGGTCGACCGCCACCTCGCCGGGCTCCAGGCCGCGCTCGCGCTCCTCGGCGTCGCGCAGATAGCCGAGGAACGCCGGCAGCGAGGGCAGCTCGGCCAGCTCGGTGAACTCGGCGGCGACGGCGTGCAGCGCGTCCAGGTGCGCCCGCGCCGCCCCGGGGCTCACGCCGGGCGTGCTGGCCAGCTCGGTCTCCAGGCCGAGGGTCCGGGCGACCTCGTCGACCAGGTCCGGCAGCGACTCCCCCAGCCGCCCGCGCAGGTGCGCGAGCTCACCGGCGAGCCGGCGCAGCCGGCGGTACGCCGCGCGCGAGTAGGCGCCGGGGTCGCCGAGGTCGTCGAGCGCCTCGACGATGCTGCCCCGCTCGGAGCGCCGGACCGGCTCGTCGTCGTCCCCGTCCGGCGTGCGCGCGTGCACCAGCGCGCGGGCGCGGGCCTCCAGCGCCGCGAGGTCGCGCGGGCCGATCCGCCACCGGGCGCCGGTGAGCAGCCGGCCCAGGGCGTCGCCGGCGGAGGGGTCGACCAGGACGGTGAGGGTGGCGACGACGTCGGACACCTCGGGCACCTCGAGCAGCCCGCCGAGCCCGACGACGGTCACCGGCAGCCCGCGGGCGCGCAGCGCGGCGGCGATGCCGGGCAGCTGCTTGCGGGTGCGGACGAGCACCGCCGTCGTCGGCGGGCGGCCGTCGGGCCGGGGCGGCAGCGCGGGGTCCTCGCCGCGCCAGCAGGCGGCCAGCCGGTCGGCGAGCGCCTCGGTCTCCTCGGCCACCGTCGTGTACAGCCCGGCGAGGACGGTGCCGGGCCCGGCGCCGGGCCGGGCGGTGAGGTCCGGCAGCGCCACGACCGGCGCGGGCAGCAGCCCGGCGACGGCGTTGGCGACGTCGAGCACCGCGCCGTCGTTGCGCCAGCTCGTGGCCAGCGTGAGCCGCTGCGCCCCCTTCCCGCGGGCGCCGGGGAAGGTGCGGTCGAAGCGCTCGATCGTCCCGGACGAGGCGCCGCGCCAGCCGTAGATCGACTGGCGCGGGTCGCCGACGGCGAGCACCGCGTGCCCGGTGGCCCGCCCGAACAGCGCCTCGAGCATCCGCAGCTGGCCGACGCTGGTGTCCTGGTACTCGTCGAGGAGCACGATCCGCCAGCGCGCCCGCTCGCGGCGGCCCACCTCGGGCGCGGAGACGGCGATCCGCGCGGCCAGCGCGACCTGGTCGGAGTGGTCGATCGCCCCGGCGGCGCGCTTGCGCCCCTCGAACGCCTCGACCAGCGGCAGCAGCGCCACCCGGGCGCGCTGCCGGGCGAGCATCTCGACCACCGGCTTGTAGGGGCCGCGCTTGCCCTTCGCGTCGGGGTAGCCGGCCACCTGCGCCTCCAGGCGCGCGGTCCAGGTCCGCAGGGCCGCGGGGCTGACGTCGTGCTCGCCGAGCTCGGCGGCCAGCGCCAGCACGTCCTCGGTGGTGGTCAGCGGGCTCAGCGGGACGTCGTCCATGTCGCCGGTCCAGCCGGACACGACGGCGGCCGCCTGCCCCCAGCACATGGCCGGGCCGAGCACGCCGGCGCCGGGCTCGACGCCGATCCGCAGCCCGTGCTCGGAGACCAGCGAGGCGGCGTACCCGTGGTAGGTCGACACCGTCGGCACCGCGACGGCCAGCCGCTCCCTCAGCTGCGGGTCGGTCTCGGGGTGGCGGGCGAGCGCACCCAGCCGCAGCCGGATCCGCTCGTTGAGCTCGCTGGCCGCCTTGCGGGTGAACGTGAGCCCGAGGATCTCCTCCGGCGCGACCAGCTCGTTGGCGACCAGCCAGCACACCCGGGCGGCCATCGTCTCGGTCTTGCCCGACCCGGCCCCGGCGACGACGACCAGCGGCCGGTCGGCGGGCGCGGACACCACCCCGGCCTGCTCCGGCGAGGGCGCGTACGACAGCCCGCAGCGGGCCGCCACCTCGGCCGGGTCGAGCAGCCGCCTCGGCTTCACCGGCTCGGCGACCGCCGGGCCCAGGAGGTCGTCGAAGGAGAGCTGCTCGTCGGGCGTGGGCGCGCGCCGGCTCACCGGCGTCCCCGCCGGGTCACGCGGTGACCTGCCGGCCGCGCTCGTGCAGCGGGCAGCTGCGCCGCGCCGGGCACCGCCCGCAGTGGCTGCCGGTGCGCACCTCGAAGGTGGCCGCGCCCATGCCCTCGCCGACCTCGGCGACCAGCTGCCCCGCCCACGTCTCCCCCAGCGGCACGTCCGGCGGCAGTGCGTCCTGCGCCTGCTCCTTCGCCCTCGTCCCGGTACCCACCTGCAGCAGCGAGGCCCCGCCCGGGGCGCTGCCGTGGTCGCCGAACGCGCCGGCGGCCACCGCCACCTGGTAGGCGGCCAGCTGCCCGTGGGTGTCGACCTCCTTGGCGTGCGTGCGGCCGGTCTTCAGGTCGACGACGACCAGCCGGCCCGCGGCGTCGCGCTCCAGCCGGTCCACCTGGCCGCGGATGCGCGCCCGCCCGACGGTGACGTCGAAGTCGGCCTCGGCGGCGAGCAGCTCGCGGCGGTTGGCGGTGTGCCAGCCGAGGAAGCGCTCGAGCATGTCGCGGGCGGCGACCCGCTGCCGCTGGTCGGCCCAGCCGGGGCCGAGGTCGAGGGCGTCGAGCTCCTCGGCCAGCGCGGCCCGCGCCTCGGCGGCCGGCAGCCCCTCGGCCACCTTCTGCGCGACCGCGTGCACCGCCGAGCCGACCGTGCGGTGCGACTCCGGGGCGGCCTCGGCGCCGACCGCGCCGAGCACCCACTTCAGCGGGCAGCGCTGGAAGGTCTCGATCGCCGAGGGGCGCACCCGCACCACCTCGTCGTCGGGCACCAGCGGGGCGTCGTCGGACAGCGGCGCCAGGCCCCACCAGTCCTCCGGGGAGGCGCCGGGCACGCCCTCGGCGGCCAGCCGGCGCAGCACCGCCGCGGCCGCCGAGCGGCGGGCCGGGTCGGTCTGCGGGTCGCTGACCGCGCGGCGCAGCTCGGCCACCAGAGCCGGCAGCGTGAGCGAGCGCGGCAGCGGCGTGAGCGGCCGGCCGTCGTCCGGCGGGGCGACGACGAGGTCGAGGAAGCGTGAGGCGGTGGCCCCGGCGTCGGGACCGTCCAGCGCGCCCTCGACGGCGGTGACCACCAGCCGCTTCCGGGCGCGGGTGGCGGCGACGTAGAACAGCCGCCGCTCCTCGGCGAGCATCTGCGTGCGCCGGTCCACCGACGTGCCGTCGATGCCGGCCACCCGCTCCACCAGCAACTCGGTGCCGAGCAGCGTGCCGCGGTCGCGCAGGTCGGGCCAGATGCCCTCCTGCACACCGGCGACGCACACGACGTCCCACTCCAGGCCCTTGGACGCGTGCGCGGTGAGCAGCCGGACGGCGTCGGTGGCGGCGTCGCGCTCGGCGCCGGTGAGGCCCGGCAGCTCCTGGGCCGACAGGTGCTCGACGAACGCGCCGACGGTGGCCGACGGCAGCCGGTCGACGAACCCGGCCGCGGCGTCGAACAGCGCGACGACGGCGTCGAGGTCGCGGTCGGCGGCGGCGCCGGCGGCTCCCCCGGCGGCGCTGGCCCGCGCCCACCGGCCCGCCAGGCCGCTGCGCTGCCACATCGCCCACAGCACGTCCTCGGCCGACCCGTCGCGGGCGAGCGCGACCCGGCCGGCGGCGAGCACCGCGGCCACCCGGCGGGCCGGGCGGGCCACCGCCTCGGGCAGCTCCTCCAGCAGCGGCGCGTCGGCCAGCGCGGTGGCCAGCGGGGTGCCGCGCTCGTCGGCGTCCACGCCGCGCTGGGCCTGCGCGATCCGCACCGCCCGGCGCAGCCGGCGCAGGTCGAGGACCGTGGCGCCGCCGAGCGGGGACGCCAGCAGCGCCTCGGCGCCGGGCTCGTCGAGGGCCAGCGCCCCGGGCTCGTCGCCGGGCCGGGGCAGCAGCGCGGTCAGCGCCGCCAGCAGCGGCGCGACGGCCGGCTGCGCGGCCAGCGGCAGGTCGTCGGTGGACACCTCGACCGGCACGCCCGCCGACGTCAGCGCGCGCCGCAGCGGGCCGATGGCCAGCACGGTGCGGACGACGACGGCCATGTCCGACCACGGGACGCCGTCGACGAGGTGGGCGCGGCGCAGGGTGTCGGCGACGTAGGCGGCCTCGACGGCGGCCGAGCCGAACACGTGCACCTCGGCGCGGCCCGCGTCGGCGCCTTCGACCGGCTGCAGGCGGCGGTGCTCCCACGGGCCGGGGAGCGCCTCGGCGACCCGGCGGCCGACCTCCAGCAGCGCCGGACCCGAGCGGCGGCTGACGCCGAGCGAGAGCCGCTGCGCGGGCCGGCCGTCGACGGTGCGGAACCGGTCGGGGAACTCGACGATGCCGCGCGGCTCGGCGCCGCGGAACGCGTAGATCGCCTGGTCGGGGTCGCCGACGACGACCAGGTCGCCGCCGCCCCCGGCGAGCAGCTCCAGCAGCTCGACCTGCGCGGGGTCGGTGTCCTGGTACTCGTCGACGAACAGCCAGCGGGCCCGCGCGCGCTCCTGGCGCAGCAGCTCGGGGTCGTCCTCCAGCTCGGCGATCGCGGCCCGGACCAGCTCGGCGGGGTCGTAGCCGGAGGCGTCGCCGCCGCCGGCCGTGGAGAAGGCGGTGACCGCCTCGTACTGCTCCTGGAACGCCGCGGCGTGCAGCCACGCGTCGGTGCCGGTCTCGCGGCCCCACGCGGCCAGCAGCTCGGGGTCCACGCCGCGCTCGGTGGCCCGCAGCAGCAGCTCGCGCAGCTCGCCGCGGAACCCGGCGGTGGCCAGCGCCGGCAGCAGCGACGCCGGCCAGCGGACCGCGCCCTCCCCGGCGAGGTCACCGCGCAGCAGCTCGGCGACGACGGCGTCCTGCTCGGCGGCGGTGAGCAGCCGGGGCGGGGCCTCGCCGCGCAGCAGCGCCGCCCGCCGCAGCACGCCGTACGCGTAGGAGTGGAAGGTGCGGGCCAGCGGCTCGCGGATGGTGCGGGCGACCCGCGCGGTGATCCGGGTGCGCAGCTCGGCGGCGGCCTTGCGGCTGAAGGTCAGGACGAGGACCTGCTCGGGGTCGACGCCGCGGTCGATGCGGGCGGCGACGGCCTCGACGATCGTCGTCGTCTTGCCGGTGCCGGGGCCGGCGAGCACCAGCAGCGGGCCGCCGGCGTGGTCGACGACGGCCTGCTGGGTGGGGTCCAGCCGCGGCGGCGCCACCGTTTCCCGGTGCGGCTGCACGAGCCGGTAGACCGGCGCACCCTCGTCCCCCCGCAGTGCCACCCTCCGATGACACCACGACTCACCGACAGCGCCGCAGAGCGCTTCGTCACGCGGGCGGGTACCCGACCTGGTACCGGTGCCCGGTCTCGCCGGGGAGGCGGTCCGGCAGCGCCTCGTCCACCGGCCGCCGGAGGCGCCCTCCTGCCCGGTGCCCCGGTTCGGGTCGTCGCCGCCGAGGGTGCGGGCGCCGACCGGCACCGCGCCGACGCGGGCCACGAGCCGGTCCGCCGTCGGGTTCGGGTCGGCCGGGTGCGGGGTCGGCCGGGTGCGGGGTCGGCCGGGTGCGGGGTCGGCCAGGTGCGGGGTCGGCCAGGTGCGGGGTCGGCCAGGACGTGTCGCCGCCCGGGCCGGCGATGGAGCCGTCCGGCCTCAGGGCCAGGCGACGGCGGCCAGGTCGACCCGGCCGTCGCGCACCGGCACGCCCTCCCCGGCCAGGAGCTGCAGCTGGCGCACCCGCACGGGCTCGGTGCAGGTGCCGTCGGCGCGGACCACCCGGTACCAGGGCACCGCCGCCCCGCCGCCGCCGCCGGACAGCGCGCGGGCCACCCGCCGGGGCCCGACGCCGACCAGCCGGCCGATCGCCCCGTAGGTGCTCACCCGGCCCGGCGGGATCGACTCGACGGCGTCGTACACCGCCTCGTCGACGTCGGCGGCGTCCACCGCGGACGGGCGGCGCGGCTCCCCGGGCGGCCGCGGGCTCACAGCCGGTAGTCGCTGTGCGCCTGCCACCAGGCGTAGAGCGCGGCGAGGTCGGCCTGCGTGCCACCCGGCGCCCCGACGATGCCCTCGACGAGGGCCGCGTCGTCGGTCCAGGTGATGACCACCGCGTTGTTCTCGGTGTCGATGGCGCACGCCACCAGGCCGCTGTTGCTCCCGCCGCCCCACGAGCCGATGCCGGTCGTCGCGGTGCAGTCCTGCCCCTCGGGGAGTTGCGCCAGCCCCTGGTTCGAGGCGTCGTCCGTGAACACCGCGTCCATCGTCGCCTTGTCGGGGTACTGGAAGAACTCGGCCTGCTGCGGACCGGGCTGGGTGGTGCTCGCGCCGCACGACGCGTGGGCGACGTCGCCGTCGCCGGCGAGCGCGGCCTCCGCGCAGTCGGTGAAGTCGACCGGGAGGATCGCCAGCAGGTCTCCGCCGGGCCCGGACCCACCCGTCGTCGGGGCCGCGCTGGTCGACGACGACGGCGCACTCGGGGACGGGCGCGACGACGTGCCGGCCGACGACTCGGCCGAGGTGGTCGTGGCGCCGGCCGCGGGGGCCGGGTCGTCGTCCCGGAGGACGACGAACAGGACGACCGCGGCGGCGACCACGAGGACCAGAGCGGCGACGAGGCCGATGACCAGCCCGCGCCGGTTGCGTCCCGGTCCCGGGCCCCCGGGCTGCCCGTACGGGGCCGGCGGCCCGTACTGACCGGGCTGGCCGTACTGACCCGGCTGACCCTGGCCGTACTGGCCGGGCTGGCCGTACTGACCCGGCTGGCCCTGGCCGTACGGGCCGGGCTGGCCGTACGGGCCGGCCTGGCCCGGCTGGCCCGGCTGGCCCTGGCCGTACTGGCCCGGCTGGCCGTACTGACCCGGCTGGCCCTGGCCGTACTGACCCGGCTGGCCCTGGCCGGGCTGGCCCGGCTGGCCCTGACCGTACGGATCCGGCTGGCCGGGCGGGCCGTAGGGCGGCTGACTCATGGGGACCTCCCGCTGACGTGCCCCGGAGGATAGGGAGACGTCGGGTGCGGCGGACCCCTCCGACGCGTCGCGGCGGGCTAGGCCCGGCGGCCGAAGCGGGCCAGCAGGCGCCGCTGCGGGGCGGCGCCGTCGGGCAGCTCGACGGCCGGCGCGAACAGGCCGGGCACGCCGTCGGCGGGCAGCCGCGCGGCCATCGCCTCCGCCGCACGGACCAGCGCCGGGTCCAGCGCCTCGTCCCCGCCGGTGGCGCGTGCGAGGTCCCAGGCGTGCACGGTGAGGTCGGCGGTGAGCTCCTCGACGTACTCGCGGGCCGGCGTCGGGCCGCGGGACAGGTGCACGGTGCCGGCCGCCAGGTCGGCGGTGGCGGCGGCGGCCAGCGCCTCGTCCGCGACGGTCTCCCACGCCGTGAGCGGGTCGTCGCCGAGCAGCGCGTCGGTCCCGGCCGGCACGCGCGCGGCGACGGCGTCGAGGGGCTCACCGGCCAGCAGCCCGGGCACCCAGTGCGCCTCACCGACCAGGTGCGCGACCAGGTCGGCCACCGTCCAGCCGGGCAGCGCCTCGAGGTCCCACTGCCCCGGCTCGACGGCGTCGACGCGGTCGGTGAACGTGGCCTGGGCGCGCTGGAAGAGCTCCAGCAGCTCGGTCGGTGACGTCGGCTCGGGCACCGGACCAGTCAACACGGACGCCGAGGGCCCGGCACCCGTGACGGGTGCCGGGCCCTGGTGAGGCGCCGGAACGGCCTCGTCCCCGGGTCCCGCGGCGCGCGCAGCGTGTCGTGGGGAGGGACGAGGTCCTCCTAGTAGGTGGGCAGCGTCTTGTCGATCCGCGTGGCCCACGCCGTCACGCCGCCCTGGACGTGCACGGCGTCCTTGAAGCCGGCGTTCTTGACCGCGGCGAGCACCTCGGCCGAGCGGACGCCGGTCTTGCAGTGCAGCACGATCGGCTTGTCGTTCGGCAGCCGCGACAGGGCGCGGCCGGAGAGGATCTCGTCCTTGGGGATGAGGGTCGCGCCGGGGATCGAGACGATCTCGTACTCGTTGGGCTCGCGGACGTCGATCAGCTCGAAGTCCTTGCCCGCGTCCATCATGTCCTTGAGCTCGTCGACGGTGATGGTCGAACCGGCCGCGGCCTCCTGGGCCTCGACCGACACGACGCCACAGAAGGCCTCGTAGTCGATGAGCCCGGTGATCGGCTCGGCCTCGGGGTCCTTGCGCACCTTGATCGTGCGGAAGGTCATCTCCAGGGCGTCGTAGACCATGAGCCGGCCGAGCAGCGTCTCGCCGATGCCGGTGATCAGCTTGACCGCCTCGGTGGCCTGGATGGCGCCGATGGTCGCGCACAGCACGCCGAGCACGCCGCCCTCGGCGCAGGAGGGGACCATCCCGGGCGGCGGCGGGACCGGGTACAGGTCGCGGTAGTTGGGCCCGTGCTCGTTCCAGAACACCGAGACCTGGCCGTCGAAGCGGTAGATCGAGCCCCACACATAGGGCTTGCCCAGCAGCACGCATGCGTCGTTGACCAGGTAGCGCGTGGCGAAGTTGTCGGTGCCGTCGACGATGAGGTCGTACTGGCTGAAGATGTCGAGGACGTTGTCGCTGTCCAGGCGCGTCTCGTGCAGCCGGACGTCGATCAGCGGGTTGATCTCCTTGATGGAGTCGCGCGCGCTCTCCGCCTTCGACCGGCCGACGTCGGACTGCCCGTGGATGATCTGGCGCTGCAGGTTCGACTCGTCGACGACGTCGAACTCGACGATGCCGAGCGTGCCGACGCCCGCGGCGGCCAGGTACATCAGCACCGGCGAGCCCAGGCCACCGGCGCCGACGGCGAGCACCTTGGCGTTCTTGAGCCGCTTCTGCCCGTCCATCCCGACGTCCGGGATGATCAGGTGGCGGCTGTAGCGGCGGACCTCGTCGATCGACAGGTCGGCGGCGGGCTCCACCAGGGGTGGCAGGGACACGCTTGCTCCTCGGGTCTCGACCAGCGGCCCCAGGACGGCGGGGCCTGCGTTCGACGGTCCAACAGGGTGGCACGCGGGTCTGTTCCCGCCCTCCCCGCCCCGGCGTCCGGGGGGGCCGGGTCAGGGGTACGGCCAGGCGTTCTTGGCGCAGCCCTCGAGGCCGAGGGTCTGCTGCTGCATCACGGGGGCGACCTGGCCGGGACCGGGGCAGTCCTGGTGGCCGTTGCCCAGCGCGTGCCCGACCTCGTGGTTGACGACGTACTGGCGGTACGTGGCGACGTCGCCCTGGTAGTCGGGGACGGCGGTCTCCCAGCGGGCCAGGTTGATGACCGCGCGCTCGCCGTAGCGGCAGGAGGTGTAGCCGCCGGTGCCCACGCCCGGGCAGTAGCGCTCCATGCTGCCGGGGCTGACGAGGCTGACCCGGAAGTCGTAGGAACCGGCGTCGGTGGTGTCCACGCGCTGGAAGGACATCCGGCCGCCGTTCCCCCACGAGCGGGGGTCGCCGAGGGTGGCCTCCACCGCGGCCGCGAACGCCGCCCCGTCGACGCCGATCCCGTCCTCGACCTCGACGACGAAGCGCTGCAGCGGCCCGGTGCCGTAGACCCCCGAGCTGCCGGGGACGACCGCCACGGTGCCCGCGCCCTGCTCCACGTACGTGCCGGCCGCGGGCGCCGGGAGGCCGGTCGGGCCGGCGTCGCCCTCCGCGGGCGCGGTGGGCGCGGGGGTGTCCGTCGGGGTCGCGCTCGGCGTCGAGGAGGCCGCCGACGTGGCGGTCGCCGTCGAGGAGGCCACCGACCCCGTGCTGCCGGCGGTCGCGCCCACCCGGGCCGGCGTGCCCGGACCGAGCAGGTCGAGCACGGTCAGCACGGTGGCGACGACGAGCAGCGGGATCGCGTAGGCGCGCCAGCCCCACCGGGCCACGAACCGGCCCACCGGGCCTCGCCGGCGCCGCTGCGGCCGCGCGCCCCGGCGACCGGCGGCGGGAGGCGCCCCCGGCTCCGCGGGCCGCGGGGGACGGGGCCGCGCCGGCGGGTCGCGGCGGTCGGCCGCCGGCGACGGGGGGCGCGAGGACGGCGGGCGGGCGGGCAGCGGCGGGAGCGGCGGGAGGCCGCGGGCCGCCTCCCGCCCCGTCCGGGCCCCGGGGGGCCGGCCGGGCGGAGGACCTGCCACGGTGCCGCCTCCTCGCCGTGTCGGGCCTCGCGGCCGCCGGGCTGCCGGTCGTCCTTCCGGTCACGCAGTGTCGCGGGCGGCGTCACCGCGCGTCCAGGTCAGGCTCTCACGCGTCACACGAGACCCGTGCGACCCGCTGGTGGCGCGTCGCGCGGTCCCGGCTCAGCCGGCCCGCGCCTCCGGCTCGTCGTCGTCCCCGGCCTCCGCGGCGCTGCGGCGGCCCCCGGCGTCGAGGTCCTCGAGCAGGCCGAGCACCGCCCGGGCGGTCTCCTCCGGCGCCTCGAGCATCGCCACGTGGCCGACGGTCTCCAGCACCAGCAGCCGCGCGTCGGGGACGGCCGCCGCCAGCCGCGGGGCCAGCCGCGGGTCGACCAGCCGGTCGCGGTCGCCCCAGACGACCAGCGTCGGCATCCGCAGCGCGCGGGCCAGCCGCCAGGCGTTGGCCCGGCCCACCCGCAGGTAGGAGGTGATGAGGCCGCGCATGCTGCGGGTCAGCGCCCGGTTGGCCCACTCCTGCCGCGCCCGCTCGCGGGTCTCCGCGACGGCGGCGTCGATCCGCTCCGGCGGCACCCGCCCGGGCTCGCCGAAGCACATCTGCAGCATGCCGCGCACCGACTGCTCCGGCGTCACGCCGGCCAGCCGCCGCTCGGCGACGCCCGGCACGCCCGGCAGCAGGAGCAGCAGCAGCGCGCGGCTGAACGCCTGCGGCACGCGGTAGACCGGCATCGCCGGGGAGACCAGCGTCAGCGACGCGACGAGGTCCGGCCGGCGGGCGGCGACCAGCAGGCTGACCAGGCCGCCGAGGCTGTTGCCGAGCAGGTGCACCGGCCCGCCCTGCCCGTCGCCGGGCTGGTCCCGCACGTGCTCGAGGACCTCCACGACGGCGCGCACGTGCCCGCGGATGGAGTACGACCCGCCGGTCGGCGGCTGCGAGCGGCCGAACCCCGGCAGGTCCACCGCCCACCCCGCGCAGCGGACGGCGAGCAGCGCCGCCAGGTCGGTCCAGTTGGTGGACGCGCCGCCGAGGCCGTGGACGTACAGCGCGCGCTCGCGCGGCGCCCCGGGCGGACCGGCCCACGGGGTGGTGCGGACGTACACGGTGCCGCCGCTGACCGCCAGCTCCTCGCCGGGCCAGGCGTCCGGCGGCGCGCCGGGGACGGGCAGGGGCGCCGTCGACAGCCGGGCGGTGGACGACGGGGCGATCGACGGGGGCGCCGGCGGGCGGCGGCGCGCACGACGGACCTCGGGCACGCGGCGAACGGTATGCCAGCCGGAGGTGTCGCGTGTGGCGGGTGACCCGCCGGTAACATCCCCGGGACCATGCAGTCCTCCCGACCGGCCCCCGTCCGCCGCACGTCGCGGCTGCCCCGCGGCGCCCGGCGGCTGCAGCTGCTGCAGGCCGCCCAGGAGGTCTTCGTCGCGCACGGCTTCCACGCCGCCGCGATGGACGACATCGCCGACCGCGCCGGCGTCAGCAAGCCCGTCCTCTACCAGCACTTCCCGGGCAAGCGGGAGCTCTACCTGGCACTGCTCGAGCAGCAGGTCACCGAGCTCACCGACCGGGTGCGCGAGGCGATGGCCGGCACCGAGGACAACCGGCAGCGCGTGCACGGCGCCGTCGGTGCCTACTTCGACTTCATCGACGCCGAGGGCGGCGCGTTCCGGCTGGTCTTCGAGTCCGACCTGCGCAACGACGACGACGTGCGGGCGCTGGTCGACCGCGGCAACCGGGCGTGCGTCGAGGCGATCGCCGAGGTGATCGCCGGCGACACCGGCAGCTCGCCGGAGCAGGCGCACCTGCTGGCCTCGGGGCTGACCGGCCTGGCCGAGACCAGCGCCCGGTGGTGGCTGGCGCAGAAGGGCACGGTGTCCCGCGACGAGGCCGTGTCGCTGATGTCCGCGCTGGCGTGGCGGGGCATCTCCCGCTTCCCCCGGGTCGAGGGCGAGCCGGCCGCGGGCTGATCCGGTCCCGCGCCGTGCCTGTTCGCTGAGGGCACAGGCGCACGCCGGGGCCGGGCACCCCGCGCTGGACTAGCGTGGTCGGCAGCCGTGCAACCCGAGGAGGCATCCCCCGTGGAAGTCAAGATCGGTGTCCAGCACTCCCCCCGGGAGCTGGTCGTCGACAGCCCGAAGACCCCTGACGAGATCGCTGCCGACGTGGCCGCCGCCGTGTCCGGCGGCACGAAGGACGGGCTGTTGACCCTGGAGGACGAGCGGGGCCGCCGTGTCCTCGTCCCGGTCGACCGGATCGCCTACGTCGAGATCGCCCAGGCCGACCAGCGCCGGGTGGGCTTCGTCGCCGGCGCCTGAGACCCGCACGTCCCGACGGGGCGTCCCCGCACTGCGCGGGGGCGCCCCGTCGACGTGTCGCGGGACTCCACGACGTGAGCCGCCCCGCGAGGGTCGTGCCCGGTGGCGGGCCCGGAGGGTCCCCGGCGGGTGCGACGGAGCGGCTCAGCGCGACTGGGGAACGGCACGTGGCCGCGGTGCCATCCGGGAGGATCGCAGTGTCACAGTGTCAGGGGTTGAGGCCCAGGGTCTTCATGCGCTCGGTGTGCGCGGCGGTGATGCGGTCCACCAGCCGGACGACGCCGGTCAGGTCGCCGGTGCCGCCGATGATCAGCCGGGCCAGGCCGTCCCGCTCGGCGATGACCGCCTGCGACTGGGAGATCGCCTCCCCCACCAGCCGGCGCCCCCACAGCGCGAGCCGGCCGGCCAGCGTCCGCTGCGCGGCGATCGCGGCCCGGACCTCGCGGACGGCGAAGTCGGCGTGGCCGGTGTCGGCGAGCACCTCGAGGATCAGCGACCGGTCCGGCTCGGGCAGGGAGCCCGCGATCTCGCGGTAGAAGTCGGCGGCCAGGCCGTCGCCGACGTAGGCCTTCACCAGCCCCTCGAGCCAGGTGCGGGGCCGGGTGCCCTCGTGGAAGCCGTCGAGCGCGGCCACGAACGGGCGCATCGCCTCGGTCGGCTCCACGCCCAGCTCGATCAGCCGCTGCGCCAGCCGGTCGTGGTGACCCATCTCCGCGGCGGCCATGCGCGCCAGCGCGGCGCGGCCGGCCAGGGTGGGCGCCATCCGCGCGTCCTCGGCCAGCCGGTCGAACGCGGTCAGCTCCGCGTAGGCGAGCACGCCGAGCAGGTCGACGACGGCTCGGGTGTCGACCGTGGTCACGTGCCACCTCCGGGTGGTGTCGGGGCGGACGGGGCCGCGCGGCGACCGAGGCTAGCCGCTGTCCGCGCTAGCATGGGGAACAGGCGGGCCGCCAGGCGCGCTGGTATCTGTGCGCTGACGAACGTCGGACGACGCCCTGAGGAGCCCCCACCGGGCACCGGGTGCGTCCCGGTCCTCCCCGGTCCGCTGGCCGCGTCGGCGCTGGAACGCATCCCGCGACACCCGACCGCGGAGCGCCCGGGCGACGACGCCGTCGCCCCCGGCAGCTCCCCCAGCCGACCAGAGGCGAGAGCACTGACCTCCACCGAGAACACCCCCACCGAGAACACCCCCACCGGGACCGGCACCCCGAGCACCGAGCTCGAGCACGCCGAGACCGGCGCGCCGGCCCCCGAGCAGGTCGAGCAGACCGTCGAGGCGCTCGGCGGCGCTCCCGTCGAGGAGACCGCGCCGCTGTTCAGCGACTTCGACGTCCACCCCGACGTCGTCGCGGCGCTGGCCGAGGCCGGCATCACCCGGACCTTCGCGATCCAGGAGCTCACCCTCCCGCTGGCGCTGACCGGCAACGACCTCATCGGGCAGGCCCGCACCGGCACCGGCAAGACCCTCGGCTTCGGCGTCCCGCTGCTGCAGCGCGTCGTCCCCGCCGCGGAGGGCGGCGACGGCGTCCCGCAGGCGCTGGTCGTCGTCCCCACCCGCGAGCTGTGCGTCCAGGTGGCCCGCGACCTCGGCACCGCCGGCGCCAGGCGCGACATCCGCGTGCAGGCCATCTACGGCGGCCGTGCGTTCGAGCCGCAGGTGTCCGCGCTGCAGGCCGGCGTCGAGGTCGTCGTCGGCACCCCCGGCCGGCTGCTGGACCTGGCCGAGCAGGGCCACCTGATCCTCGGCAAGGTCCGCGTGCTGGTCCTCGACGAGGCCGACGAGATGCTCGACCTGGGCTTCCTGCCCGACATCGAGCGGATCCTCGGCATGGTCCCGGCCCAGCGGCAGACGATGCTGTTCTCGGCCACCATGCCCGGCCCGATCGTCACGCTGTCGCGGTCGTTCATGACCCAGCCGACGCACATCCGGGCGCACGGCAACGACGAGGGCTCGACCGTCCCGCAGACGACGCAGTTCGTGTACCGGGCGCACAACCTCGACAAGCCCGAGCTGCTCGCCCGCGTGCTGCAGGCCCGCGGCCGCGGCCTGGCGATGGTCTTCTGCCGCACCAAGCGCACCGCGCAGAAGGTCGCCGACGAGCTGGTCGACCGCGGGTTCGCGGCCGCCGCCGTGCACGGCGACCTCGGCCAGGGCGCCCGCGAGCAGGCGCTGCGCGCGTTCCGGAGCGGCAAGGTCGACGTCCTGGTCGCCACCGACGTCGCCGCCCGCGGCATCGACGTCACCGGCGTCAGCCACGTCGTCAACTACCAGTGCCCCGAGGACGAGAAGACCTACGTGCACCGGATCGGCCGCACCGGCCGCGCCGGGCGCGAGGGCGTCGCCGTCACGCTGGTCGACTGGGACGACATCCCGCGCTGGCAGCTGATCAACAAGGCGCTGGACCTGCCGTTCGTGGACCCGCCGGAGACCTACTCCACCTCGCCGTGGGTCTACACCGACCTCGACGTCCCCGAGGGCGCCAAGGGCCGGCTGCCGCGCGCGCAGCGGACCCGCGAGGGCCTCGACGCGGAGGTGCTCGAGGACCTCGGCGAGACGGGCAAGAAGACCAGGGGCGCCGGCCGCGGTCCCGCGCGGGAGGAGTCCCGCACCGAGGGCGAGCGCCCGGCCCGGTCCCGCTCGCGCCGCCGCACCCGCGGCGGCGCCGCGGCCGAGGCCGTGGCCGCCGCGCCCGCCGACGCCGCGTCGGGTGAGGCCGGGTCCGGCGAGGCCCCCGCGTCCCCGGCCGGGGGTCCGACCCCCGGGGCCGGCGGGGGCGCGGCGAGGCCGCGGCGCCGTAGCCGCCCCGGCGGCCCGGGGCCC
>NZ_JBJGZT010000024.1:0-76897 GCF_054050655.1 Geodermatophilus sp. SYSU D00663 | reverse complement strand
CCCCCCCCCCCCCCCCCCCCCCCCCCCCCCCCCCCCCCCCCCCCCCCCCGCCCCCCCCCCCCCCCCCCCCCCCCCCGGCCGGCCGCCCACCACCGCGCACGCCGGTCCCGGCACCGCGCGCCCCGGAGCCGCGCGGGCCTGCTGCGGCCGGCGCTGGCCGTCCTCGCCCTCGCCGCGGGGGTGGTCGCCCTGCGGGGGCCGGCCGCTCCCCCGCCGGCCGCCGCCGGCACGCCGACCGCCACGGTCTCAGGGCCGGTCGTGCTCGCGCAGCGGTCGGCTCCCGCGGCCGCGCCGCCGGTCCGGGTGCGGGCGCCGGCCATCGGTCTCGACAGCGGGCTGGTCGACCTCGGCCTCGACGCCACCGGCGCGCTGGCGGCCCCGGCCGACCCGGCGGCGGCCGGCTGGTACACCGGCGGCCCGGCGCCGGGTGACGTCGGCCCGGCGGTGCTGGCCGGGCACGTCGACTCCCGCAGCGGCCCGGCGGTCTTCTGGCGCCTGCGCGAGCTCGCTGCCGGGGACGAGGTGCTCGTCGACCGCGCCGACGGCAGCACCGTCGCGTTCACCGTCAGCCGGGTCGAGCGGCACCCGAAGGACGCCTTCCCCACCGCGGCCGTGTACGGGCCGACGGCGGACGCCCAGCTGCGGCTGGTCACCTGCGGCGGCGACTTCGACCGCTCGGCGCGCAGCTACGAGGACAACGTCGTCGTCTTCGCGACCGCGAGGTGAGGGAACGGCCTCCTCGCAGGGGCCCGCCGCGGGCCTGCGAGCGGTGTGGGGCGAGGAGGTCCTCCGTCAGCGGCGGCGGTCGCGGGCCTGCCAGCAGGCGGTGTGCCAGTGCCGGCGCAGGTCGGCGGCGGAGTCGGTGTCCCAGGGCTCCAGGTCCGAGTCGCGGGCGTAGGCCGGCCAGCTGACCACGTGCGGGGTGCCCGGCCGGATCTCCTGGTCGCAGCCCGGGCAGCGGTAGGGCTTGGTGCTCGCCGCCCCGGTCAGCCAGCGGACGACCCAGTCGCCATCGGCGGCCTCCTCGACCTCCTCGCTCCGACGCGCGAGCGGGGGGCGGCCGGCCGGCCGCCCCCCGCTGCGTCGTCCCCTGCGGGGCACCTCAGCGCCGGGAGTAGTCCCGGAACCCGCGGCCGGTCTTGCGGCCCAGGTAGCCGGCGGTGACCAGGTGCTCGAGCAGCGGCGCGGGCGCGAACCCGGGCTCGCGGAACTCGGTGTACAGCTCGCGCTCGATGGCCAGCGACACGTCGAGGCCGACGACGTCGAGCAGCTCGAACGGGCCCATCGGGTAGCCGCAGCCGACCTTCATGGCGGCGTCGATGTCGTCGGCGGTCGCGTAGTGCGCCTCGAGCATCTTCACCGCGTCGTTCAGGTACGGGAACAGCAGCGCGTTGACGATGAACCCGGCCCGGTCCGTGCAGGACACCGCGTGCTTGCCGAGCTGCGCGCAGACCGCGTGGGCGGTGGCCGCGACGTCGGGGGCGGTGGCGATGGTGCTGACCACCTCGACCAGCTTCATCACCGGCGCGGGGTTGAAGAAGTGCAGGCCGACGACGTCGGCGGGGCGCTCGCTGGCCTTGGCGCACTCGATGACCGGCAGGCTCGACGTCGTCGTGGCCAGCACCGCGCCGGGCTTGCAGATCTCGCCGAGGTTGGCGAACAGCGCCTGCTTGGTGGCCAGGTGCTCGACGACGGCCTCGATGACCAGGTCGACGTCGGCGAGGTCGTCCAGCGACGCCGTCCCGGTGACCCGGGCGAGCACCTCGTCCCGGCCGGCCTCGTCGAGCCGCCCGCGCGCGACCTGCTTGTCCAGCGACCTGCGCAGCGCGGTGTGCACGGCCTCGACCTTGTCGAGGGTGCGGGCCACGAAGACGACCTCGTAGCCGCCCTTGGCGGCGACCTCGACGATGCCGGTGGCCATCGTCCCGGAGCCGACGACGCCGATCTTCGACACGGGGCGGGCGCCCTCGGCGGCGCCGCCGGCGGCCGGGGTGCGCTCGTCGGGCACGACCTCGGCGGAGCCGGGCGCGGCGTAGGTGTAGAAGCCGCGGCCGGACTTCCGGCCCAGCAGGCCCGCGGTCATCATCTGCTTGATGACCGGGCTGGGCGCGTGCAGCCGGTTGCGCGACTGCTTGTACATCGTGTCGAGGATCTCGTAGGCGGTGTCGATCCCGATGAGGTCCATGAGCGCGAGCGGGCCCATCGGCAGGCCGCAGCCCAGCCGCATGGCGGCGTCGATGTCCTCGCGGCTGGCGTAGCGGTTCTCGTACATGGAGACCGCGTGGTTGAGGTAGCCGAACAGCAGCGCGTTGGCGATGAAGCCGGCCTTGTCGCCGATGGTCACGTCGACCTTGCCCAGCCGCTCGGCCAGGGCCTCGACGTCCTCGATGACCGCGGGCTCGGTGACGACGGTCCGCACGACCTCGACCAGCTTCATGACCGGCGCCGGGTTGAAGAAGTGCATCCCGATGACCTTGCTCGGCCGGCCGGTGGCCACCGACAGCTCGGTCACCGACAGGCTGGAGGTGTTGGTCGCGAGGATGGTGTCCGGCGGGCAGATCTTGTCCAGCTTCGCGAACAGCTCGGCCTTGAGCTCCATCCGCTCCGGGACGGCCTCGATGACCAGCTCCGCGACGGCGAGGTCCTCCAGCGACGTGGTGAAGCGGATCCGCCCGAGGATCGCCTCGCGCTCGGCCTCGTCGAGCTTGCCGCGCGCGACCGCTTTCCCGGTGGACTGCTCGACGTGCCCGCGGCCGCGGGCCAGCGCGTCGTCGCCGACCTCCACGGCCGTCACGGACAGGCCCGCGCGGGCCAGCACCTCGGCGATGCCCGCACCCATGGTGCCCAGGCCCACCACGCCGACCTCGGTCAGTTCTCTGGCCACGCTGCCATCTCCTCCCGTGCGTTGACCGGGGCAGTCTCCCACCCGGACGGCCCGCGTCCGCTACCGGCCGGTAGGTCCCTCCCTGGCCCCGTCCAGGGTCCCGCCCCGAGCTCGCGAAGGGTGGGGAGGACGGGGTCCTCACGCGGTGGGTGGCGGTCTCAGAACAGGCGCTGGGTGGGGTCGTCGGTGCCCTTGAGGACGGCGTAGTCGACGGTCACGCACTCGATGCCGCGGTCGCCGGCGAGCACCCGCGCCTGCGGCTTGATCTCCTGCGCGGCGAACACGCCCTTGACCGGGGCCAGCAGGGGGTCGCGGTTGAGCAGCTCGAGGTAGCGGGTCAGCTGCTCGACGCCGTCGATCTCGCCGCGCCGCTTGACCTCCACGGCGACGGTGCGCCCGTCGGCGTCGCGGCAGAGCAGGTCGACCGGGCCGATCGCCGTCGGGTACTCGCGGCGGACCAGCGACCAGCCCTGCCCGAAGGTCTCCACGTGCAGCGCGAGCAGCCGCTGCAGCTCGGCCTCGACGCCGTCCTTCTGCAGGCCGGGGTCCACGCCCAGCTCGTGCGCGGAGTCGTGCTCGACCGACTCGATGGTGATGACCAGCTGCTCACCGGCCTTGTTGGTGACCGTCCAGGTGCCGGACCCGTCGACGAGCTCGTCCCGGAGCGTGCACGGCGGGCTCATCCAGTTCAGCGGCTTGTAGGCGCGGTCGTCGGCGTGCACCGACACCGAGCCGTCGGCCTTGACCAGCAGCAGCCGCGAGGCCATGGGCAGGTGGGCGGTCAGCCGCCCGATGTAGTCGACCGAGCAGCGGGCGATGACCAGACGCACGGGGGCCGACGGTACCGGTCCGGTCACGACGGGAACCGCCGAGCCGGGTCGCGCGTCGCAGGACCGTGACGACGACGTCGACGGTGCGCGCGGCCGCGCTGCTGGCCGGTGCGCTGGCGCTGGCCGGGTGCGCGCAGGACGGGACCGACGCCGCGGCGCCGTCGCCCGACCCCCTGCCCGCGGGGCCCGTGCTGCAGGTCGAGCACACCGGCGGCTTCGTGCCCCCGGAGGACCTGGCCACCCGCCTGCCGCTGGTCACCGTCTACGGCGACGGCCGGGTGTTCACCGAGGGCCCGCAGATCGAGATCTGGCCCTCGCCCGCGCTGCCGAACGTGCAGGTGACCGAGGTCGGCGAGGCCACCGTCCGCGACCTGCTCGACCGCGCCGTCGACGCCGGGGTGACGGAGGACGCCGACCTCGGCGAGCCGCCGGTCGCCGACGCGCCCACCACCCGCATCACCCTGACCACCGGCGAGGGCACCGCGGTCCGCGAGGTGTACGCCCTGGCCGAGACCCCCGACGGGTCGCTGACCCCGGAGCAGGCCGAGGCCCGCGGGCGGCTGCAGGACCTCGTCGACGAGCTCACCGGCCTGGCCGCCGCGGGCCCGGCGGAGTCCTACGTGCCGCAGACGGTCGCCGCGGTGGTCCAGCCCCACACCGGCGGCGACCCGGAATTCCTCCAGCCCGACGTCGCCTGGCCGGGTCCCGGGCTGCCCGGCACGCCGCTGGGCGCCGGGCTGACCTGCGTGAGCGCCACCGGGCAGCAGGCGGCCGACGTGCTCGCGGCCGCCGCGACGGCGAACGTGCTCACGCCGTGGGCCACCCCCGACGGCGCCCGCTGGTCGATCGCGTTCCGGCCGGTGCTCCCGCACGAGACCGGCTGCGCCGACCTGACCGGGTGACCCGGCCTCAGTCGGTCCAGGCCGGCGGGCGCTTCTCCAGGAACGACCGCATGCCCTCGCGGGCGCCGTCGATCTGGCTGGCCGACGCCATCACCTCGACGGCGACGGCGTAGGCGTCCCGCTCGGTCCGGTCGAGCTGGGCGTACATCGTCCGCTTGCCCCACGCCTTGCTCGCCCGCGAGCCGCGGGTGGCCCGGGCCACGAGCTCGTCGACGGCGGCGTCGAGCTCGCCGTCGGGCACGACCCGGTTGACCAGCCCCCACTCCAGCGCGGTCCGCGCGTCGATGACGTCGCCGGTGAGCGCCAGCTCCATCGCCCGCTTGCGGCCGACGTTGCGGGCGATCGCCACCATCGGCGTGTGGCAGAACCAGCCGCCCTTCCCGCCCGGGGCGGCGAAGCCGGCCGACTCCGCGGCCACCGCGAGGTCGCAGGAGGCGACCAGCTGGCAGCCCGCGGCGGTGGCCAGGGCGTGCACCCGCGCGACGACGACCTGCGGCACGTCCTGCAGCGTCTGCACCAGCTCGGTGCACAGGGCGAGCAGGCTGCGGACCTCGGTCACCGGCCGGTCGACGACGTCCCGGAAGTCGTGCCCGGCGCTGAACACCGGCCCCTCCGCGCCGAGGACGATGCCCGCCGCGTCGCTGCCGCCGGCGTCGGTGACGGCGGCCAGCAGCTGGGTGAGGTGGTCGCGGGACAGCGCGTTGCGCCGCTGCGGGCGGCACATGGTGATGCGGACGACGTCGCCGTCGCGCTCGACGCGGGGAGCTCCCTCGGCGGTCACGTGACCGACCTCACCACGGGTGGCCGGTCGGGGGCAACGCGGCTGGGGACGCTGGAGGGGTGGACGCCGAGGAGGTCACCGACACCGCGCCCCGCGCCGCCGGGCGGACGCTGTTCACGCAGGGCTGGCGGGACGTCGCCTTCCTGCACTGGGCGGTCGACCCGGACGTCGTCGCGCCGCTGCTGCCGCCGGGCACCCGGCCGGACACCACCCCGGACGGGCGCAGCTGGGTGGGGCTGGTGCCCTTCCGCATGCGCCGCATCGGCGTCCTCGGCTCGCCCGGCCTGCCCTACGTCGGCTCGTTCCTCGAGACCAACGTGCGCCTGTACTCCGTGGACGGGGAGGGCCGGCGCGGCGTCGTCTTCGCGTCCCTCGACGCCGACCGGCTGCTCCCGGTCCTGGTCGCCCGCGCCGCGGGGCTGCCCTACCTGTGGTCGCGGATGCGCCTGACCCGCGACGGCGACCTGCTGACCTACACCAGCCGGCGGCGCTGGCCCGGGCCGCGCGGCGCCGGCGGCCGGATCGAGGTGCGGGTGGGTCCGCGGCTGGAGCGGCCCGGTCCGCTGGAGCGCTTCCTCACCGGCCGCTGGGGGCTGCACCAGACGAGCCGGGGCCGCACGCGCTACTGGCCCAACGAGCACCCGGCCTGGCCGCTGCACCGCGCCGAGCTCCTGACCTGGGACGGCGACCTGCTCGCCGCGGCCGGGCTGCCCGGCGTCGGCGGCCCGCCGGACAGCGTGCTGTTCTCCCCCGGCGTCGACGTCCGCTTCGGCCCCCGGGTCTGACGCACGGAGCCGTTCCGCAACCCCCTGGGCAAGACGGGGCGCAGCCGCGACACTGCCCGGGTGGGAGCACCGCAGCCCGTGGCGACCGCCGGCCCGACGACCGACGACGCCGACGAGGACTGGGTGCACCGCCTGCTCGACCTCGCGCGCGCCCGGCTCGGGATGGACGTCGCCTGGTTGTCGGTGTTCACCGAGGACCGCCAGGAGATCGCCTCGGCCACCGGCGAGCTCGGCGCCATGAACGTCTCCGAGGGCATGTCGATGCCGCTCGAGGAGTCCTTCTGCGTGCGGGTGCTGTCCGGCCAGCTGCCGCCGGTGGTCACCGGCGCCGACCGCAACCCGGTCACCCGCGAGCTCGCGGTCACCCGGCAGCTGGGGATCGGCTCCTACGTCGGCGCCCCGGTGCGCGGCGAGGACCGGCGCCCGCTCGGGATGCTGTGCTGCATCAGCCGGGACGCCGGCGAGCAGCTGGACGGCTCGTCGGTGCGGACGGTGGAGATGCTCGCCGAGCTGATCGGCGAGCGGCTGACCGCCGAGGAGGCCGCCCAGACCGAGCTGGCCGCCCGGCACGCGCGGGTCTGCGACGTCCTGGAGCGGCGCGCGGTGGAGGTGCACGTCCAGCCGGTCGTCGACATGCACAGCGGCACCGTCGTCGCGCACGAGGCGCTGTCCCGCTTCCCCGGCAGCGAGGGCAGCCCGGCGACGCTGTTCGCCGACGCCGCGGTCGTCGGCCTGGGCGTGGAGCTGGAGCTGCTGGCCGTGCACGCCGCCCTGGAGGCCGGGGACCGGCTGCCGCGGGGCCTGCGGCTGGCGGTCAACCTCTCCCCCGAGGCGCTGCTCGCGCCCGAGGTCGGCGAGGCGCTCCTCGAGGGCGTCCGGCGGACGGCGCTGACCGTGGAGATCACCGAGCACAGCCCGATCGCGGACTACGGGCCGGTCCTGGGCGCGCTGGCGCCGCTGCGGGCGGCCGGGATCCGGCTCAGCATCGACGACGCCGGCGCCGGCTACGCGAGCCTGCGGCACATCCTGCGGCTGCGGCCGGACACCATCAAGCTCGACATCGCGCTGGTCAGCGGGGTCGACGTCGACCCGGCGCGGCAGGCAATGACCGCGGCGATGGTGGCCTTCGCCGCCGACACCGGCGCCACGCTGGTGGCCGAGGGCATCGAGACCACCGCCGAGCGCGACGCCCTGCTCTCCCGCGGCGTCCGCTACGGCCAGGGCCACCTGTTCGGCCGGCCGGCGCCGATCTCCTGAGCGAGGACCCCGCCCTCCCCCTCGCGGGCTCGGGGCGGTGCCCTGGACGGGGCCGGGCCGGCGGCTCAGACGGAGGCGGGCACCCGCTCGTCGAGGCCGTTCGCCTCGCGGACCACGTCCACGACCTGGCCCATGATGTCGGTGAGCCCGAAGTCCTTCGGCGTGAACACCCGGGCCACGCCCTGCTCGCGCAGCCGGCGGGCGTCGCTGTCGGGGATGATCCCGCCGACGACGACCGGGACGTCGTCCAGGCCGGCCTCCTGCAGGCCCCGCAGCACCGCCGGCACCACCTGCAGGTGCGAGCCGGAGAGCACCGACAGCCCGACGACGTGCACGTCCTCCTCGATCGCGGCCGAGACGATCTGCGCGGGCGTGAGCCGGATGCCCTGGTAGACCACCTCGAAGCCGGCGTCGCGGGCGCGGACGGCGATCTGCTCCGCGCCGTTGGAGTGCCCGTCGAGGCCGGGCTTGCCGACCAGGAACCGCAGCCGCCCGCCGAGCTCCTCGCCGGTGGCGCGCACCCGCTCGCGGACCCGCGCCAGCGTCTCGTCGGCCTCGCCGCCGCCGGTGGCCGCGGCCACGCCGGTGGGGGCGCGGTACTCGCCGAACACCTCGCGCAGCACGCCGGCCCACTCCCCCGTCGTCACGCCCGCCCGGGCGCACCGCAGGGTCGCCTCCATGAGGTTGACGTCGCTGCCGGCGGCCTCCCGCAGCGCGGCCAGCGCGGCCTCCACCGGCGCCGGGTCGCGCTCGGCCCGCCACTTCCGCACCGCCTCCTGGGCGGCGTTCTCGACGGCGGGGTCGACGACCTGGATGGCGGCGTCGAGGTCGGCCAGCAGCGGGTTGGGCTCGGTGCCCTCGAACCGGTTGACGCCGACGACGACGTCCTCGCCGTTCTCCATCCGGCGCCGCCGCTCGGCCAGCGAGGCGACGAGCTGCCCCTTCATGTAGCCGGACTCGACGGCGGCCACCGCCCCGCCCATCTCCTGCACCCGGGCGATCTCGGCGCGGGCGCCCTCGACCAGCTCGGACACCTTCCGCTCCACGACGACCGACCCGGTGAACAGGTCGTCGTACTCGAGCAGGTCGGTCTCGTAGGCGAGCACCTGCTGCAGCCGCAGCGACCACTGCTGGTCCCACGGCCGGGGCAGGCCCAGCGCCTCGTTCCACGCCGGCAGCTGCACCGCGCGGGCGCGGGCGTCCCTGGACAGCGTGACCGCGAGCATCTCCAGCACGATCCGCTGCACGTTGTTCTCCGGCTGCGCCTCGGTCAGGCCCAGGGAGTTGACCTGCACGCCGTAGCGGAAGCGGCGGTGCCTGGGGTCCTGCACGCCGTAGCGCTCCTGCGTCAGCTCGTCCCAGAGCTGGGTGAAGGCGCGCATCTTGCACATCTCCTCGACGAAGCGGACGCCCGCGTTGACGAAGAAGGAGATGCGCGCGACCACCTCGCCGAAGCGCTCCTGCGGCACCTGGCCGGAGTCGCGCACCGAGTCCAGGACGGCGATCGCGGTGCTCATCGCGTAGGCGATCTCCTGCACCGGCGTCGCCCCGGCCTCCTGCAGGTGGTAGCTGCAGATGTTGATCGGGTTCCACTTCGGCATCGCCGTCACCGTGTAGGCGACCATGTCGGTGATCAGCCGCATCGAGGGCCCGGGCGGGAACACGTAGGTCCCCCGCGACAGGTACTCCTTGATGATGTCGTTCTGCGTCGTCCCGGCGAGCTTCGCGACGTCGTGCCCGTGCTCCTCGGCGACCGCCTGGTAGAGCGCGAGCAGCCACATGGCGGTGGCGTTGATCGTCATCGACGTGTTCATCTCGTCGAGCGGGATGCCGTCGAACAGCGCCCGCATGTCGCCGATGTGCGTCACCGGGACGCCGACCTTGCCGACCTCACCGACGGCGAGCTCGTCGTCGGGGTCGTAGCCGGTCTGCGTCGGCAGGTCGAAGGCGACCGACAGGCCGGTCTGCCCCTTCGCCAGGTTCCGGCGGTAGAGCGCGTTGGACTCGGCCGGCGAGGAGTGGCCGGCGTAGGTGCGCATGACCCAGGGACGGTCGCGCTCCTTCGGCGATGAAGGGAACGGCATGCCAGCGGAGTCTAGGGGTGTTACCGGCCAGTAGCAGCACCGGTCCGGGAGCCCCGCGGTGGCACACTCGGTCGTGTGCGACCGGGCCGGGAGAGGCCCGGACGCCGCCCGCCGAGGGGAGGCGCCGTGCTGCAGCCGGGCAGTCTGAGCTACATCGCCGGACCGGTCATCGCGATCGTCGTCATGGTGCTGCTGGCCCTCTTCATGCGCTGGGCCTTCGGCGGGAGCCCCACCGGGGGCGTGCGCCGGCGCCGTCCCCCACCCACCGACGACGGTCTGCTCACGCGGGTCGCCACGCTGTCCCGCCGCGAGTCGGCGCTCGCGCTGCGCGCGGTGCTCTCCGACGCCGGGATCCGCTCGACGGTCCGCTTCCCCGAGGCGCACCGCGCCGACGTGCTGGTCTTCCCCGAGGACGCCGCCCGCGCCCGGGCGCTCGCGTCCTCCTTCCCCGCGGCGTAGCCCTCCCGCGGGCTCAGAGGTCGCCCGGGCGCTCGACGCGCTCGATCTGCACGCCCAGGCCGCGCAGCTGCTCGACGAAGTCGGGGTAGCCGCGGTCGACGTGGTGCACGTCCTGCACCTCGGTGACGCCGTCGGACAGCAGCCCGGCCAGCACCAGCCCGGCGCCGGCGCGGATGTCGGTGGCCACCACGGGCGCCGACGACAGCCGCTCCCGCCCGCGCACGACGGCGTGGTGGCCGTCGATGCGCACGTCGGCGCCCAGGCGCACCAGCTCGTTGACGAACATGAACCGGCCCTCGAACACGTTCTCGGTGATCAGGGCCGTGCCGGTGGACACCGCGGCCAGCGCGACCGCCATCGGCTGCAGGTCGGTCGGGAACCCGGGGAACGGCAGCGTGACGACGTCGACCCCGCGCGGCCGCTCGTCCATGGCGATCCGGACGCCGTTCTCGACGACCTCCACGGTGGCGCCGGCGCTGACCAGCTTGTCCAGCGGGACGGCGAGGTGGTCGGGGACGGCCCGCTCGACGACGACGTCGCCGCGGGTCATCACCGCGCCGATCGCCCACGTCCCGGCGACGATGCGGTCGGGCACCGTCGAGTAGGTCACCGGCGACAGCGCGTCGACGCCCTCGACGGTGAGCGTGGAGGTGCCCGCGCCGTCGATGCGGGCGCCCATCGCGGTGAGCATCGAGCAGATGTCGACGATCTCCGGCTCGCGGGCGGCGTTGTCGATGACCGTCGTCCCCTCGGCCAGGACCGCGGCCATGAGCAGGTTCTCCGTGGCGCCGACCGACGGGAAGTCCAGCCAGATCGAGGTGCCCACCAGCCGCGGCGCGGAGGCGACGAGGAAGCCGTGCTCGCTGTGGATCGAGGCGCCGAGCCGCTCCAGGCCGGAGATGTGCATGTCCAGTCCGCGGGAGCCGATCGCGTCGCCGCCGGGCAGCGCCACCCGGGCGCTGCCGCAGCGGGCGACCAGCGGGCCGAGCACGCTGATCGAGGCGCGCATCTTGCGGACCAGGTCGTAGTCGGTCTCGGTGGCGGGGTCCTCCGGCACGTCGACGACGACCCGGCCGCCGCCCCCGGGCTGCCCCGAGCGCTCGTAGCCGACGCCGCAGCCGAGCCGGCGCAGCACCTCGCTCATGATCGCGACGTCGAGGATGTCGGGGACCTCGTCGATCGTCGTCCGCCCGGAGGCCAGGAGCGCGGCCGCCATGAGCTTGAGGGCGCTGTTCTTCGCCCCCGTGACCCGTACCCGGCCCCTGAGGGCGGTGCCGCCGGTCACCTCGAAGCACTGCACCCGACCACCCTACGGCGCGTGCGCGGGCGGCTCCGGGCAGCGTCCCAGGCCGGCGGGCGCGCCCGCAGCAGCGCCTAGGCTGGGCGACCATGACGGTCCGGCTCACCCGCATCTACACGAAGACCGGTGACGCCGGGCAGACGCACCTGGGCGACATGAGCCGGGTGGCCAAGACCGACCCGCGGCTGGTCGCCTACGCCGACGTCGACGAGGCCAACAGCGTGCTCGGCGTGGCCCTGGCGCTGGGCGCGCCGTCGCCCGAGCTGGTCGAGCTCGTGCGCAGCGTGCAGAACGACCTGTTCGACGTCGGCGCCGACCTGTCCACGCCCGTGGTGCCCGACCCCGCGCACCCGCCGCTGCGGGTGACCGCCGCCTACACCGAGCGGCTGGAGGCGGCCTGCGACGAGCACAACGAGGCGCTGCCGACGCTGACCAGCTTCGTGCTGCCCGGCGGGACGCCGCTGGCGGCGCTGCTGCACCAGGCGCGGGTGGTCGTCCGGCGGGCCGAGCGCAGCGTGTGGGCGCTGCTGGAGGCCGACGGCGAGCGCACCAACCCGGAGACCGCCCGCTACCTCAACCGGCTCTCGGACCTGCTGTTCATCCTCGCCCGCGAGGCCAACCCCGGCGGCGACGTCCTGTGGGAGCCCGGGGCGCACAGCGGCGTCCACGCCCAGCGGGCCGCGCAGGGCTGACTCAGGCCCCTAGTGCACGGGCGGGGCCGACTCCACCCAGGAGAGGAACCCCGTCACCGTGGAGGGGTCCATGGCCAGCTCCTTGCGGCCGGCGCCGGTGGCGCAGGTCAGGACGACGGCATCGTCGGGCAGGGCGACGTCGTCCCGGCCGGGGGGCCGCCGGCCCTCGACCTGCACCTCCGTGCGGCACAGCCGCTGCTGCGGACGGACCGACAGCGACAGCGCCCGGTACCAGAGCAGCGCCTCTCCCCCGTACCAGGCGACGCCCACCGACCACCGGGAGCTGCCGACCGGGCGCAGCCACATCGTCACCGCGCCGAGGCCGGAGAGCAGCAGCCGGCGTCGGATGAGGAAGGCGACCACCAGGACGACGACCAGCACCCCGGCGAGGACGAGCAGGGCGGTGGTCACCGTCGGCCGGGGCGGGCGGGGTCCGGTCGGGTCAGTCGGCCTGTCCGGCGGCCCGCAGGCGGGACTGGGCGCGGCGGGCGGCGGCGAGGGCCTCGGGGTCGTCGCCGGCGGACTCGGCGCGGCGCAGCGCCTCGCGGGCCCGCTCGACGTCGATCTCGGAGGAGATCTCCGCGGTCTCGGCGAGGATGGACACGCCCTTGGGCGTCACCGACAGGAAGCCGCCGTGGGCGGCGACGACCATGTCCGGGCCCTCGGTCGTCCGGACGGTGACGACGCCACCGGGGGCGAGCTCGCCGAGCAGCGGGGCGTGGCCGGGCAGGACGCCGATCTCGCCCTCGGTCGTGCGGGCGATGACCATGCTCGCCTCACCCGACCAGATGGTCCGCTCGACGGCCACCAACTCGACCTGCAGGGTCGCCACGACACTCCTCCGGGTCCACCGACGGGCGGTGCTGGGACGCCGGCCGGGAAACGGGCACGGCGACGGTCGTCGCCCACTCTAGCCGCGGGACCCCGACCACCCGGCGCGGGCCGCCCGGCGGTCACCCGGCCGGGCGGCGGACCCGGTCCTCCGTCAGGCGGCGCGACGGTAGAGCAGGGTCCAGCGGCCGACGCGGACCCACGGGTGGCGCACCGTCGAGGCGGGTGCCCACTCCTCGGTGTCGTAGGCGATGTCGTGCACGTGCGGTACGGACGTCGGCGGCCAGGTCCACCCGGGATCGGCGGTCCCGGCCGGCAGCCGGGTCACCGTGCCGTCGGTGCTGGTCGCGTCCAGCCACTCCATGGTCTTCTCCCACACCGCGCGTCCGGTCCCTCCGGGCGCCACCTGTCCGATCGGCAGCAAGGCTCCCGCTCTCGAGGTGCACCCGGGAAGGCACCTGCCCATGAGCGCGGGTGCGTCAACCCCCCGGCGCGCCACGCCCGGGCCGGTCCCGACCGTGCGTGACCGGTCCTTCACACGAGGGGTACCCGGACGCACGACGGCCGGGCGTCCCCGCAGGGACACCCGGCCGTGACGTGGTGTGGTCCCGTCCGGAGGCTCACCCCGAGCGTGCGAGGGGCGAGGAGGACGGGTCCTTCCTCAGCCGCGCTTGAGCTTCTCCGCGTTGCGCTCGAGGTCCTCGAGCCCACCGCACATGAAGAAGGCCTGCTCGGGCACGTGGTCGTAGTTGCCCTCGGTGAGCGCCTTGAAGGCCTCGAGGGTCTCCGACAGCGGCACGAACGAGCCCGGCTGACCGGTGAAGGCCTCGGCCACGAACATGTTCTGCGAGAGGAACCGCTCGATCCGCCGTGCGCGCTGCACGGTGACCTTGTCCTCCTCGGAGAGCTCGTCGATGCCGAGGATCGCGATGATGTCCTGCAGCTCCTGGTAGCGCTGGAGGATCTGCTTGACCGTCTGCGCGACCTGGTAGTGGTCCTGGCCGACGTACTGCGGGTCGAGGATCCGGCTGGTGGAGTCGAGCGGGTCGACGGCCGGGTAGATGCCCTTCTCCGAGATCGGCCGGGAAAGCACCGTCGTCGCGTCGAGGTGGGCGAACGTGGTGTGCGGCGCCGGGTCGGTGATGTCGTCGGCGGGCACGTAGATCGCCTGCAGCGAGGTGATCGAGTGACCCCGCGTCGAGGTGATCCGCTCCTGCAGCTCGCCCATCTCGTCGGCGAGGGTCGGCTGGTAACCCACGGCGGAGGGCATGCGGCCCAGCAGCGTGGACACCTCGGACCCGGCCTGGGTGAACCGGAAGATGTTGTCGATGAAGAGCAGCACGTCCTGGTTCTGCTCGTCGCGGAAGTACTCCGCCATCGTCAGCGCCGACAGCGCCACCCGCAGCCGGGTGCCCGGCGGCTCGTCCATCTGGCCGAAGACCAGCGCGGTGGACTCGATGACGCCGGACTCGGTCATCTCGGTGATGAGGTCGTTGCCCTCGCGGGTGCGCTCGCCGACGCCGGCGAACACCGACACGCCACCGAACTCCTGGGCGACCCGGCGGATCATCTCCTGGATCAGCACGGTTTTGCCCACGCCGGCACCGCCGAACAGGCCGATCTTCCCGCCGGCCACGTACGGGGTGAGCAGGTCGATGACCTTGATGCCGGTCTCAAGCAGCTCGGTGCGGCCCTCGAGCTGGTCGAACCGCGGCGCGTGCCGGTGGATCGACCAGTGCGGGGCGTCGGCGCCGTGGCCGGGGGCGTCCAGGCAGTCGCCGAGGGCGTTGAACACGTGGCCCTTGGTGACGTCGCCGACCGGCACGCTGATCGAGGCGCCGGTGTCACTGACCGCGGCGCCGCGGACCAGGCCGTCGGTGGGCTGCATGGAGATGGTGCGGACCACGTTGTCGCCCAGGTGCTGGGCGACCTCGAGGGTCAGCGTCTTGCTCAGGTCGGCGAGCGCGACGTCGACCCGGAGGGCGTTGAACAGGTCGGGCATCGCGTCGCGCGGGAACTCGACGTCGACGACCGGCCCGGTGACCCGGACGACGCGGCCTGTCGCCTGGGTGGTCGGACGGTCCTCGGTGACGGTCATGAGGGGGCTCCTCGGTCAGGTGGATCGGAGACCCGGCCCCGCCTCGGGCGGGGGCCGGGGTGGTCAGTCGTCGGCGTTGGCTGCGACCAGCGCGTCGGCGCCACCGACGATCTCGCTGATCTCCTGGGTGATCTCGGCCTGGCGCGCCTGGTTGGCCTGGCGGGAGAGGCTCTTCGCCAGCTCCTCGGCGTTGTCCGAGGCCGACTTCATCGCCCGCCGCCGCGACGCCGACTCCGAGGCCGCGGCCTCGAGCAGCGCCGCGTAGATGCGGGTGGTGACGTACTTCGGCAGCAGCGCGTCGAGCAGCGCGTCGGGCGAGGGCTCGAACTCGTACGAGGTGGGGACCCCGGAGTCGCCGGTGCGCCCGGCCTCGCGGTCCTCGCGCTCGAAGTCGAACTCCTCGACCTCCTCGACCTCCAGCGGGGCCAGCCGCTTGGCGACCGGGACCTGCGCGAGCAGCGACCGGAACTCGGTGTAGACGATGTGCAGCTCGTCCACGCCGGCCACGCCGTCAGGACCCGCGCCGTCGGCGTCGTCGGCCCCGGCGGTGAACGCGTCGATGAGGACGCGCCCGACCTCCTGGGCGTCGGTGTAGGCCGGCTGCTCGGAGAACCCGGTGAAGGTCTGCACCACCGGCCGGTTGCGGAAGGAGTAGTAGGTCTCCCCCTTGCGGCCGATGACGTAGACCTGCGGCTCCTTGCCCTCCTGCCGCAGCAGCGACAGCAGCTCCTCGGTGCGCCGCAGCACGTTGACGTTGTACGAGCCGGCGAACCCGCGGTCTGAGGTGACCACCAGCACCGCGGCGCGCCGGGTCGACTGCCGCTCGGTGAGCAGCGGGTGCTCGAGCGAGGCGGACGACGCCAGCGCGGACAGGACCCGGGTGATCTCCCGGGCGTACGGCTTGGACGCCTCCACCCGGGCCTGGGCGCGCACGATGCGGGCGCCGGCGATCAGCTCCTGGGCCGAGAAGATCTTCTTCGTCGACTGGGTGGAGCGGATGCGGCGCCGCAGCGCGCGGAGGGAACCGGCCACCGGTCAGGCCTTCTTGACCTGGACGCGCTCCTGGCCACGCTCGGACGCGTCCATGGCCTCGGCCTCGGGCTCGTTGACCAGCGAGGTGCCGTCGGAGGTCGTGAACTGCTGGTAGAAGCTCTCGACGGCGCGCTCGAGGCTGCTCACCGCGTCGTCGCCGAGGGCCCGCGAGGTGCGGATCTCGTCGTAGACGCCGCTCTCGCCGCGGCCGATGTAGTCGAGGAACTCCGACTCGAACCGGCGGACGTCGGACACCGGCACGCGGTCGAGCTTGCCGGTGGTGCCCAGCCACAGCGAGACGACCTCGCGCTCGACCGGGTACGGCTGGTACTGGCCCTGCTTGAGCAGCTCCACGAGGCGCTGGCCGCGGTCGAGGGTGGCCCGGCTGGAGGCGTCCAGGTCCGAGGCGAACGAGGCGAACGCCTCGAGCTCGCGGTACTGGGCCAGGTCCAGGCGCAGGCGGCCGGCGACCGACTTCATCGCCTTGATCTGCGCCGAGCCGCCGACCCGGGACACCGAGATGCCCACGTTGATGGCCGGGCGGACACCGGAGTTGAACAGACCGGTCTCGAGGAAGATCTGCCCGTCGGTGATCGAGATGACGTTGGTCGGGATGTAGGCCGACACGTCGTTGCCCTTGGTCTCGATGAGCGGGAGACCCGTCATCGACCCGGCGCCCAGGTCGTCGGAGAGCTTGGCGCAGCGCTCCAGCAGCCGGGAGTGGAGGTAGAAGACGTCACCCGGGTACGCCTCGCGGCCCGGCGGGCGGCGCAGCAGCAGCGAGACCGCGCGATAGGCCTCGGCCTGCTTGGACAGGTCGTCGAAGACGATCAGGACGTGCTTGCCCTCGTACATCCAGTGCTGGCCGATGGCCGAGCCGGTGTAGGGGGCGATGTACTTGAAGCCGGCGGCCTCCGACGCAGGAGCGGCGACGATGGTCGTGTACTCCATCGCGCCGGCCTCCTCGAGGGAGGCGCGGATCGCCGCGATCGTGGAGCCCTTCTGGCCGACGGCTACGTAGATGCAGCGGACCTGCTGCTTCGGGTCGCCGGTCGCCCAGGCCTGCTTCTGGTTGATGATCGTGTCGAGCACGATCGCCGTCTTGCCGGTCTGGCGGTCGCCGATGACCAGCTGGCGCTGCCCGCGGCCGATCGGGGTCATGGCGTCGATGGCCTTGATCCCGGTCTGCAGCGGCTCGTGCACCGACTTGCGCTGGACGACGGTGGGGGCCTGCAGCTCCAGCGCGCGGCGGCCGGTGGTGGCGATCTCGCCGCCGCCGTCGATCGGGTTGCCGAGCGGGTCGACGACGCGGCCGAGGTAGCCGTCGCCGACCGGCACCGACAGGACCTCGCCGGTGCGGCGGACCTGCTGGCCCTCCTCGATGCCGGCGAAGTCACCGAGGATGACGACGCCGACCTCGCGGACGTCGAGGTTCAGCGCGAGGCCGCGGACGCCGCTCTCGAACTCGAGCAGCTCGTTGGTCATGACCGAGGGCAGGCCCTCGACCCGGGCGATGCCGTCGCCGGCCTCGGTGACGATCCCGACCTCCTCCCGGGACACGTCCGGGGAGTACTCGGTGACGTAGTTCTGGATGGCACTGCGGATCTCGTCTGCGGAGATCGTCAGCTCGGCCATGGCACGCGTCCTCTTCCCTGCTGGGTCGTGCTGTCTGTGGTCTGGGGTGGGGCGGGTCAGCCGGCGAGCCGGCGGCCGGCGGACTCGAGCCGGTTGGCGATGCTGCCGTCGATGACCTCGTCACCGACGCGCACGACCAGGCCGCCGAGCACCTCGGGGTCGACCGTCACCTGTAGGCCGATCGTCCGCCCGTAGATCCGGCCGAGCACGTCGCGCAGCCGCTGCTCCTGCGTCGCGGTCAGCGGCACCGCCGTCGTGACGTGGGCGACCGAGCGGCCGCGCCGGGCGGAAGCGGCCACGGACAGCCGCTCGACCCGGTTCTCCGCGTTACCGACGTGCCGGACGGTCAGCGAGTTCCGCAGCAGCTGCTCGGTGACCGGGCTGACCCGGCCCGACAGGAGCCGGTCGAGCAGCGCCGCGCGCCCCTCGGCCGGTGCCACGTCGTCGGAGAGGATGCGGGACAGCCCCGGGTCGCCGCCGACGATCCGGCCGAAGCGGAACAGCTCGTCCTCGACGCCCTCGAGCTCGCCACGCGCCTCGGCGGCGTCCAGCGAGGCCTCGGTGGCCAGGGTCTCGGCGGCCTCGACCAGGTCCAGCGGCCGCGACCACCGCTGGCGGGCGACGGTCTCGACCAGGTCGACGGCGGCCTCGGAGACCCGCCCGCCGAGGATCCGGCGGGCCAGTCCGGCCCGGTCGGCCGGCTTGGCCGCCGGGTCGGACAGGGCCCGGCGCAGCGCGACGTTGCCGTCGAGCAGCCGCGCGACGGCGAACAGCTCGTCGGCCAGGGCCAGCAGGCCCGGGCCGGCGGCACCGGCCGTCGTCGCGGCGAGGCGCTCGCGGCTGACCGCGAGCGCCTCCCGGCTGGAGGCGTCCATCAGCGGTCGCCGCCGGGGACGAACACCGTGCTGCCGGTGCGGCCGTTGCCCGCCGCACCGCCGGCCATGCCGTCGAGCTGGTCGAGGAACCGGTCGACGGTGCCGCGGCGCCGGGCCTCGTCCTCCAGGGACTCCCCCACCACGCGGCCGGCGAGGTCGACGGCCAGCGTGCCGATCTGGCCGCGCAGCTCGTTGATGACCGACTGGCGCGAGCTGGCCAGCTGCTCCTCGCCGCGGGCGACGATGCGCGCCGACTCCTCCTGCGCCTGGGCCCGCAGCTCCTCGAGGATCTGCTGGCCCTCGGCCCGGGCCTGGTCCCGGATCTGCGCGGCCTCGGTGCGTGCCTCGGCCAGCTGGGCGCGGTACTGCTCCAGCGCGGCCTTGGCCTCGGCCTGCATGGCCTCCGCCCGCTCGATGCCACCCTCGATGGCCTCGCGGCGGGCCCGGAAGACCTGCTCGAAGCGCGGGGCGATGAACCGGAAGAAGACCAGCATGACGATCGCGAACGCGATCAGCCCGATGACGATCTCGCCCAGCGGCGGGATCAGCGGGTTGTGGGCTTCCTCCGCTGCGAGGATTCTCATGGTCTCAGTGTCCCTGTCTCAGTCGGTGCCGGCCCGCGGGCGCGGATCAGGTGCCGAAGACGAAGGGGACGACGAAGCCGATGAGCGCGAGCGCCTCGGAGAGCGCGAACCCGAGGAACGCGTAGGTACGGGTCAGGCCGGCCGACTCGGGCTGCCGGGCGGTGGCCTGGATGTAGGCGGCCCACACGATGCCGACGCCGATGCCCGGGCCGATGGCGGCGAGGCCGTAGCCCACGGAGCCGATGCTGCCGGACAGCTCAGCCAGAAGATCCATGACGGGGTGTTCCTCCTGTGTCGTCGCCCGGTGTCTCCGGGCGGCTTGCGGGGGTCTTGGGGGGTGGTGCGGTCCGGGAGGTGCGCGCTCAGCCGGTCAGTGCTCGGCCTCGATCGAGCCGTTGAGGTAGGTCCCCATCAGCACGGTGAAGACGTAGGCCTGCAGGAAGATGACCAGCAGTTCGAAGAAGGTCATGACGATCGCCATCAGCGCCGAGATCGGGCCGAAGACGATCGAGAAGTTGTCCCGGCTGAACAGGTAGACCGCGCCGAGGGAGAAGACCACCAGCAGCATGTGGCCGGCGAACATGTTCGCGAAGAGCCGGACGGCGAGCGTGAAGGGCCGGACGATGAAGTTCTGCAGGATCTCGATCGGCGTGACCAGGACGTACATCGGCTTGGGCACGCCGGGCAGGAACAGGATGTCCTTGAAGTAGCGGCCGGCGCCCTGCTCGCGGATGCCGATGTAGATGTAGAGCACCCAGCAGATGCCGGCGAGGACCAGCGGGAACGCGAACCGCGACATGGGGGAGATCTGCGCCAGCGGCAGGATCGCCATCAGGTTGTTCGCGAGGATGAAGAAGAACAGCGACGCGAGGAACGGCGCGAAGGGGATCCCCTTGGGGCCGACGACGTCGCGGGCGATCCCGTCCCGGACCAGCGAGTAGCCGCTCTCGCCGATGAACTGCATCTTGCCCGGCACGATCTGCGGCCTGCGGACCGTGAGGACCATGAAGACGAGCATCGCCAGCGTGGCGAACCACAGGCCGAGCGTGATGCGCGTGATCTCGAAGTCGATGCCGAGCAGCGAGAACTCGGCGAGGGGCTCCGGGTAGAACTCGCTCAGGCCGGGGGCCTGGAAGCCGTCGCCGGACCCGCCGCCCTCGGCGGCGAGCACGTCCGTGAGCGCGAGGGCGCTGGAGGTCACCGTGGTCCCTTCTGCGTCCTGGGCCGGCTCCGTCGTCCGCCCGGGGTGTTGCCCTGCTCGGGTGCACCAGGGTCTGGTGGCAGCCCGCCGAACCGTTTGACGACCAGGTAGATGGCCGCCGAGATGCCGAGGAGGATCCCGACCGGCAGGAACACCCGCGTGTCCAACCACCGGTCGAGCAACCACCCGGCACCGCCCCACACGGCCATCCCGGAGATCATGGTCCCGATGACGGCCCAGCCGGTCTCGGCACCGCTGCCCCGAGGGGCTGGTCGCGCAGGTCGGGGCCGGGGCTCCCCACGGGTGGGGTCGTCCTCGGCCATCGCCGGGACACTATCAGCCGGGCGTGGGGGCGCCTCCCGGTGCCGGGGGGACCGTCGCCTGACCGGGTGGCGCGGGCGGCGTGACGTAGTACAGCGGGCGGGTCCAGACCCACCGCAGCTGCACGCCGCTCCACAGCAGGGCCCCCACGACCACCGCCCACGCGAGGGTCCGCCGGTCGAGCCAGCCGTCCTCCGGCAGCGCGTTGAGGATGCCGAACAGCACGACCGCCTTGACGAAGAAGGTGCCCAGGGCGGCCGGCAGCGTGAAGGTGTCGTCGACCCGCCCGGCCCAGGCGATGACCACACCGGAGAGGACGAAGAACGCCGTCACGACCAGGGCTCCGACCAGCACCCCGACCGCGTCGGCCCACCCGGCGACCAGCCCGGCCACCAGCGCGGCGACGACCGCGACCGTGCCGGTGACCAGCGTGCCGACCTTGAGGAACGACAGGTCCCACGGGACCTGCGGGGCCGGGCGGGGCGCGCTCACCGCAGCCCCTGGCCGGCGCCGGCCGCACGGGGGGCGGACGGGGTCGGCGGCGCCGGGGCAGGTGCGGCGGCCGGCACCGGGGGCGCCGCGGGCGTCGCCGGCTCCGGGGACCGGCGCCCGGCGCGGTGCGCCCGCGCGGTCGGGTGGGCGGCGCGGCTGCGGCGGCGCTGCTCGGCGATCTCGGCGGCCCGGGCCTCGCGGGCGGCACGCCGGGCGTGCGGGGCGAGGACGACGACGACACCCACGACGAGCAGCACCCCGATCACGACGAGCAGCTCGACCGTCCCGCCGGTGACCGACAGGGCCACCGCGCCGAAGGACAGGAGAGCCGCCCAGAAGTACATGGTCAGCACCGCCCGGCGGTGCGAGTGCCCGATGGACAGCAGCCGGTGGTGCAGGTGCATCTTGTCCGGCGAGAACGGCGACTGCCCGCGCCGGGTGCGGCGTACCACCGCGAGGAGCAGGTCGACGAACGGGATGAAGAGCACCGCGATCGGCACCAGCAGCGGCAGGGCCAGCGGCAGGAGGCTGGCCGCGGAGTCGAAGGACTGGGCGTCGACCCGGCCGGTGGCGCTCACCGCGGCGGCCGAGAGCATCAGCCCCACGAGCATCGACCCGGAGTCGCCCATGAAGATGCGCGCCGGGCTGAAGTTGTGCGGCAGGAAGCCCAGGCAGGCGCCGGCGAGCACCGCCGTCACGAGGGCCGGGGCGCTGGCGACCTCGTCGTAGCCGACCCGGCTGAGGTTGTAGCTGTAGGCGAAGAAGGCCAGCGCCGCGATGGCCGAGACGCCCGCGGCCAGCCCGTCGAGGCCGTCGATGAAGTTGAGCGCGTTGACCGTGAGGACGGTCAGCAGGATGGTCAGCGGCACGCCGACGTCCGGGCCGAAGGAGATGGTCCCGATGTCGGCGACCGGCAGGAACAGGAACGCCAGCTGGACACCGAGCAGCACCATGACGCCGGCGGCGGCGATCTGGCCGGTGAGCTTGGTGAGCGCGTCGAGGCCGAACTTGTCGTCGAGCACGCCGAGCAGGCAGATGAGCCCGCCGGCGACGAGGACGGCGGCGGTCTGCGAGTCGTCGAAGGTGCGCTGCAGGGCGGGCAGCCGGGTGGCCACCAGCACCGCCGCCGCGACCCCGAGGTACATGGCCACGCCGCCGCCGCGCGGGGTGGGGATGACGTGCACGTCGCGCTCGCGGGGGGCGGCCATCATCCGCAGCCGCACCGCCGCGATCCGCACCACCGGCGTGGCCAGGAAGGTGACCAGGCCCGCGGTCAGCAGGACGACGGCGTACTCGCGCACGGCTCAGCCCCCGTGCGGACCGCGCGCGGTCCCGGCCGGGCGCGCAGCGGGCGTGCTCATCGCGACGGGGCTCCCGGGGGCGAGGCGGCGGGCGGACGGGACTGGCGGTACCCCCACGGTATCCCCCCGTCACCGGACGGAGCGGGATCCGCAGCCGCCGGCGACGGGGCCCTAGTCCGTGACCTCGGGCACGACCTCGCGCAGCCGCTCGACCGGCACCGCGCCCACCCGCAGCACGCGCGGCACCGGGCCGGTGCAGTCGACGATCGTGCTGGCCGCCGAGCCCGCGCGCGGGCCGCCGTCGAGGACGACCGCGGCGTGCTCGCCGAGCTGCGCGTCCGCCTCCTGCGCGTTCGTGGCGGCGGGCCGGCCGGAGCGGTTGGCGCTGGACACGGCGAGCGGGCCGGTGCGGCGCAGCAGGTCGCGGGCGACGTCGTCGTCGGGGAGGCGGACGGCGACCGTCCCCTCGGCGTCGCCGAGGTCCCAGGCCAGCGACGGCGCGTGCTCGACGACGAGGGTCAGCCCGCCCGGCCAGAAGGCCTCGGCCAGCCGCTGCGCCACCCGGGGCACGCTCATGGTCAGCCCGGCCATCGTCGAGGCCTCCCCGATCAGCACGGGGACCGGCATGGCGCGGCCGCGGTTCTTCGCCGCCAGCAGGCCGGAGACCGCGGCGGGCGAGAACGCGTCGGCGCCGACGCCGTAGACGGTGTCGGTGGGCAGCAGGACCAGCTCGCCGCGGGCGATCGCGGCGGCGGCGGCGGCGAGACCCGCGGCGCGCTGCTCGGGGTCGGTGCAGTCGTAGAGGTCGGCCACGGGCGGTCAGTCTCCCCCAGCCCGGACGGCGGTCGTGAACCGCGGCCTCCCGGCGAGGTCGGGGTGGTCCGCGACGGCGGTGAAGTCGCCGGTGCCGCGCACCAGCGCGGGCAGCGCACTCCCCTGCGCGTCGGCGTGCTCGACGCCCAGCCCGCCGCCGGGGCGCAGCAGCCGGGCCGCCGTCGTCAGCAGCCCGCGGACGACGTCGAGTCCGTCCGGGCCTCCCCACAGCGCCAGCGGCGGGTCGTGGTCGACGACCTCCCGCGGCACCCGCGCGCCGTCGGGGACGTAGGGCGGGTTGGAGACGACGAGGTCGACGGTGCCGTCGAGGTCGCGCAGCAGGCCCGGGTCGGTCATGTCGCCGGCGAGCACGGTGACCGGCCGGTCCCCTGCCGCGGCGCGCAGGCCGGCGTTGTGGCGGGTCCACTCGATCGCCTGCGGGTCGCGCTCGACGGCGGTGACCCGCGCGCCGGGGTGCTCGTGCGCGATCGACAGCGCGATCGCGCCGGACCCGCTGCCCAGGTCGACGACGACCGGCTCGTCGACGCCGGCCAGCCGCGCCAGCGCCCACTCGACGAGCTGCTCGGTCTCGGGCCGGGGCACGAACACGCCGGGGCCGACGGCGAGCTCGAGGTGGCGGAACGGCGCCCGGCCGGTGAGGTGCTGCAGCGGGACGCGGGCGGCCCGCTGGTCGAGCAGCGCGGCGAAGCGGGCGGCGGCGTCGTCGTCGACGTCGTCGAGGGTGAGCAGTGCCGTCCGGGTGGCGCCGAGGACGTGGGCGAGCAGCAGCTCGGCGTCCACGCGGGGCGACTCGACGCCGGCCTCGGCCAGGCGGCGGGCGGCGTCGGCGAGCAGCGTGCGGGTGTTCAGGACCCGGCCGCCAGCAGCTCGGCGGTGTGCGCGCGGGTGAGCGCGTCGATGACCGGGTCGAGCTCGCCGTCGAGGACGGCGTCGAGGTTGTGGGCCTTGAAGCCGACCCGGTGGTCGGAGATGCGGCTCTCCGGGAAGTTGTAGGTGCGCACCCGCTCGCTGCGGTCGACCGTGCGGACCTGGCTGCGGCGCTGGTCGCTGGCGGTGGCCGCGGCCTCCTCGCGGGCGGCGGCCAGCAGCCGCGAGCGGAGCACCCGCAGCGCCGACTCGCGGTTCTGCAGCTGGCTCTTCTCGTTCTGCGAGCTGACCACGATGCCGGTGGGCAGGTGGGTGATGCGGACGGCGGAGTCGGTGGTGTTCACGCTCTGCCCGCCGGGGCCGGACGAGCGGAAGACGTCGATGCGCAGGTCGTTCGGGTCGACGGTGACGTCGACCTCCTCGGCCTCGGGCAGCACGAGGACGCCGACGGCGGAGGTGTGGATGCGGCCCTGCGACTCGGTGACCGGCACCCGCTGCACCCGGTGGACGCCGCCCTCGAACTTCAGCCGCGACCAGATGCCCTCGTCGGTGCGGGACTTCACCGCGATCGAGACGTCCTTGTAGCCGCCGAGCTCGGCGGGGACGGCGTCGAGGACCTCGGTGGCCCAGCCGCGGCGCTCGGCGTAGCGCAGGTACATGCGCAGCAGGTCGCCGGCGAACAGCGCGGACTCCGCGCCGCCCTCCCCCGCCTTGATCTCGAGGATGACGTCCTTGTCGTCGTCGGGGTCCTTCGGGAGCAGCAGCTCGCGCAGCCGGTCGGTGAGCTCGTCGATGCGGGTCTCGAGGCCGCGGGCCTCCTCGGCGAAGGAGGGGTCCTCGGCGGCCAGCTCGCGGGCGGCGTCGAGGTCGTCGCGGGCGGTGTCGAGCGCGCGGGCGGTCTCCACCACGGGCGCGAGCTGGGCGTAGCGGCGGCCCAGGCGCCGGGCGCGGCCGGCGTCGGCGTGCACCGCGGGGTCGGCGAGCTCGGTCTCCAGCGCGGCGTGCTCCTCGAGCAGCCCGCGCAGCCGGTCGGGCGCGGCGTCGGTCGGGCTGCTCATGGCGTACCTCTCGTGCGGGGTGGAGCGGGGGTGGACACGACGACGGCGCCCGTCCCACGCGAGGTGGGACGGGCGCCGTCGGGGGTGCTACTTGCCGGCGGTGGCGCCGCGCTTGCCGAACCGCTTCTCGAAGCGGGCCACGCGGCCACCGGTGTCGAGGATCCGCTGCTTGCCCGTGTAGAAGGGGTGGCAGGCGGAGCAGGTCTCGACGGTCAGCGTGCCGCCGGGGGCGGTGCTGCGGGTGGTGAAGGTGTTCCCACACCCACAGGTCACCGTGGTGGTGTGGTAGTCGGGGTGGATACCGGACTTCATGATGCGGGCCTCTTCCGGGGACGTCTCGGTGCTGTTGTCGTGAACGCCGGCGGCCGGCCGGTCATTCCGGCCCTGCTCGGGGCGCTGGCGCGGGGCTCGGCCGACCAGTATCCCCGATCGGCCGAGCGCGGCGGCGGGCGGTGCGTCAGTCGCGCTCGGGGCCGAGCGTCGTCTTCTGGATCTGCATGAGGAACTCGACGTTGTTGCGCGTCTTGCGCAGCTTGTCGAGCAGCAGCTCCAGCGCCTGCTGCGGCTCGAGCGCGGCGAGCACCCGGCGCAGCTTGATGACGATGGCCAGCTCGTCGGGCGAGAGGAGGATCTCCTCCTTGCGGGTGCCCGACGCGTTGACGTCGACGGCCGGGAAGACCCGCTTGTCCGCCAGCCGGCGGTCGAGCTTGATCTCCGCGTTCCCCGTGCCCTTGAACTCCTCGAAGATGACCGTGTCCATCGTCGAGCCGGTCTCGACCAGCGCCGACGCGAGGATGGTCAGCGAGCCGCCGTTCTCGATGTTGCGGGCGGCCCCGAGGAAGCGCTTGGGCGGGTAGAGCGCCGTCGAGTCGACACCGCCGGACAGGATCCGCCCGCTGGCGGGGGCGGCCAGGTTGTAGGCGCGGCCCAGGCGGGTGATCGAGTCCAGCAGGACGACGACGTCGTGGCCCATCTCGACCAGGCGCTTGGCGCGCTCGATCGACAGCTCCGCGACGGTGGTGTGGTCCGACGGCGGCCGGTCGAAGGTCGAGGCGATGACCTCGCCCTTCACCGAGCGCTGCATGTCGGTGACCTCCTCGGGCCGCTCGTCGACGAGGACGACCATGAGGTGGCACTCGGGGTTGTTCGTGGTGATCGCGTTGGCGATCGCCTGCAGCACCATCGTCTTGCCGGCCTTGGGCGGCGACACGATGAGCGCGCGCTGCCCCTTGCCGATCGGCATGACCAGGTCGATGACCCGGGTGGTCAGCTGGTGCGGGTCGGTCTCCAGCCGCAGCCGCTCCTGCGGGTAGAGCGGGGTCAGCTTGGTGAACTCCGGCCGGTTGCGTGCCTGCTCGGGGTCCAGGCCGTTGACCGAGTCGAGGCGGACCAGCGCGTTGTACTTGTCCTTGCGCTCGCCCTCGCGCGGCTGGCGGACCGCGCCGGTGATCGCGTCACCGCGGCGCAGGCCGTGCCGGCGCACCTGGGACAGCGACACGTAGACGTCGTTGGGGCCGGTCAGGTACCCCGAGGTCCGGACGAACGCGTAGTTGTCCAGGACGTCGAGGATGCCGGCGACCGGCAGCAGGACGTCGTCCTCGCTGACCGTCGGCTCGCTGGGCTGGTCGAAGCGGTCCCGGCCGTTGCGGCGGTTGCGGTCCCGGTAGCGGCGCCCGCGACGGCCGCGGCCGCCCTCGAAGTCGTCGTCGTCCTCATCGTTGCGGTTGTCCGCGCGGTCGTTCCGGTCGGTGCGGTCGTTCGGCCGGGCGTTGCGGTCGGTGCGCTCGCCGCGGTCGGGGCCGCGCCCGTCGCGCTGGCCGTCGCGCTGGCCGTCGCGCTGGCTCTCGCGGTTGCCGTCGCGCTGCCCGTCGCGGTTGCCGCGCTCGGCGCGGTCGCCGTCGCGGGCGTCGCGGCCGTCCCGGTTGCCGTCGCGCTGCCCGTCGCGGTTGCCGCGCTCGGCGCGGTCGCCGTCGCGGGCGTCGCGGCCGTCCCGGTTGCGGGTGCGGTCGCGGTTGCGGGCCGGGCGGTCGCCCTCGGCACGGTCGCCGTCGCCGCGGTCGCCGTCGCCGCGGTCGCCGCGGTCGGCGTCCGTCCGGTCGCCGTCGGTGCGGTCAGCGGCGGGTCGCTCGCCCTCGGTGCGCTCCGCGGGCGGGGCGGCCGGCGGAGCCGCGGCGGGGGCCTCGGCGGCCGGGGCCCCGGCAGCGGGCGCCTCGGCAGCGGGGGCCGCGGCGGCGGGCGCCTCCGTGGTGGGGGCACCGGCCGGGCGGCTGGCGGCACGCCGGCGCCGCGGGGCGCCCTCGGCCGGGGCGTCGGCGGCGGGGGCGGTCACCGGACCGCTGTTGGCGCCCCCGGTGACGGGGGCCTCGACCGGCGTGGCGGTGGCGGCGACGGCGTCGGCGCCCCGCGAGGCCGGGACGTTCGGGGCCGCGTCGGCCGGGGCGCCGGGCGCCGGGACGCTGCCCGGCGTCGCGCCGCCGACCTGGCGGGCGGAGATGGCGGCGACGAGGTCGCCCTTGCGCATGCGGCCCGTGCCGGGGATGCCCAGCTCGGCCGCGAGCCGCTGCAGCTCGGGGAGCAGCATGCCGGCCAGCCCACTGCCGCGGCGGCGGGAGCGGCCCGCCGTGCCGGTGGCCGCAGGTGCCTCGCCCGCAGCGCCCTCGGGGGCGCCGGTGGTGGCGAGGTCGGTGGTTTCGCTCACGTACAGGTCCTTCCCTGCGGTGGCCTGCGCCTACCAGCGCAGGAGGTGACCCGGCGCCGCCCCGTCCATCTGTTCCGGACAGGGGGGACGGCGGATCGAGTGGGTGCGGAGCGGGGATCAGCGTCGACAGGAAGGTCGTCTGCAACGTTCCGCGCGAGGCTCGCCCGAGGGGCGGCTACGCAGCAAGCCTAGGACTCGCCCCACGGACGGGACAACACCGCTGACCAGCGGAGTGTTCCTCGTTACGAAGACGATACCCCAGGCGTCACTCGAACCACTCGGGCGCCGCCGTGGTCCACCTCCAGGGGGTACACCCGCCACCCGTCCGGGGTGATCCCGCTCACCTCGCGCACCGCCGCCGCGTCCCCCGGGACGTCGTCGGGGTGCCGCCGCGCGAGCACGAGGACGCTGGGCCCGGCCCCGGACACGACGGCGGCGTGTCCGGCCGTGCGCAGCCGGTCGACCAGCGCGATCGTGTCCGGCATCGCGGCCGCGCGCTGCCGCTGGTGCAGCCGGTCGTCGGTGGCCTCGAGCAGCATCGCCGGCTCCGCGGTCAGCGCGTGCACCAGCAGTGCGGCGCGGGCGGCGTTGAACGCGGCGTCGGCGTGCGGCACCAGGTCCGGCAGCAGCGTGCGCGCGGTGTGCGTCGACAGGGTCGCCTCCGGCACCAGCACCACCGGCACGACGTCCTCGCTCACCGGCAGCCGGTCGGCCCGCGCGCCCTCGGGCGTCGTCCACGACAGCGTCGCGCCGCCGAGCAGGCAGGCGGCGACGTTGTCCGGGTGCCCCTCGAGCTCGTCGGCCAGCCGCAGCACCGCGCCGTCGTCCCGGACGTCGACGTCGGGGCACAGCTCGAACGCGCCGACCACACCGGCGACGACGGCCGCGGCGGACGAGCCCATCCCCCGGCCCTGCGGGATCGCGTTCTCCGCGCGCACGCACAGGCCCGGCGGCGTCCAGCCGAGCCGCTCGCAGGCGGCGCGGAAGGCCCGCACGACCAGGTGCCGCTCGTCGGTGGGCAGCTCCCCCGCGCCGACGCCGGACACCTCGACGGTGAGCCCGGAGTCGGCCACGGCGAACTCGACGACGTCGTGCAGCGTCAGCGCGAGGCCGGCGCAGTCGAACGCCGGACCGAGGTTCGCGCTGGTCGCGGGCACGCGCACCCGCACGGAGGACCGAGTGGCCACTCAGAGACCCAGCTGCGCGGCGGCCGCGGCGGCGTCCACCGGCACGGTGACCGGCGCGGGCGCACCGGAGATGGCCCACTCCGGGTCCTTGAGCCCGTTGCCGGTGACGGTGCACACGACGCGCTGCCCCGGCTCGAGCTCCCCGGCCGCGGCCACCTTGAGCAGCCCGGCGACCGACGCGGCGGAGGCGGGCTCGACGAAGACCGCCTCGCTGCGGGCGAGCAGCCGGTAGGCGGCGAGGATCTCGCGGTCGGTGACGGCGTCGATGCGGCCGCCGGACTCGTCGCGGGCGGCCAGCGCCTTGGTCCACGACGCCGGGTTGCCGATGCGGATCGCCGTCGCGATGGTGCTCGGGTTCTCCACCACCTGGCCGGTCACGATGGGCGCGGCGCCGGCGGCCTGGAAGCCGAACATCCGCGGCCGCCTCGTGGCCGGGCCGTCGGACTCGTACTCGCGGTAGCCCTGCCAGTAGGCGGTGATGTTGCCGGCGTTGCCGACCGGCAGGCAGTGCACGTCGGGGGCGTCGCCGAGGACGTCGACGACCTCGAAGGACGCGGTCTTCTGCCCCTCGATGCGGTACTGGTTGACGCTGTTGACCAGGCTGACCGGGTAGTCGATCGCCAGCTTGCTGGCCAGCGCGAGGCAGTCGTCGAAGTTGCCCTCGACCTGCAGCAGCTTGGCGCCGTGCACCAGCGCCTGGGCCAGCTTGCCGAGCGCGATCTTCCCCTGCGGCACGAGGACGGCGCAGACCATCCCGGCCCGCGCGGCGTAGGCGGCGGCGCTGGCGCTGGTGTTGCCGGTGGACGCGCAGATGACCGCCCGCGATCCCTCCTCGAGCGCCTTGGTGATGGCCATGGTCATGCCGCGGTCCTTGAACGACCCGGTCGGGTTCGCGCCCTCGACCTTGAGGAACACCTCGCAGCCGGTGCGCCGGGACAGCTCGACGGCGGGCACCAGCGGGGTGGCGCCCTCGTGCAGGGTGACCACCGGCGTCGTGGCGCTGACCGGCAGCCGCGACCGGTAGGCCTCGATCAGCCCGGGCCAGACCGGCGAGACGGCACCGCGCAGCGTCCCCGTCATGACAGACCCTCCACCCTCAGCACGCTGGTGACCCCGCGGACCGCGGGGACCTCCCGGAGCGCGGCGATCGTCGCCGACAGCGCCGCGTCGGGGGCGCTGTGCGTGACGATGACCAGCGTGGCGGCGTCGCCGTGCCCGTCCTGGCGGACGGTGGCGATGCTCACCCCGTGCTCGGCGAAGGCGGTCGCGACGGTCGCCAGCACACCGGGGACGTCGGCCACGTCGAGGCTGACGTGGTACCGGGTGGGCGTCTCGGCGATCGGCCGGGCCGGCAGGTCGGCGTAGGCGGTCGGCCCGGCCCCGGCGGCGCCGGCCACCCGGTTGCGGGCGACGGCGACCAGGTCGCCGAGCACGGCGCTCGCGGTGGGCTCGCCGCCGGCGCCCTGCCCGTAGAACATCAGCTGCCCGGCGGCCTCGGCCTCGACGAAGACGGCGTTGAACGCCCCGCCGACGGCGGCCAGCGGGTGCGACGTCGGGATCATCGCCGGGTGCACGCGGACGGCGACCGACTCGCCCTCCCCGTCCCCGTTGGCCGGCACCCGCTCGCAGATGGCCAGCAGCTTCACCGTGCAGCCGATCTCGGCGGCGCGGGCGACGTCGGTGGCGGTGACCGACGAGATGCCCTCGCGGTGCACGTCGGCGGCGGTGACCGCGGTGTGGAACCCGAGCGACGCGAGGATGGCGGCCTTCGCGGCGGCGTCGAAGCCGTCGACGTCGGCGGTCGGGTCGGCCTCGGCGTAGCCGAGCTCGGTGGCCTCGGCCAGCGCCTCGGCGAAGCCGTGCCCGGTCTCGGCCATCCGGGACAGGATGTAGTTGGTCGTGCCGTTGACGATGCCGACCACGCGCCGGATCTGGTCGCCGGCCAGCGACTCGCGCAGCGGCCGCAGCAGCGGGATGGCCCCGGCCACCGCCGCCTCGTAGTAGAGGTCGACCCCGGCCTTGGCCGCGGCGGCGTGCAGCGCGACGCCGTCCTCGGCCAGCAGCGCCTTGTTCGCGCTGACCACGGACTTGCCGGCCTCGATCGCCGCCTGGATCAGCGTGCGGGCCGGCTCGATCCCCCCGATGACCTCGACGACCAGGTCGACGTCGTCGCGGGTGACCAGGCCGAGCGCGTCGGTGGTGAGCAGACCGGCGGGCACGTCGGGGTGCCGGTCGGGCCGGCGGACGGCGACCCCGGCGACCTGCACCGGGCGCCCGACGCGGGCGGTGAGGTCGGCGGCCTGCTCGTCGACCAGGCGCAGCACCGCGCTGCCGACGGTGCCGCAGCCGAGCAGGGCGACCTTGAGCGGTTTCACGAGCGGGCTCCCACCGGGTGCTCGGGCGCGGGCTGGTCGATCGCCGGGGACGGGGCGGGCACCGCGGCCAGCACCGCGTCCAGGGTGAACACGTCGGACAGTGTCTGACGCCGCACGATCTCGGTGGCGGCGCCGTCCCGCACGGCCACCACCGGCGGCTTGAGCAGGTAGTTGTAGTTGCTGGCCATCGACCAGCAGTACGCGCCGGTGGCGGCGACGGCGAGCAGGTCGCCGGGCTGCACGTCCGAGGGCAGCCACAGGTCGCGGACCAGCACGTCGCCGCTCTCACAGTGCTTGCCGACGACGCGGCACAGCGCCGGCGGGGCGTCGGAGGTGCGGTTGGCCAGCACGCAGGTGTAGCTCGCGTCGTAGAGCGCGGTGCGGATGTTGTCGCTCATCCCGCCGTCGACGGAGACGTAGTTGCGCACCTGCGGCCCGCCGTGGCCGCCGCCGCCCAGCCGGACCGGCTTGATCGTGCCGATCTCGTACAGCGTGACCGTGCCCGGCCCGGCGATCGCGCGGCCGGGCTCGACGGCCAGCCGCGGCACCGGCAGGTCCAGCGCGGCGCACTCGGCGGCGACGACGGTGCGCAGCCGGCGGGCGACGTCGGCGGGGGTGACCGGGTCGTCGTCGGACAGGTAGGCGATGCCGAACCCGCCGCCGAGGTTCAGCTCCCCCAGCACCTCGCCGGTGGCCTGGTGCACCTGCCCCATCAGCCCGACGACGCGGTGCGCGGCGGCCTCGAAGCCGGCGGTGTCGAAGATCTGCGAGCCGATGTGGCTGTGCAGCCCGGACAGGTGCAGCGCGGGCTCGCGGATGACCCGCACGGCCGCGGTCAGCGCGTCCCCGGTGGCCAGCGAGAAGCCGAACTTCTGGTCCTCGTGGGCGGTGGCGATGAACTCGTGGGTGTGCGCCTCGATGCCGACCGTGGTGCGCACCAGCACCGGCACCGGGCTGCCGCCGGCGGCGACCCGCGCCTCGGCCATGGGCACCAGCCGGTCGATCTCGTCGAAGGAGTCGAGCACGACGTGGCCGATGCCGGAGTCGACGGCCAGCTGCAGCTCGACCAGCGACTTGTTGTTGCCGTGCAGCGCGATCCGCTCGGCGGGGAAGCCGGCGGCCAGCGCGACGGCGAGCTCGTTGCCGCTGCAGGCGTCCAGGTGCAGGCCGTCGTCGGCGATCCAGCGGGCCACCTGGCCGCAGAGGAAGGCCTTGGAGGCGTAGTGCACGTCGGCGCCGTCGAAGGCGGCCGCGAAGTCGGCGGCGCGGCCGCGGAAGTCCTCCTCGTCGAGGACGAACAGCGGGGTGCCGTGGGTGCGGGCGAGCTCGGTGACCGGCTTGCTGCCCACGTGGAGCTCGCCGTCGACCCGGCGGGCCGTGCGCGGCCAGACCTGCGGGTCGAGCGCGCCGAGGTCGGCCGGGGGCATCCCGGCCGAGGGCTCGGGGGCGAAGGCGCCGTGGAGCGGCCCCGCCGGGTGGGCCCTCACATCCGCTCCGGAGCGGAGACGCCGAGCACGCCGAGGCCGTTGCGCAGGACCACCGCGGTGGCCGCGCACAGCCACAGCCGCGCCGTGGTCAGCGGCGTCGCCTCCTCGTCGCCGCGGGGCAGGACCCGGCAGGCGTCGTAGAAGCGGTGGTAGGTGCCGGCCAGCTCCTCGAGGTAGCGGGCCACCCGGTGCGGCGCGCGCAGCTCGGCCGCCGAGGACACCACCCGCGGGAACTCGCCGATCGCCCGGAGCAGGTCGTTCTCCCGCTCGTGGGTGAGCAGCCCGGGATCGACGCCGTCCGCCTCCCCCAGCGTGAGGCCGAGGTCGGTGGCGTTGCGCAGCACCGAGGAGATCCGGGCGTGCGCGTACTGGACGTAGAAGACCGGGTTGTCGCTGGTGCGCCGGCTCCACAGCTCGACGTCGATGTCGATGGTCTGGTCCACCGAGGCGCGGGCCAGGGCGTACCGGGCGGCGTCGACGCCGATCGCGTCGGTGAGGTCGGAGAGCAGCACGATCGTGCCCGCCCGCTTGCTCATCCGGACCGGCTCGCCGTCGCGCAGCAGGTTGACCAGCTGGCCGATGAGGATCTCGAGGTGGGTGTCGGGGTCGTCGCCGGTGGCGGCCACCAGCGCCCTGTACCGGCCGACGTAGCCGGAGTGGTCGGCGCCGAGCATGATCACGACCCGGTCGAAGCCGCGGGACCGCTTGTCCAGGTAGTAGGCGCAGTCGGAGGCGAAGTACGTCGTCTCGCCGTCGGCCTTGACGAGCACGCGGTCCTTGTCGTCGCCGAAGTCGGTGGTGCGCAGCCACACCGCGCCGTCGGACTCGTAGACGTGCCCCTGCTCCCGCAGCCGGGCCAGGGCCTTGTCCACCGCGCCGGTGTCGTACAGCGACCTCTCGGAGAACCAGACGTCGAAGTCGACGCCGAAGCCCTCCATCGACCGGCGGATCTCGTCGAGCATCAGCGCGACGCCGCGGTCGCGGAAGGTCTGCCGCTGCGCGTCGTCGTCGCGGTCGAGGGCGTCGGGCACCTCGGCGACGACGGCGGCGGCGATGTCGGCGATGTAGGCGCCGCCGTAGCCGTCCTCGGGCACCGGCTCGCCCTTCGCGGCGGCCTGCAGGCTGCGCGCGAAGCGGTCGATCTGGGCGCCGGCGTCGTTGATGTAGTACTCGCGGGTCACGTCGGCGCCGCTGGCCTGCAGCAGCCGGCCGATCGCGTCGCCGACGGCGGCCCACCGGCTGCCGCCGATGTGAACCGGGCCGGTGGGGTTGGCGGAGACGAACTCCAGGTTCAGCCGCTGCCCGGCCAGCGTGGTGGTCCGGCCGTAGGCCTCCCCCGCGGTGACCGCCTGCACGGCGATCCGCCCCAGCGCGCCCTGCGCGAGGGTGACGTTCAGGAAGCCGGGGCCGGCGACGTCGACCCGGCCGACGCCCGGCTGCGCGCGCAGCTCCTCGGCCAGCAGGTCGGCCACCGCGCGCGGCGGCATGCCGGCGGGCTTGGCCAGGCGCAGGGCGACGTTGGTCGCGTAGTCGCCGTGCTCGGGGTTCCTGGGACGCTCGACGAGGACGTCGTCGGGGACGGCGACGGCGAGCGTGCCGCGCTCGACGACCGCCGCGACCGCGGTCCGGACGAGGTCGCGCAGCTGCTCGGGTGTCACTGCGTCATCGTAGGCAGCGTCCGCGACCCGGCTCCCCGCCGCACCCGAGTTGTCAGGGGGCGCACAGGTGCGCGACCTAGACTCGCGTGCCTGGAGGCAGGCGGGAGGCCTGCCGCGCCGGCGCGCACCCATGCTGCGCCACGACCGGCGGACGCACCACTCGACGAGCACTGAGGAGAAGCACGTGGCCAAGGACCGCAAGCCCGAGGCCGGCCGCGCCGGAGGCGGGTCGAGCCGGTCCGGGTCCGGTGCCCGTCCGGTGTCGACGGCCAAGTCGTCGGCCGGCGGGTCGTCGGCCCGCCCGCCCGCCGGCCGGAACGGGGGCCGCGGCCGCACCCGCCCGCCGACGCAGGTCGTGACGCAGCAGCGGCCGTGGGGCCTGATCGCCGCCGCCGTCGCCGTCGTGGTGTTCGCCGCCGCGGCCATCACCTACGCCGTCGTGCAGGTGCGGCAGTCCGACGCCGAGCGGATCGACGCCCTCGACGAGATCTCCGGCATCCAGAGCTTCGACTACGCCGCCGGCCAGGAGCACGTGACCACCCCGGTCGAGTACGAGCAGACGCCGCCGGTCGGCGGGCCGCACGACGGCGAGTGGGCCGACTGCACCGGCACCGTCTACGACGTCGACATCCGGCACGAGAACGCCGTCCACTCGCTGGAGCACGGCGCCGTGTGGATCGCCTACGACCCGGACGAGGTCTCCGGCGCCGACGTCGAGAAGCTCGCCGAGCTGGTCGACGGCGTCTCCGGCCGGCTGCTGTCGCCCTACGCCGGCCTCGACTCCGCGGTCAGCCTGCAGTCCTGGAACCACCAGCTGAAGGTCGACTCCGTCGACGACCCGCGGATCGAGCAGTTCGCCGACTTCCTCACCTTCAACTCCGAGGTCGAGGGCGCCTACCCCGAGGTCGGGGCCAGCTGCGAGAACCCGACCTTCATCAGCGACCCGCTCGTCACCGGCGAGGGCAGCCGCGGCACGGAGGCCATGACCACCGACGCCCCGACGACGCCGACCGCGGCCGCCGGGTCCCCCACGGAGTGAGCCCGCGATGACCGCCACCGCCACCCGCCCCGGGCAGGAGACCCCCGCGCCGGCGCCCCGCCCGCGCGGCCGCGGCCTGCGGGCCGCGCTCCTGGCCGTGATCGCCGTCGCGCTGGTCGCGCTCGGCGGCGGGCTGGCGGTGGGGCTCGGCATCGGGCAGGAGGCGACGCCGACGGCGGACTCCGTCGACGCCGGCTTCTCGCGGGACATGGCGGTGCACCACCGGCAGGGCGTGGAGATGGCCAACCTGGCCCTCGAGCGCAGCACCGACCCCGAGATCCGCCAGATCGCCTTCGACATCTCCAGCACCCAGACCAACCAGGCCGGGCAGATGGAGGGCTGGCTCGCGCTGTGGGGCCTCCCCCGCTCCGGCGGTGAGCACATGGCGTGGATGGGCGGCGGGCACGCCTCGCACGACACGCCCTCGACCTCCGGCTCCGGCGCGCTGATGCCCGGCATGGCCACCGAGGACGAGCTGGCGGCCCTGCGGTCGCTGTCGGGCACGGCGTTCGACGTGGAGTTCCTCCGGCTGATGATCCGCCACCACCAGGGCGGCTTCGACATGGCGCAGTACGCCGCGGGGAACGCCGCCGAGCCGGCCGTGCGGACGCTGGCCCGCTCCATCGCCGAGACGCAGACCGCCGAGGTGACGACGATGGTCGGCATGCTGACCGCGCGGGGCGGGACGCCGCTGCCGGCGCCCTGACCCGCCGCCGGGACGGGCGGGGAGGGCTGGTAACTTCTCTCCTGCCCCGAGCCCCCGTAGCTCAGGGGATAGAGCACCGCCCTCCGGAGGCGGGTGCGCAGGTTCGAATCCTGCCGGGGGCACACACCGGTGCTAACCGTTGGTCCCGTGAGCGGCTGACCGTTGGTTCCGGGCACGACGACGAGAGGCCCCGCCGGCCCCCTTGAGGGGCGCCGGCGGGGCCTCTCGCGCATTCGGAGGCGATGCGCGTGCCGCGGCGGCGGTGCGCGGGCGCGCCGGCGGCCCGCACCGGGCGGTCGCGGCCGGTCTGCGGGCACGCCGAGCGCCCCGGCGGCCCGAGGTGGGCGCGTCGGGGTGCCGGAGGTGCTGCGGCGGTGCGGTGGGGCGAGGAGTTGTGCCACGGGCTGTGGCACAACCGGCGGCTACGGGCCGGGCGGGCCGGCGGTGCGGGCGGCGGCACCGGCGGCGGCGCGGTCGTCGCCGGCGGCGGCGAGGGCCTTCTGCGCGGCGATGCGGGCGCGCAGCTCGTGCCGCAGCAGGGTGTGCATCCGCGGGCGGCGGGGCCGGCGGGCCGGGGTGGTGCCGGCGGCGGCGGTCTTGGCCTGCCGGGCGGTGAAGGTCTGCATCAGCCGCAGGTTGGCGGCCATCACGATGAACAGCGTCATCAGCGAGGTGCGGGCCAGGCCCATGACGCGGAACCGGCCGCGGGTGAGGTTCTGGCTGGCGTCGTTCTTGACGTTGCCGAAGATGCCCTCGATCCGGTTGCGCCGGTTGATGCTGTCCCACCACTCGGCCGAGCCGTGCAGCAGCGGCTGCCAGAACGGCAGCTCGGCCATGCCGACGCGGGACTTCTGCTGCCCGCAGATCTTCGGCGGCCGCCCGCCCGGCGTGAACACGGTCGGGTCGTGGTGGGCCGCCGCGGCGTGGGCGGCTTGGCCATCGAGGTGGGCTTAATGTCGCAGCGCAGCGCGCCGAGGGCGTGCATCGCCTTGCAGCCGAAGTCCCAGCCGCCGTCGTCGCGGCGGCCGCCGATGGCGTGCAGCGCGTACGGGGCACGCTGGGCGATCCGGGCCTGGTAGGCGAGGATCGCCGCCTTTGACGCGCCGACCTTCGGCGGCTCGAGGTTGCGCAGGTGCGCGGGCAGCCGGGGGCTGAACGGCTGCCCGTCGACGACGATGGCGCCGTTGGCCAGCGGCGCCTTGTTGTTGCCCAGCTGGTGCTCGGTGAGGTGGTGCACGGAGTCGAAGCCGAGGGCGAACACCGGCCAGATCCAGTCGTCGCCGCGGTCGACCTCGGAGGTGTAGAAGCGGTCGGCGAGCAGGTCGCCGCGGGGCCGGTGCGGGCGGCCGGCGGCCTCGTCGGCGCGCTCGTGGTCGGCGACCATCCGGGTGAGCTGCTCCAGCGCGGCGACGCGGGAGTCGGCGTTGGCCGCGGTCAACTCGATCCGCTCGACCAGGCACGGCACGTCGTCCCCGCCGACCTCGGGCACCCGGACGACGCCGTGCAGCCAGTAGCCGTACCAGCCCTCGCCCTTGCCGTTCCACCGGGCGTCGGGGTCACTGACCAGCGCGGGGCGCTTGGGCTGGCGGTGGAACTGATGCGCCCAGGACGGCACGGCGGAGGCGTCGACGGCGTAGGAGCCGGTGTGCGGGGTGTCGGGCAGGGTGGAGTCCAGGCCGCGATCGAGCACGTACCGCAGTCGGGCGAGGCGCTCGAGCAGGACCTCGGCGTGCGCGGCCTCGAGCTCGGCGTGCAGCTGGCGGCGCAGGTCGCGGTTGTCTTCGCCGGGGTGCTCGGCACGGATGGCGTCGTGCGCGTCGCGCAGCGCGGCGACGTTGTGCGGGGAGTCCGGGGACGGGTCGACGGCGTGCGCGAGCTGGTTGAACAGCCGGGAGAACATCCGCTCGGTGACGGCCTCGGGCACGCCGAGGCGGTGCTTGTCGGAGGGGTGCAGCCCGTTGAGCAGGGCGACCGCGTCGCGGATGATCATGGCCTGCTCGGCGAGGGCGAGCAGCAGCAGCGCGACGAGCAGGGTGCGCACGCTCAGCGTGCGGGTCTTGCCGCCGGTGGGCCGGTCGGCCTGGGCGGGCAGCAGCGACTCGAGGTAGCCGATCAGCGGACCGCGGTCGACGGTCGCCTCGGCCAGCGCGACCAGGCTGCGCGGCACCTTCACGACGGTCACCTTGTCCGGACCGGTCAGCGGCGCGTCGTCGCTGGCGGCGGCGAGCGCGGCCCAGCTGCCGGTGAGGCCGCGCCGCACCGGCAGGGTGATCTGCACGTCCCCGTCGTCGAGGACCTCGTCGCCGTGGCCCTCGTCGTCGAGGACCTCGCCGGTGGTCGGGTCGATCCTCACGCCGACTTCCGGCCGGTGGAGGTGCGCGGGGCGTCGAGCAGGGGCACGCGCAGCGCGGGGTGGCGCAGCCCGGGCAGGGTGAGCTGCCCGGCGACCGGCAGCGGGCCGTCGGAGCAGCGCAGCGCGGTCTCGTAGGCGGCGTCGTCGAGCGCGGGCAGCCGGGCGAGCAGGTCGGCAAAGGTCTTCTCCCCGGTCAGGCCGGCGGCGGCGAGCACGCCGGCGAACGGGGCGCCGCCGGCGAGCACGGCGGCCAGCCAGGTGGCGCGCAGTCGGCCGGCGGTGAGCGGGAACCGGTCGGCGACCCGCCAGCCGGTGGCGATGACCAGGTCGCCGATGTCGGTATCGGCGCTCAGGTCGAGCAGCGGCGCGTCGCCGGCAGCCAGCGCGGCGTCGAGGATCGGCGCCTCGCAGGCGCCGAGGACGGGGATGCGCCGCGGGGTGGGGCCGGCGGTGGTGAACACCACCGCGTGCTCGGTGACCTGCACGGCGGTGCCGGTCGCGCCGACCAGGTCGGCGCGCTTGGCGCCGGTGCCGCAGATCAGCCACACCAGCAGGGCGAGCCGCCGGCCCAGGGCCGGCATGCCGTGCGTGGCGCAGAAGTCGAAGACCTCCTCCAGCTCGGCGGCGGTCAGCGGCTCCTGCCGGGGGTAGGCGGTGAACCGCTTCGGCGGGGGCGGGCTGGCCGGGACCAGCGCCCGGCCGATGGTGCGCAGCCGGCCGGCGTAGGAGGAGCCGAACCGGGCGGGCACGGTGTACGCGCTCTTGCCGCGGCCGATCCTGCCGCCGGCCAGCGAGGTGGCGACCGCGGGCGAGCCGTACCAGCCGGGCACGGTGCGGCTGGTGCCCGAGCGCAGGTGCACCCGGGCGTGCACGCCGAGCGCCCAGCCGATGCGGCGGACCTGCTCGCGGGTGCGCGGCGCGAGGGTCGCCATTCCCAGGTGGACCAGGTCGGCGACGTCGGCCCACTCGGCGTCGGTGAGGCCCTCGGGCCGGTAGGCCAGCACCGCGGCGGCGATGCCGGACCTGCAGGCTGCTGTAGACCGGCTTGGCCAGCTGTCCGAGGAGGAGCTGGCCACGGCCGTGGCACGCATCGCCGCCGAGTTCGCCGCCGCGGAGGGCCACCCCGACCCGATCGCCGGCTACCCGCTGCCCACCGCATCACTGCCGGGCCGGCATGCCACGCCGGGGAGCGAGACCGCGGCGGCGTTGACCGCGCTGCTCGCCGCGTACATCGACCCGGCCCTTGCGCCGGTCGGGCGGCTGATGGACGTGCCGCCGGAGGTCGCCGCGCGGGCCCTCGCGCTCGCTCACGGACGTGATCGTCCACGCCGACCCGGGTGGGTCAAGCCGACGAGACGTCCGGCGCAGCAGCCCCGCGGTGCCTGACCACCGACAAGGGGCGTGGGGCTCGACGTCGGTTCCGGTGCAGGTCTCACCCGGCGGAGGCCATCCCCGGAACGCACTTCGAGCAGCGGGTGGCCGAGACCGGCTTCTCCCGCTTCCCGGTCGTCGCGGACGACGGCCGCCCGGTCGGCTAGAGGCGCGGCCTGCCCGTGACGTCTCTCACTGCCGCTTGTGGAAGATACCCCCGGGGGGTACAGCTTGTCTCAGATACCGCTCGGAGGTACCGCCCTGCCTCGCACGCCAGGAGTTCGCGCATGTCCGCCGCACCGCCCGCCCAGCCGCAAGCAGCCGAGGCTTCCTCCGCCGATCGTCGGCTGGGCCTGTCCTTGCTGATCATCGCCACAACCCAGCTGATGCTCGTCCTCGACGACGGCATCGCGAACATCGCGCTGCCCAGCATCCAGGCCGACCTGGACATGCCGGCGGCCAGCCTGCTGTGGGTGATCAACGCCTACGTCCTGGTCTTCGGCGCGCTGCTGCTGTTCGGTGGCCGGGTCGGTGACCTGTTCGGCCGGCGCCGGGTGCTGCGGATCGGCCTGGTCCTGTTCGTCGCCGCCTCGCTGCTGGGCGGTCTCGCGCCGAACGGGACGCTGCTGATCGCCGCCCGCGCGCTGCAGGGCGTGGGTGCCGCGCTGGCCGCGCCCAACGCGCTGGCGTTGATCGCGACCACGTTCCCCGCGGGCAAGCCGCGCAACTCCGCGATGGCGGTCTACGGGGCCATGTCCGCGGTCGGCATCATCGGCGGGCTGCTGCTCGGCGGCGCCCTGACCGGGCTGCTGGACTGGCGCTGGGTCTTCTTCGTGAACGTGCCGGTGGGTCTGGCGGTGCTCGCCGGCACCGGCACCCTGCCCGAGGGCGGCCGTGGCCGGGGTCGGCTGGACACCCCCGGCGCGGTGACCGGCACCGGCGCGATGGTCGCCCTGGTTTACGGTCTCGCCCGCGCCGGCGAGCACGGCTGGACCGACGGGCTCACTCTGGCCGCGTTCGCCGCCGCCGCGGTCCTGCTGGCCGTCTTCCTGATGCTGCAGTCGCGCACCACCGGGCCGCTGCTGCCGCTGAGCCTGTTCGCCGACCGCAACCGCGCCGGGGCCTACGCCACCGTGCTGTTCATCGGCGCCGGGCTGATGGGCAGCTTCTACCTGCTGGCGCTGTTCCTGCAGCAGGTGCTGCAGTACGGAGCCCTGAAGACCGGCGTCGCGTCGCTGCCCTTCGCCGCCGGCATCATCCTGGCCTCGGGGATGGCGTCGAAGCTGGTCGAGCGTCTGGCGCCGCGCGTGCTGGCCGCGCCCGGGCTGCTCCTGGCCGCCGCCGGCATGGCGTGGCTGTCCCGACTGGACGTGGACCCCTCCTACGCCGTCGACATCATGCCGGCGCTGTTCCTCACCTCCTTCGGCCTCGGGCTGGCGTTCGTGCCGCTGACGCTGACTGCCGTGCACCGCGTCGCCGAGGACCGCGCCGGGGTGGCCTCGGCGCTGGTCAACATGGCCCAGCAGATCGGCGCCGCTCTCGGGCTGGCCGTGCTGACCACCGTCTCGACCACGGCCGCCGCCGCGCAGCTGCCCGAGGCCACCCGGGTGCTGCAGCAGGGCCAGGCCGGCGGGGACGTCGATGCCGTGGCCCGGGCCGGCGAGGCGCTGGCGCACGGCTACACCTCCGGCTTCCTCGCCGGAGCCGGCCTGCTGCTGGCCGCCGCCGTCCTCGTCGCCGCGACCGTCACCACCCGCGGCACCCAGCGGGCCGCCCCCGCCACCGGCGAGTCCCAGACGGCCACCGCCTGACGGCCGGAAACCCGCCCACTCTGCACGTGACCGACCGAGGAGCACCGATGGACCACTCCATGCACGACGGGCGCCCGACCGGCACCGCCCCCACCCGGATGGCCGTGTCCGCCACCCTGCACTGCCTCACCGGCTGCGCGATCGGTGAGGTCCTCGGCATGGTCATCGGGACCGCGCTGGGCTGGTCGGACGTGCAGACGATCGTGCTCGCCGTCGCTCTCGCGTTCCTGTTCGGCTACGCGTTCACCATCGGGCCGGTGATGCGCTCCGGCCTGGCACTGCGAGCGGCGATCCCCGTCGCGCTGGCGGCCGACACCGTCTCCATCACCGTCATGGAGATCGTCGACAACGCGGTCATGCTGCTGGTGCCCGGCGCGATGGACGCCGGCCTGGACAGCCCGCTGTTCTGGGGCGCGCTCGCCTTCGCGCTCGCCGTGGCCTTCGTCGTCACCGTGCCGGTCAACCGCTGGCTGATCGGCCGGGGCAAGGGGCACGCCGTAGTGCACCAGTACCACGGCGGCGGGCACGGGTCGCCCGAGCAGCACCCGACCGCCGGGGATCTCCACGGGCGCGACCACCACTGAGCCGCGCCCGACCACGGCGACCGCCGACGGCCTGCGTCCGCCCAGCGGAGGGCGGCCGTCAGGCGCCCTTGAGCTGGTTTCGGCGGGCGTAGGCGCGGGCGGCACGGGCACGGTCGCCGCAGCGGACCGAGCACCAGTGCCGGCGGCCGTGCGTGCGCAGCAGGTACCGGTTGCACGGCGGTGACGCGCACGCGGCCAACCGCTCGGCGTCGGGACCGGTGAGCAGGTCGGCGGCGTCCGCAGCCAGGACCGCCAGCGCGTGGTCGACGATCTGCGTCGTGCGGTGCGGCGGAGTCCGGTGCAGCCCGCGGGCCTCGTCCCACTGCAGCAGGGACGCCGTGGGCACGCTGGTCAGCGCCTCGTTGACGGCGCGCACGGCGGCTGCGGGAGCGGGGAGCCCGTCGATCCGCGACGCCAGCAGCGCCCGGACCTGCTCCCGCAGCGCCCGCAGCTGCGCCGCGCACTGATCCCGCAGGCCGGCGTCGGAGGGTGCGAGGTCGCGCTCGGCCAGCCACTCCGTCGCGGCCGTGGGCGTGCCCAGCAGCTCGAGGAACTGACCTCCCGGCAACGCCACGGCGCTGTTGGCGAAGTCCAGGGCGAGGTGCTGCTCGGCACCCGGCGCCGGCGGCAGGACGCGGTGCGCGGACTCGGCGGTCACGGCCTCCAACATGGTTCTCATGGTACGCCTTGCGATCTTCCGTGAGAACCGTCTACCGTCGCCTCACGGAAGATCCGCTTCATACCCGTGAGGTGTCACCTTGACCGACGTCCGTCCCACCGCCGACCAGATCCCCGTCCGGGTCCTCAGCGGCCCGACCACCCTCATCGAGTACGGGGGCCTGCGGTTCCTCACGGACCCGACCTTCGACGCTCCCGGCGAGTACCCGCTGGGCCCGGGCCTGGTGCTGACCAAGACCGCTCCCTGCCCGGTCGGCACGGCCGACATCGGCGCCGTCGACGCGGTACTGCTCTCCCACGACCAGCACCCCGACAACCTCGACAACGCCGGCCGCGAGCTACTGGCCGACGTGCCGCTCACCCTCACCACGCCCAGCGGCGCCGAGCACCTCGGTGGCACCGCCCGCGGCCTCGCCCCGTGGGACACCGTCGAGCTGCCCCGTCCCGACGGCGGCACCGTGACGGTGACCGCCGCCCCCGCCCAGCACGGCCCCGAGGGCTGCGAGCCGATCACCGGCGAGGTGATCGGCTTCGTCCTGACCGCCAGCGACCTGCCCACCGTCTACGTCAGCGGTGACAACGCCTCACTGGACCTCGTCCGCGACATCGCCGACCGCGTCGGCCCGGTGGACACCGCCGTGCTGTTCGCCGGCGCCGCCCGCACCCCGTTCTTCGACGGCGCGCTGGTCACCGTCGACGGCACACAGGCCGCCGAGGCCGCGCAGATCCTGGGCGCCCGCCGGGTCGTGGCCGCCCACTGCGACAGCTGGGGCCACTTCACCGAGAGCCGCGACGACGTCGCCGCCGCCTTCGCCGCGGCAGGGCTGGCTGATCGGCTGCAGCCCGCCTGACCCCACCTGGGGTGGTCGGGAGCGGCACACGCTGCCCGCCGCCCTGGAGAAGTCGGCCGTGCCCGGACCCGTGGACAGCGACTTTCGCCCGCGGGCCGGGGCACGTCTGCAGCGAGCGTGTAAGAAGTCGGCGGAAAACGTGTAAGAAGTGAGCCGGACGGCATGCTCCGCTGCTGGTCAGAGCAACGGTTAGCACCTCACACACGGACCCACCAGGACGGCCCGGACGGTCTCCCGTCCGGGCCGTCCTGCGTCCCGGCCCGCGGTCAGCGCGCGCGGAAGGGGCGGTAGCCGCCCCCGTACTGGACCGGCGCCGGGCCGGGCCACGCCCCGTCGCCGTCGGTCACCGCCCCCTCGGCCCCCACGCCGAGCAGGGTGCGGGTGACCTGCTGGGTGGAGTCCAGCAGGTCGTCGAGGGCCCGGTCGAGGTGCCCCGCGGTGACCGCGACGACCGGGTCCTGCTCGTGCAGCGCCTCGAGCACGGCGCGGCGCAGCAGCTCCTTGAGGAACGACGCCGTCACGCCCTCGCTGCGGTCGACGGCGCGCGTCACGTCGTCGTCGGTCAGCCGCAGCGGCACCGCCCGGCCGTAGAGGAGCAGCAGCCGCCGGCGGGCCGTGGCGTCGGGGAGGTCGACCTGCACGGCGACGTCGACGCGGCCCGGCCGGGCGGCCAGCGCCGGCTCCAGCAGGTCGGCCCGGTTCGTGGTCAGGACGAACAGCAGGTCGGCGTCGGGCGCCGCGCCGTCCATCGCGTCGAGCAGGTCGAACAGCACGGGGCTGCCGCCGGGACCGAAGGAGCGGTCGGCGGCCACGAGGTCGACGTCCTCGAGCACCACCACGGCCGGCTGCAGCTCGCGGGCGAGCTCGGTGACCGAGCCGACGACGCCGAGCGAGCGCCCGGTGAGCAGCAGCCGGGTGTAGTCGCCCATGCGGCCGAGCAGGTAGCGCACGGTGTGCGTCTTGCCGGTGCCGGGCGGCCCGTAGAGCAGCAGCCCGCGCTTGAGGTGCTGGCCGGCGGCGCGCAGGCCGGCACGGTGCCCGGCCACTCCCAGCGCGTGCCGCTCGACGCGGTCGAGGACCGCCGCGGGCAGCACGACGTCGTCGCGCGTGAGGTCCGGCGGGTCGAGGAAGGTGAGCGCGACCTGGCCGGACGGCGTCGGGGTCACCTCCACCAGCCGGCCCCGGTAGACGTTCAGCTCGCGGCGCAGCCGGTCGAGCTCGGCCAGGACGGCCTGCGCCCGCTGCACCGGCAGGCCGGCCACCTCGACGCTCATCGTCGGCCGGTGCTCCCCCGCCTCCTGCACCAGGAGGACGTAGCGGCCGTCGTCGTCGGTGACGAGCAGCAGCGCCAGGCGCAGGCAGGCCAGCGTCGACCCCGGGCCGTTCGGGAGGTCGACCACCGCGGGCGCGCTCAGCCGCACCGGGGGCAGCGCCTCGCCGGTCATCAGCTGCTGCAGGTCGATGCCGACGTAGTGGGGCGGGAGGACGACGCCGCGCACCTCCACGGAGCGCCCGGGCGCGGCGCTCCACGCGTCGAGCGCGGTCTGCAGGTTGACGTGCTCGAAGGCCGGCAGCTCCCGGGCGACGACCGACTGGCCGAGGCCGGCGGGGCCGAGCGTCCCCTGCACCAGCGCGACGACCTCGTTGCCCGCCGCGGGACCCGACAGCTGCAGCCAGTCGAGCAGAGACCGCAGCCCCGCGGCGAACTCCCTGACCTCGTCCTCCGACGTTCCCGCCACCGCGACCCCGCTCCCCTCGACCCACGTGGCGGCGGAGCGTAGCGATCGCCGGCCCGGCGTGTCGCCGGGGAACCCGGGGCCGGCCCCGCCCGCGTGGCGGGGCCGGCTCCCGCGCTCAGGCGGTCTTCGCCGGGCGGTCGAAGCGCCAGCCCTGCTCCCGCAGCAGCGGGACCAGCCGGTCGACGGCGTCGACGGTCTGGCTGCGGTCGCCGCCGCCGTCGTGCATCAGGACGACGGCGCCCGGGGTCACCCCGTCCACGACGCGGCGGACCAGCTCGTCGGTGCCCGGCGGCTCCCAGTCGCCGACGGCCAGCGCCCAGCCCAGCGGCTGCATGCCCAGCTCCGCCGCGACCTCCGGCGTCTGCCCCCAGCTCCCGTAGGGCGCGCGGAAGAACGGGATGTGCGCGCCGGGCACCGCCTCGCGGATGACCGCGGACGTGGCCTCGAGGTCGGCGCGGATCTGCTCGGGCGTCCAGCCGGCCATGTCGTCGTGGTGCATCGTGTGGTTGCACAGCGTGTGGCCGTCGCGGGCGATCGCCCGGGCGACCTCGGGGTGCTCGCGGACGTGGTCGCCCCACAGGCAGAACGTCGCCTTCACGTGGTGCTCGCGCAGGACCTCGAGCAGGCGGTGGGTGTCCGGCGGGTTGGGCCCGTCGTCGAAGGTCAGGGCGACCGACCGGTCGTCGTGCCGGGTCGTCGTCACGACCTCGGCGGTGGGCTGCCCGGCCTGCGCCGGCGGTGCGGCGGTCAGGAGGAGACCGGCCGTGAGGGCGGGGACGGCGAGGCGGACCAGGCGGGCGGGACGGCGCACGGGAGCTCCTGTCGGCGATCGGCGGGGCGTCTCGGTTCCCGGGAACTTCCGGAACGAGCGCGGCCGAGCGTGGCACCCGTCACAGCCGAGGGCAAGCGCGGACCGGCACCGGAGGGCGTCCCCCGAGGTCGGGACGGCGAGTCGCGGCGGGTCGGGTCAGCGCGGGGCGGCGGTGCTGTCGCGCACGACGAGCCGGGTGGCCAGCTCGACCTTCGGCCCCTCCAGCCGCTCGCCGTTGACCAGCCGCAGCACGGTGCGGACGGCCAGCTCCCCCATCTGCCCGAGGGGCTGGTGCACCGTGGTCAGCGGGGGCGAGGACCACGCGGCCTGCGGCAGGTCGTCGAAGCCGACGACGCTCACGTCGTCGGGGACCCGCAGTCCGCGCCGGCGCACCGCCTCGTAGACGCCGAGCGCCATCTGGTCGCTGGCGGCGAACACGGCGGTCGGCGGGTCGGCCAGCTCGAGCAGCTGCGCGGCGGCCCGGGCGCCGGAGGCGTAGTCGAACTCGCCGGGGACGACCAGCCGCGGGTCCGCCGCCAGGCCGGCGAAGTCCAGCGCGGCCCGGTACCCGTCGAGCCGGGCGCGGGTGCACCACAGCCCGGGCCGGCCGGCGACGTGGGCGATCCGCCGGTGGCCGAGCGCGGTGAGGTGCTCGGTGGCGGCGACCCCGCCGGCCCAGTTGGTCGCGCCGATGGTGGGGACGTCGAGGTCGGGCAGGCCGGCCGGGTCGACGACGACCGCCGGCAGGTGCAGCCCGCGCAGCTCGCTGTGCAGGTCCGGGTCGAGCGCGGTGGTGACCAGGATGACGCCGTCGCTGGCCCGCGCCCGGACGTTGTCCAGCCACAGCCGGGCGGAGCTGCGCCGCCGGTGCACGGCGGAGACGACGGTGCCCACCCCGGCGGCGTGCGCCGCCTGCTCGACGCCGCGGATGACCTCCAGCGCCCACGGGCTGTCGAGGTCGTCGAAGACGAGGTCGACCAGGCCCGCCCGCTCCTCCCGGTGCGGGCCGCGGCGCTGGTAGCCGTGCTCGCGCAGCAGCCGCTCCACCCGCTCCCGGGTGTGCGGCGCGACGTCGGAGCGGTGGTTGAGCACCCGGGAGACGGTGGGCACGGACACGCCGGCCTTCGCGGCGATCTCGGAGATCGTCACGGCATGGCGCTGGGTGTCCGTCACGTCCCCTCCTCCGGGCCGGCGGCCAGCCTACGGCGGTCCCCCGACACGTACCGCCGCTCCGGGCGCCCCACCCCCTGCGAGGAACCGCAGAAGTTCCGGTAACTTCCGGAAGTGACGCGGGCCACAGGGCCGTGCCCGCGCACCGGACGTCCTTGGAGGGACACCGTGAAGCGAGTTCTCCGACTGGCCGCCGCCACGTGCGCCGCCTCCGCCCTGCTGTCCACCGGCGCCCAGGCCTGGGCCGCGCCGGCGGGCGGGGGCACCGGCACCGCTCCCGGCTACGACAAGCAGGACACCCTGCGCCGCCTCGCGCCGCAGGACCTCGTGATCGGCAGCGCCGTCGCCGGCGGCGGGCACCACGTGGACATGCCCTACCCCGACCCATTCCCGAACGACGCGCAGTACCGCGAGGTCCTCGCCGAGGAGTTCAGCTCGCTGTCGCCCGAGAACCAGATGAAGTGGGAGTTCCTGCGCCCGCAGCGGGACGTGTGGAACTTCGGGCCGGCCGACGCGATCGTCGCCTTCGCCCGCGAGAACCACCAGGTGGTGCGCGGCCACACGCTGCTGTGGCACAGCCAAAACCCCACGTGGCTGGAGCAGGGCGACTTCTCGCCCGAGGAGCTGCGCGAGATCCTGCGCGAGCACATCCAGACGGTGGTCGGTCGCTACAAGGGCCAGATCCAGCAGTGGGACGTGGCGAACGAGATCTTCGACGAGGCCGGAAACCTCCGGACCGGGGAGAACATCTGGATCCGCGAGCTCGGCCCGGGGATCATCGCCGACGCCTTCCGCTGGGCCCACGAGGCCGACCCGGAGGCCAAGCTGTTCTTCAACGACTACGCCGTCGAGCACATCGGCGCCAAGAGCGATGCCTACTACGCCCTCATCCGGCAGCTGCAGGCCCAGGGCGTCCCCGTCGACGGGTTCTCGGTGCAGGGGCACCTGAGCTTCCAGTACCCCTTCCCGGACACCCTCCAGGAGAACCTGCAGCGGTTCGACGACCTCGGCCTGGAGACCGCCGTCACCGAGCTCGACGTCCGCATGCCCGTCACGCCCGGCACCGAGCCCACGCCCGCGCAGCTGGAGCAGCAGGCCGACTGGTACGGCCGTACGCTGGAGGCCTGCCTGGCCGTCGAGGACTGCAACTCCTTCACCCTCTGGGGCTTCACCGACAAGTACTCCTGGGTGCCGGTGTTCTTCCCCGCCGAGGGCGAGGCCACGGTCATGGACGAGGACTTCGTCCCGAAGCCGGCCTACACCCGGCTCCAGGAGGAGCTGGCCGAGGCCCGGCCCGGCCGGCAGGTCACCGAGCGCTGACCGTCCCGCCCGTCGCGCCGCCCGGCACCGGTCCCGTCCGGTGCCGGGCGGTCGCGCGTCCGGGGTTAGCGTGCGGAGCATGGAGCACACCGGGGTGCAGACCACCCGTGCCGGCGACGTCGAGCTGGCCTACGAGACCTTCGGCTCGCCCGGGGACCCGCCGCTGCTGCTGGTCATGGGACTGGCCACGCAGATGATCGGATGGCCCGACGAGTTCTGCCGGATGCTGGCCGCGCGCGGCCTGTACGTCGTCCGGTTCGACAACCGGGACATCGGACTGTCCACCCACCTCGACGACGCCGGGGCGCCCGACGTCCTCGCCGTCATGGGCGGCGACCACTCGGGGGTGCCCTACCGCCTCGCCGACATGGCCGACGACACCGCCGCCCTCCTCGACGCGCTGGGCATCGACAGCGCCCACGTCGTCGGCGCCTCGATGGGCGGGATGATCGCCCAGACGCTGGCCGTCCGGCACGCGGACCGGGTCCGCAGCCTCACCTCGATCATGTCGACCACGGGCGACCCCGCCGTCGGCGCGCCCGCCGAGGCCGCCATCGGCGTCCTGCTCGCCCCGCCGGCCACCGACCGGGAGAGCGCCGTGCAGCGTGCGGTCGACACCTACCGGGTCATCGGCTCCCCCGGCTTCGAGTTCGACGAGCACGGGCTGCGGGAGCGGGCCGGGCTGTCGTTCGACCGCGCCCACAACCCGGCCGGCGTCGCCCGCCAGCTGGCCGCGATCCTGGCCAGCCCCGACCGCACCGCCGAGCTCGCGCGGGTCGCCGTCCCCACCCTCGTCGTCCACGGCGAGCACGACGCGTTGATCGACGTGTCCGGCGGCCGGGCGACGGCGGCGGCGATCCCCGGCGCCGAGCTGCTCGTCGTCGACGGGATGGGCCACGACCTGCCGCGCGAGGTGTGGCCGCAGCTGGTCGACCGGATCACCGCGCTCGCCGCCCGCGCCGACGGCCGCTGAGCGCGACCGGGGCCCCGCCGCGGCGGGGCCCCGGGATCGCGGTCAGCTGGTGAGCATGCCGCCCTCCACCGGGATCGTCGTCCCGGTGACGTAGCCGCCCGCGTCGCTGACCAGGAAGACCAGGGCGGCGGCGAGCTCCATCGGGTCGCCGGCGCGGCCGGCGAGCACCCGGCCCATCTGCTGGTCGAGGTAGCCCTCGGGGTACTGGTCGGTCATCTCCGAGGCGAAGAAGCCCGGCGCGAGCGCGTTGACCCGGATGCCCTTGCGGCCGGTCCACTGCTGGGCGAGGTCGCGGGTCAGCCCGATCAGGCCGGCCTTGCTCGCCGCGTAGGCCGCCTGCGGCAGCCCGGCGGTGGTCAGGCCCAGCACGCTGGAGATGTTCACGATCGAGCTGCCCGGCTTCATCACCCGCCCGCAGGCCTGGGCCATCCAGTAGCAGCCGTTGAGGTTGACGTCGATCACCGCCCGGAACTCCTCGGGCTTCTCCCGGGTGGCCGGCGCCGCGGTGCCGATCCCCGCGTTGTTCACGAGGACGTCGACCCGGCCGAACTCGGCCATCGCGGCGTCGACCAGCGCCTGGCAGTCCTCCACCTTCGCCACGTCGGTGCGCACGGTGATCGCCCGCCGGCCCTCCGCCTCGACCGCCTCCTTCGTGGCGGCCATCCGGTCCTCGCGGCGGGCCCCCAGCGCCACGTCCGCCCCGGCCTGGGCCAGCGCCCGCGCGAACACCACGCCCAGCCCCGAGGACGCCCCCGTGACGATCGCCACCTTCCCGTCGAGCCGGAACATGTCCAGGATCGTCCTGTCCGCCACCGTGGTCTCCTCTCCCCTGCTGATCTCGTCCCCGGACCGTAACGGCGCTGTGCGGTAGATCACCGGGCGGGCGGGTAGGGAGGGCCGGCGGGCAGCAGGTCCCAGCCGTAGGAGGTACGTCGATGTCGCCGCAGGACCCCCCGGGCACCCCCTTGTGGCGGCAGGCCTTCGACGCCGCCGAGAAGCGGGTCGCGCCGCACGCCGAGAGCCTGGTGCGGACGCCGTACTTCGCCACCGGCGTCGGGCTGCTGCGCCGGGCGCAGACGCTGGCCCGGGACACCGCCCGCGGCGTCTCCGCGCGCGCCTGGCACCTGGTCAACCTGCCCGCCGGCACCGACCTCGCCCGGCTGCGCGCCCAGGTCGGCGCGCTCGACCGCGAGGTCCGGCGGCTGACCGTGCAGCTGGAGAACGAGCGCCGCCGTCCCCGGACGGCGGACGTCCCGCCCCCCTCGTCCTCGGAGGAAGCCGATGCCGACGGTGCCCAGTCCCCAGGCGGTCCTCGACCGCGTCCGCCGCGACGTGGAGCGCAACGCCCTCCGCGCACGTAACGGCATCAAGCTCGTCGCCGGCGTCGACCGGCCCGGCGTGGGGCTGACGCCCAAGGACGTCGTCTGGGAGCGCGGCCGCACGCAGCTGTGGCACTACCGCAGCGACAAGGTGCGGTACTCGCCGCCGCTGCTGATCGTGTTCAGCCTGATCAGCCGCAGCTACATCCTCGACCTCACGCCGGGGAACTCCTTCATCGAGCAGCTGCTCGACGCGGGGTTCGACGTCTACATGGTCGACTGGGGCGAGCCCGACGCCCGGGACGCGCAGAACCGGCTCGAGGACTACGTCGACGACTACATCCCCGCCGCCGTCGAGCGGGTCCGCGAGCTGTCCGGCGCCGACGAGGTCAACCTGTTCGGCTACTGCTTCGGCGGCGACCTGACCCTGCTCTACGCCGCCCACCACCCCGACGCCCCGGTCCGCAGCCTCACCGTGCTGGCCACCCCGGTCGACTTCACGAAGATGGGGCCGATGGCCGACGTCTTCCGCGGCGGCCTCGAGGTCGACGACGTGGTCGACGAGGACGGCAACGTGCCGCCGCGGGTCGTCGTCCAGGGGTTCCGCACCCTCACCCCCACCTCCGAGGTCACCCGGTACGTGACGCTGTGGGAGCGGCTCTGGAACGACGAGTACGTGCAGGCCTACCAGGCGATGACCGGCTGGTCCGACGACCACATCCCGTTCCCCGGCGCGGCCGCCCGCGAGACGGTGCAGATGCTGGTCCGGGACAACGGGATGGTCACCGACCGGCTGACCGTCGCCGGGGACCCGGTGCACCTGTCGGACATCCGGCTGCCGTTCCTCACCGTGCGCGCCGACCGCGACCACATCGTCCCGCCGGACGCGACCGCCCCGCTGATCGACCTGGTCGGCTCGGAGGACAAGCACGAGCTGCGGCTCAACGCGGGGCACATGGGCCTGGTCGTGGGCCGGACGGCGGCGAAGACGACCGTGCCGGAGATCATCGGCTTCCTGAGGAAGCGCAGCGACGAGGTCGGGGAGGACTGACCGTGGAGGTCGTCGAGCTGGAGTCGGCGCACTGCGACGCGCTGCTGCGCTTCTTCGCGGGCCTGCCCGAGGGGGACCTGACCTTCATCGAGGAGGAGGTCACCGACCCCGACGTCGTCCGGTCCTGGGCGTCGGGCGGCGCGGGCGGACGGCGGTTCGTGGCGCTGGACGGGGACGAGGTCGCCGGCTACGTCGCGGTGCGCCCGCTGCCCGGCTGGTCCTCGCACGTCGGGGAGGTGCGGCTGGTCGTCTCCCCCACCCGGCGCGGCGCGGGCCTGGGCCGCCAGCTCGCCCGGCAGGCGCTGGTGACGGCGGTCGGCGACGGGCTGGCGAAGCTGGTCGTCGAGGTGGTCGCCGAGCAGGGCGCGGCGCTGGCGCTGTTCACCGACCTGGGCTTCACCGGGGAGGCGCTGCTGCGCGACCACATCCGGGACCGCGAGGGCAACCTGCGCGACCTCATGGTCCTGGCCCACCACGTCGACGAGACGTGGGCCGGCATGGCCACCGTCGGCCTGGACGAGGCGCTGGGCCAGGACCTGAGCTAGCAGCCGGCGCGCAGCACCTGCCGCTGTTCCGGCCTCCCTGCAGGGCCTCGCCACGAGCCTGCGAGTGGTGGGGGGCAGGGAGGTCCTTCATTCCCTGACCCGGCCGCCGTCGACGGTGATCCGCCGGGTGGTGGCCACCGCCTCGAGCATCCGGCGGTCGTGGGTGACCAGCAGCAGCGTGCCCGGGTAGGCGGCCAGCGCCGACTCCAGCTGCTCGATCGCCGGCAGGTCGAGGTGGTTGGTCGGCTCGTCGAGGACGAGCACGTTCACCCCGCGGGCCTGCAGCAGCGCCAGCGCCGCGCGGGTGCGCTCGCCCGGCGAGAGGGTCGCCGCGGTGCGCAGCACGTGCTCGGCGGTGAGGCCGAACTTGGCCAGCAGGGTGCGCACCTCGGCGGTCGGCCAGTCCGGCACCTCGGCGGCGAAGGCGTCGAGCAGCCGCCGGTCGCCGGTGAACAGCCCGCGGGCCTGGTCGACCTCGCCGAGCCGCACCGCCGGGCCGAGCGACGCGGCGCCGGAGTCCAGCGGCACCCGGCCCAGCAGCGCGCCGAGCAGCGTCGTCTTGCCCGCGCCGTTGGGCCCGGTGATCGCCAGCCGGTCGCCCCAGTCGACCTGCAGGCTCACCGGCCCGAGGGTGAAGTCCCCGCGGCGCACCACGGCGTCGCGCAGGGTGGCGACGACGGCCCCGGCCCGCGGGGCGGCGGCGATGGTCATCCGCAGCTCCCACTCCTTGCGGGGCTCCTCGACCACCTCCAGCCGCTCGAGCCGGCGCTCGGTCTGCTTGGCCTTGGCCCCCTGCTTCTCCGCCGTCGCCCGGTTGTGCGCCTTGATGTGCTTGTCGGGGTCCTTCGACTTCTTGACCGCGTCGCGGACCCCCTTGGCCAGCCAGTTGCGCTGCATGCGCGCCCGGGCCTCCAGCTCGGCCCGGGTCTCCGCGTACTCCTCGTACTCCTCGCGCGCGTGCCGGCGGGCCACCTCCCGCTCGGCCAGGTAGGCCTCGTAGCCGCCGTCGACCACCCGGACCAGTTGCTGGGCGAGGTCGAGCTCGACCACGCGGGTCACCGTGCGGGCGAGGAACTCCCGGTCGTGGCTGACCACGACGACGCCGGCGCGGTTGCCGGCGACGAAGCGCTCGAGCCGGTCGAGGCCGGCCAGGTCGAGGTCGTTGGTCGGCTCGTCGAGCAGCAGCACGTCGTAGCGGGACAGCAGCAGCGCGGCCAGCCCCACCCGCGCCGCCTGGCCCCCGGACAGCGCGGGCACCGCGGCGTCCGGGCCGACGCCGGGGGCGACCTCGGCGAGGACCTGCTCGAGCCGCTCGTCGAGGTCGGCGCCGCCCAGGGCCAGCCAGCGCTCCAGCGCCTCGGCGTAGGCGTCGTCGGCGCCGGGGCGGCCCTCGGCGAGCTCGGCGGTGGCGGCGTCGAGGGCGGCCTGCGCGGCGGCGACGCCGGTGCGGCGGGCCAGCGCCGCGGCGACGGTCTCGCCCTCGCGGCGGTCGCGCTCCTGCGGCAGGTGCCCGACGGTCGCCGTCGGCGGGCTCAGCGTGATCGAGCCGGAGCCGGCGGGCAGCTCGCCGGCCAGCGTGCGCAGCAGCGTGGACTTGCCGGCGCCGTTGACGCCGACCAGGCCGACGACGTCACCGGGCGCGACGACGAGGTCGAGGCCGGAGAAGAGGACGCGCGCGCCGTGGCCGGCGGCCAGGCCGCGCGCGACGAGGGTGGCGCTCATGGGGGTGCTCCCGGGAGGACGGATCGGTCGGGTCGACGTCGTTCCGGGGCTCACAGCACGCGCCCACGGTAGCGCGCGGGCCGGTCAGGCGTCGCGCGCGTTCCCGTCGCCCGCCTCGTCGTCGCGGTCCCCGTCGAGGTCCCCGTCGAGGTCCCCGTCGAGGTCCCCGTCGAGGTCCCCGTCGAGGTCCCCGTCGAGGTCCCCGTCGAGGTCCTCGTCGAGGTCCTCGTCGTGGTCCCTGCCGAGCACCTCGTCGGCCATCTCGTCGAGCATCGCCTCGAGCACGTTGTCCTCCTCCCCCGCCGGGCGGCGGCGGACCAGCCACGGCCGGAGGTGGTCGTAGCCGCGCACCGACACCCGGCGCAGCGGCCGCACCCGGTAGCGGGGGTGCCCCCGCAGGCGGCGGGCGAGCTCGCGGTCGACCAGCACCGTCCCGGCGCGGGCCACCGAGGTCAGCCGGCTGGCCAGGTTGACCACCGGCGAGTAGACGTCGCCGAGCCGGGTGAGCACCGTGCCGTAGGCGGCGCCGACCCGCAGCGGCGGCCGGTCGGGGGCGTCCCACGCCTCGGGCAGGGTCAGCCCGATCTCGACGGCGTCGTCGGCGGAGGCGGCGGTGTAGAGGACGCCGTCGCCGACGGTCTTCACCACCCGGCCGTGCGAGCGGGCGATGACCTCGGTCGCGGTCGCCTCGAACGCCTCGACCATCGCGCCGAGCTCGCGGGCGGCCATGCCGCGGGAGCGGGAGGTGTAGCCGACCAGGTCGGCGAACCCGACGGCGAGCTCGCGGCGGTCGCCGGGCTCGCCGGTCGCCAGCACCCGGTCGATGTTGGCCGCGAGGTGCCGGCGCCACACGTAGTCCTGGGTGCGGGCCAGCAGCGGGAGCAGCACGTCGGCCGCGGCGACCGGGTCGACGGCCTCGGGGCCGAGCTCGCGGGCCTGCCGGGTGAGGACGTCGGCGAGCAGGTCGGTCTGCCAGTCGGCCAGCCGCGACAGCGCCTGTCCGGTGGCCCGGGCGATCGAGGCCTCGGTGTCGAGGTCGACGAAGCCGGAGTCGATGAGCGCCGACAGGGTCCCCAGCGCCCCGACGTCGGCGAGGGTGAAGGCCGGGTCGTCGTCGGCGACGTCGGGGAAGCCCAGCGCGCGCCACAGCCGCTGGGTCCGCTCGGGCGGCATGCCCGCGGCCGCGGCCACCTCCAGCCGGGTCAGCCGGCGCGGGCCGCCGAGCAGCAGTCGCTCCAGGGCCTCCCGGACGGCGTCGCGGTCCGGGCCGGACAGGGGGTCCACGTCCGCCCCGGGTCAGCCCGTCGTGTGGACGACGAGCACGTCGCAGGCCGAGCGGCGCGTGGCGTCGGCCGGCACCGAGCCCAGCAGCCGGCCCCGGATGCCGTTGAGCCCGCGGTTGCCGACCACCAGCAGGTCGGCGTCCTCGCGCCGGACGACGTCGAGCAGCGCCTCCACCGGCGACCCGAGGACGGCGACGGTGCGCACGTCGCCGGCGCCCGCCTCCGACGCCACCTCACCGGCGTGCCGCACGGTCTCCTCGGCGGGGGTCGAGCCGACCACCTGGTAGGCCTCGTCCCCCAGCACGTCCCGGGCCCGGGACAGCTCCCGGTCGTCCTCCTCGGTGGGCAGGTGGGCGCAGGCCACGACGAGGGTCGCCCCGCAGGCGCCGGCGAGGGCACCGGCCCGCGCGACCGCGCGCAGCGAGGACTCCGAGCCGTCCGTCCCGACCACGACCGTCCGATACGCGCTCACGGCGCGCACTGTAGTGATCGCGCCGCGCCGCTGTGCCGCCGGTCACGGCCGGGCACCCGATCGGGCTGCCGGGAAACGGCTGGTGGACGGAGGGTTGCCGGGCCGTGACCGGCGGCGCGCCGCTCCCCCCGGGACCTCGGCGGCGTCCCCGGCGTGGGCCAGGATGGCGACCGCACGGGGACCCGACGGCCGAGGAGGACCATGACCAGCGCGACCCCCGGACGCCCGGGACCGGTGCGGGTCGAGGTGGCCGGCCTGAGCAAGACCTTCGGCACGGTGCGGGCCGTCTCCGACCTCGGCTTCACCGTGGAGCCGGGCTCGGTGACCGGCTTCCTCGGCCCCAACGGCGCGGGCAAGACGACGACGCTGCGGATGGTCCTCGGGCTGGTCACACCCGACGCCGGCACCGCGACCTTCGACGGCGTCCCCTACGCGGCCCTGCGCGAGCCGGTGCGCACCGTCGGCGCCGTCCTCGAGACCGCGTTCCACCCCGCCCGCTCCGGCCGCGACCACCTGCGCGTGTACTGCCGCGCCGCCGGACTGCCCGTCTCCCGCGCCGACGAGGTGCTCGAGCGGGTCGGGCTCACCGCCGCCGGGCGCCGCCGTGCCGGCGGCTACTCCCTGGGCATGCGGCAGCGGCTGGCGCTGGCCACCGCCCTGCTGGGCGACCCGCCGGTGCTCGTGCTCGACGAGCCGGCCAACGGCCTGGACCCCGAGGGCATCCTCTGGCTGCGCGGGTTCCTGCGGCACCTCGCCCACGACGAGGGCCGCACGATCCTCGTGTCCAGCCACCTGCTGGCCGAGGTCGAGCAGACCGCCGACCGCGTGGTCATCGTCGGCGCCGGCCGGCTGGTGCGGCAGGGCTCGATCGCCGAGCTGCGCGCCGGGACGTCCGGGGGCAGCGTGCTCGCCCGCAGCCCCGAGGCCGACCGGCTGGCCGCCGTCCTCGCGGGGGCGGGCATCCCCGCCACCCGCGGCGACGACGGCCTGGTCACCGTCACCGGGACGACGACGGCCGACGTCGGCGCCCGCGCCTTCGCCGCCGGGGTCGAGCTGCACGAGCTGCGCGCCGAGACCACCGGCCTCGAGGACCTCTACTTCCGGCTCACCGCCGGCCAGGAGCAGTTCGCCGCCGGCCCGGCCGCCGCGACCACCGAGGGAGCCGCCCGATGACCGCGCTGGTGCGCGCCGAGTGGACCAAGCTGTTCACCACCCGCGTGTGGATCGGCCTGCTGGCCGGCGCCTGCCTCATGGCCGGCGGCTTCGCCGCGCTGTTCACCGGCCTGGCCGGCGCCGAGCAGGACGGCCAGCCGGGGCTGCCCGCGGTGGGGACGCCGGAGTACGAGGAGGTCGTCTTCTCCGTCGCGGCCAACGCCAGCGTCTTCTTCCTGATCCTCGGCATCATCGGGATGACCGCCGAGTACCGGCACCGCACCGCGACGCCGACCTTCCTCACCACCCCGCGCCGCGGGCGGGTGGTCACCGGCAAGCTGCTCGCCTACGCCGCCGCGGCCGTCCCGTTCGCGCTGCTCGTGCTGGTCGTCGACGCCGTCGTCGTGCTGGTCTACGCCGGTGCCCGCGGGGCGGCGCCGTCGCTGGACGCGGACAACCTGCGGACGCTGGGCGCGGCCGGGCTGGTGCTCGTCGTCTTCGCCGTCATCGGCGTGGGCGTCGGCGCGCTGCTGCGCAACCAGGTCGGCGCGATCGTCGGCGCGCTGGTCTACCTGTACGTGGCGGAGCCGATCATCTCCTCGATCGGCGCGATCCAGGGCGCCTACAAGTGGCTGCCCGGCGGTGCGGTGCAGGCGATCACCTCCGACTTCCAGGCCCCGGACCTGCTGGAGCCGTGGCAGGGCGGCCTGCTGCTGCTCGGCTACGGTCTGCTGGCGGCCCTGCTCGGCACCTTCCTCGCCGTCCGCCGCGACGTCGGCTAGCCGTCGCCGGCCTCCCCGAACCCGCACCGAGAGGTCCTCCCGCATGACCACCCGCATGACCGTGCAGCGCCTGGGCCGGTTGGTGGCCGACGGCGACGCCGAGGCCGTCCGCAGCGCCGTCGCCGAGACGCCGCGGCTGCTGACCGGCGCGGTCGACCACGACGGCGACGGCGGCTGGACCCCGCTGCACCTGGCCGTCGCGCAGGGCCGCGAGGACGTGGTCGAGGTGCTGGTCGAGGCCGGTGCCGACCTCGCCGCGCGCACCGAGTCCGGCCGCACGCCGCTGCACGTCGCCGTCGAGCACGCCCCGCAGCTGGTGCCCGTCCTCACCGGGCTGGGCGCGGCCGTCGACGCCGCGGCCGCCGCCTACCTCGACGACACCGGCCGGCTCGCCGCCGAGCTCGACGCCGGGGCGCCGCTGACCGACGCCGCGGGCGGCTGGGACCTGCTGACGCTCGCCGCCGCCGGCGGGGCGGCGGGCGCGCTCCGCCTGCTGCTCGACCGCGGCGCCGACCCCGACGGCGGCGCGCTGGCCGCGGCGGCCGCCGCCGGCCGCCCGGACCTGGTCCGCGTGCTGCTCGACGCCGGCGCCACCGTCGGCCGCCGGGACCCCGACACCGGCCGCACGGCGCTGCACGAGGCGGTCGCGGCCGGCCCGGGCGACGACGCGCCCGAGGTCGTGCGGCTGCTGCTGGCCGCCGGGGCCGACGTCAACGCCACCACCAGCGACGGCGCCAGCGCCCTGGACATCGGCCGGGTCGCGGCGGCCCGCCACCGGCGCGACGCTGGTCAGGCGGGCGCCCGGGACGCGCTCGTCGACCTGCTCGTCGCGTCCGGCGCGACCGACTGACCGGCCCCCGACCAGCGGCGTCCGGAACGCGGACGGCCTGCTCCGTCCGGTTCCGGAGAACCGGACGGGCGTAGACTCCAACCCCGGTCCAGCGACGTCCACCGACGACGAAGAAGGCACTCGCCCCGTGTCACGCGACAACTCATCCCGGCCGTCCACCACCTCGTCCTCCTCCGCGGTGGCGGGCTTCGGCACCAACGAGTGGCTGGTCGAGGAGATGTACCAGCAGTACCTCGCCGACCCGTCCAGCGTGGACCAGGCCTGGCACGACTTCTTCGCCGACTACCGGCCGGGCAGCCCGGTCGCCGCGAGCGACGACCGTGAGCAGGCCCCCGCCGGCAACGGCGCCGCCGCGCAGCCGGCCCCCGCGGCCGCCCCCGAGCGCCCCGCGGCCGCCGACGCCGCCGCGTCGGCTCCCCCGGCCACCGCCCCCGCGGCGCCGTCCCCGGCCCCGGCGCGCGCCACCCCGGTCCCCGAGCGCACGGAGGCCACCGTGGTCGACCAGGCCGCCGACCGCGCCGACCAGAAGGCGAAGGCCGCGCCCGCCCCGGCGAAGCCCGCCCCCGCCGCCAGGCCCGCCCCGGCCGCCGCCGACGGCCCGAAGCGGATCCCGCTGCGGGGTGCGGCGGCCAGCGTCGTCAAGAACATGAACGCCTCGCTCACCGTGCCGACGGCGACGAGCGTGCGGGCGGTGCCGGCCAAGCTGCTGGCCGACAACCGCATCGTCATCAACAACCACCTGAAGCGCTCGCGCGGCGGGAAGGTCTCGTTCACCCACCTGATCGGCTACGCGCTGGTCCGGGCGCTGGACGACTTCCCGAACATGAACGCGGCCTTCGCCGAGGTCGACGGCAAGCCGACCCTGGTGCAGCCCGAGCACGTCAACTTCGGCCTCGCCATCGACCTGCCCAAGGCCGACGGCTCCCGCTCGCTCGTCGTCGCCTCGATCAAGGCCGCCGAGCAGATGGACTTCGCCCAGTTCTGGGGCGCCTACGAGGACGTCATCCGCCGCGCCCGCGCCGGCAAGCTGACCCTCGAGGACTTCTCCGGCACCACGATCAGCCTGACCAACCCCGGCACGATCGGCACCGTCCACTCGGTGCCGCGGCTGACCGCCGGCCAGGGCGCGATCATCGGCGTCGGCGCGATGGAGTACCCGGCCGAGTTCCAGGGGATGAGCCCCGAGGCGCTGACCGAGCTCGGCGTCTCGAAGATCATCACGCTGACCTCGACCTACGACCACCGGATCATCCAGGGCGCCGAGTCCGGTGACTTCCTGCGCCGGCTGCACCAGCTGCTGCTCGGCGAGGACGGCTTCTACGACGAGGTCTTCCGGTCGCTGCGCCTCCCCTACGAGCCGGTGCGCTGGATGCCGGACGTGCGGGTGAGCCGCGAGGGGCAGATCGACAAGGAAGCCCGGGTCATCGAGGTCATCGAGTCCTACCGGCGCAACGGCCACCTCATGGCCGACACCGACCCGCTCGAGTTCAAGGTCCGCAGTCACCCCGACCTGGACATCCTCCAGCACGGCCTCACGCTGTGGGACCTCGACCGGCCCTTCCCCGTCGGCGGGTTCGTCGGCGAGAAGGTCATGCCGCTGCGCGACATCCTCGGCGTGCTGCGCAACTCCTACTGCCGCACCGTCGGCGTGGAGTACATGCACATCACCGACCCCGAGGAGCGCGAGTGGCTGCAGAAGCGCATCGAGCTCAAGGCCGAGCAGCCCGACCGGGAGAAGCAGAAGCACATCCTCGGCCGGCTCAACGCCGCTGAGGCGTTCGAGACCTTCCTGCAGACCAAGTACGTCGGCCAGAAGCGGTTCAGCCTCGAGGGCGGCGAGTCGGTCATCCCGATCCTCGACGAGGTCCTCATCGCCGGCACCGACCACGGCCTCGACGAGGTCGCGATCGGCATGGCCCACCGCGGCCGGCTCAACGTGCTCGCCAACGTCCTCGGCAAGAGCTACTCGAAGATCTTCGGCGAGTTCGAGGGCAACATCGACCCCGGCACGGTCCAGGGCTCGGGCGACGTCAAGTACCACCTCGGCGCCGAGGGCACCTTCGAGAACCCGTTCAAGCCGGGTGCCCAGATCGCCGTCTCGCTGGCCAGCAACCCCTCGCACCTGGAGACGGTCAACCCCGTCCTCGAGGGCATCACCCGCGCCAAGCAGGACATGATCGACAAGGGCGAGCAGGGCTTCACCGTCCTGCCGGTCCTGCTGCACGGCGACTCCGCCTTCGCCGGCCAGGGCGTCGTCCAGGAGACGCTGAACCTGTCCCAGCTGCGCGGCTACCGCACCGGCGGCACCGTGCACGTGGTCATCAACAACCAGGTCGGCTTCACCACCAGCCCGGCCGCGGCCCGCTCGAGCCTGTACTCGACCGACGTCGCGCGGATGGTCAACGCGCCGGTCTTCCACGTCAACGGCGACGACCCCGAGGCGTGCGTGCGCGTGGCCCGGCTGGCGGTCGAGTACCGGCAGGCGTTCAAGAAGGACGTCGTCATCGACCTGGTCTGCTACCGCCGCCGCGGGCACAACGAGGGCGACGACCCGTCGATGACCCAGCCGCTGATGTACGACATCATCGACCGCAAGCGCTCGGTCCGGAAGCTGTACACCGAGGCGCTGGTCGGCCGCGGCGACATCACGCTGGCCGAGGCCGAGGAGGCCCTGAAGGACTACCGCGACCAGCTGGAGCGGGCCTTCGCCGAGACCCACGACGCGACCGAGACCCCGAAGCCGCAGCCGGTCATGGACCAGCCGGCCCAGCAGGTCTCGGCCGTCGCCACCGCCATCACCCCCGAGGTGATGAAGGCGATCGGCGACGCGCACGTCTCGCTGCCGCCGGACTTCACCCCGCACCCCAAGCTCAAGCGGCTGCTCGAGCGGCGAGCGGCGATGGTCAGCGAGGGCGGCATCGACTGGGCGATGGGCGAGCTGCTGGCCTTCGGGTCGCTGCTCATGCAGGGCGTGCCGGTGCGGCTGGCCGGTCAGGACTCCCGCCGCGGCACGTTCGTGCAGCGCCACTCGGTGCTCATCGACCGGGAGACCGCCGCCGAGTACACGCCGCTGGCGCACCTTGCCGAGGACCAGGCGAAGTTCTTCGTCTACGACTCGCTGCTGTCCGAGTACGCGGCGCTGGGCTTCGAGTACGGCTACTCGGTGGCCAACCCCAAGGCGCTGGTCCTCTGGGAGGCCCAGTTCGGTGACTTCGTCGACGGCGCGCAGATGGTCATCGACGAGTTCATCTCCTCCGGCGAGGCCAAGTGGGGCCAGCGCTCCGGCGTGACCATGCTGCTGCCGCACGGCCTCGAGGGGCAGGGCCCGGACCACTCCAGCGGCCGCATCGAGCGGTTCCTGCAGCTGTGCGCCGAGAACAACATGACCGTCGCCAACTGCTCGACGCCGGGCAACTACTTCCACCTGCTGCGCCGGCAGGCGCTCTCCGACGTGCACCGGCCGCTGGTCGTGTTCACGCCGAAGTCGCTGCTGCGGGCCAAGGCGGCGGTCAGCCCGGTCGCGGACTTCACCGACGAGGGCTTCCGCCCGGTGCTCGGCGACCCGGGTGTCGGCGGCGAGCCGCTCGACGACGCCGCGGTGCGCCGGGTGCTGCTGTGCAGCGGCAAGGTCGCCTACGACCTGTTCGCGCAGCGGGAGAGCGAGGGCCGCGCGGACACCGCGATCCTGCGGGTCGAGCAGCTCTACCCGCTGCCGGCCGAGCAGATCGCCGAGGCGGTCGGCCGCTACCCGAACGCGCAGGACCTGGTCTGGGTGCAGGAGGAGCCGGCGAACATGGGCGCCTGGTCGTTCATGGCGCTCAACCTCCCCGAGCACCTCGGCGGCCGGACGCTGCGGCGGGTCAGCCGGAAGGCCTCGGCCAGCCCGGCGGTCGGCTCGGCGAAGGTCCACGAGGTGGAGCAGAAGGAGCTCATCGCGAGCGCCTTCGCGGACTGAGCCCGGCGTGTACTTCACCGACCGCGGGCTGGAGGAGCTGGCCGACCGGCGCGGCGAGGAGCAGGTGACCCTCGCCTGGCTGGCCGACCAGCTGCGGGCCTTCGTCGACCAGCACCCCGACTTCGAGGTGCCGGTCGAGCGGCTGGCCACGTGGCTGGCGCGCGGCGGCACCGACGACGTCGACGACCTCGACTAGACGAAGGACCCTCACGAGATCGGCGGTCCCGCCCGCTCCGGCCACCCGGAGGCGGCGGGACCGCCGATCTCGTCGTCTCCGGAGCGCGCCTGCGCCGGCCGGGCCGCGGACGACGGCACGCTGTGTCCGTGCTCGGTCACTCGCACGCCCTGTCCGGACTCGCGGCCGGGGCGGCGACCCTGCCCTGGGCGCCCGTCGAGGGCACCGTCGCCCAGGTCGCGTGGGTCGCCGCCGTCGGCGGGTTCGCCATGCTGCCCGACCTCGACCACACCGGCTCCACGGTCTCGGACATGTGGGGGCCGGTGACCGACGTGCCCTCCGGCGCGATCGGCCGGCTGGCCGGCGGGCACCGCTGGGGCACCCACGACGCCGTCCTGGCGCCGCTGGCCTTCGGCGCGCTCGCGCTGGCCGCGGCGAACCTGTTCTGGGCCAGCCTCGTGGTCATGGCGCTCGGGATCGGGCTGGCGCTGCGGGCGCTGCACTTCGTCATCCCCGGCCGGGCGGAGAACACCGTCGTCGGCAACCTGCTGCTCTCCTTCGGCGGCGCCTGGCTGCTGCTGGCGCACAGCCCGCAACCGACGTGGCTGCCCTACGCGGTGGGGCTCGGCGTCCTGACCCACATCGCGGGCGACCTGATCACCAGGCAGGGCGTGCCGCTGCCGGTGCTGTGGCTGGCCAAGCGGCGGCGGCTCGCACTCACCCCGATGCGCACCGGGACGACGCTGGAGAAGGCGGTGCTGGCGCCGCTGTTCCTCGGCGTCGCGGTGTGGTTCGTCTACGCCAACACCGGCGTCCGCGAGACCGTGGACCCCTACCTGACCGACCTGCTCAGCCTCGGCTGAGCTCGGCAGCAGGGTGTGATCCTCTGTGCGTGAGTGCGGCTACCCCGATGTGAGCGGTGTGGTGCGCGTTGGCGCTCTCGCGCCCGGCGGCTACAGGCGCGCTCGCACGTCTGCCACGCCCGCACCGGCGAGCTCGGGCAGGGCGGCGGTTCGGCCGGAGAGGGTGGTGAGGAGCGCGGTGGCCGGTCCGGAGACCTGGGCGCCCTCGCCGTAGTGCCAGTCGGTGTCGGTGGCCGAGAACGCCAGCCCGTCGAGGATGCCCGGCGGCAGCGAGCGACGGGCGCGGGGGCTGGTCAGCTGCTCGAGGGCGACCCGGGCGTTCTCCGGGTCGGTCGGGGATGGCACCCCGAGCGGCCGGTAGACGTCCTGGGCGTGGATGACCAGGTGACTCAGCGGCGCCTCGACGGGTGCGCCGGGCACGGAGAAGGTGCGGTGCTCGGTCTTCCGCAGGCCGGCGACCACCTCGGCCGGTGTCCGTGTGTCCGTGGTCGCCCAGCGGTCGGCGGCGCGGTCGAAGTCGAACCTGGCGCGCAGCATCATCAGCAGGAACCGGGGTGCCGAGAGCTCGTACGGCATGAGCAGGTGCACGACGAGGTCTCGCACCGCCCAGCCGGCGCACAGGCTGGGGGTGTCCCACTGCTCCTCGTCGAGCCCGTCGAGCACGTGGAGCAGTCGGGTGCGCTCGGTCTGGACGCGCGCGTCCACGTCCTGCTGGATCTCGGTCACCTGGATCCCTCTCGTTGCCCTTGCCGGCCCGCCGACGCCGGGTCCTCGCCGTCCAGGGGAAGGACGGCCGTCGGTGCCAGGAGTCATCGCTGGCGCCGAGTCTCACCCGTACAGGGGATCCGTACCGGCCGCGCCACGCACGGACTCACGCACATCTGGCACACCTTGCTGCCGAACTCGGGCTCGGCTGACTCCCGGCTGCCGTCGCGGGGTCCTGGCATCCGGCGGCGATGGCCGACGTCCGCACCGCACCCCGCTGGTGGCAGCCGCTGCTCGCCCGCGCGCTGCGGGCGGTCGCCGCGGCGCTGTGGACGGGCGTCGACACGGGCCGGCTCCCATGGCGGCCCCGGCGACTGCGGTGGGACCGGGCGCTGCTGCTGGTCGTCGCGTCCCACGGCTGCGTCGCCTGGCTCGCCGCCTCCGGTGCCCGGTGCTGCTGGCGGCCGCGTGGGCCCCGGCCCGCCGCGCCGCGGTCGGCGTGGGTGACCAGCCCGTGGCCGGTGGACCCCGTGTGGGCGCCGATCGCGGCGGTCGGCGTGCTCGCGCCCCGGGTGGCGCGAGCCTCGGTGCCCGGTGGGACGCCCAGGGCGCGCCGGCGGCCGGGCAGGCGCGGACGGCGGAGGCGCAGGCCGCCCGGGGCGCGCTGGCTCCGCGGGTGGCCGGACGGCGCTGACGTCCGACCGTGGCCCGGCCGCCCGCGACCTCCCCGGAGCAGCCCGGGGCCCGCGCGGGGGTTGTGCCGGGCCGAGGTCAGCCGGCGCGCGTCATCGTGGACTCGTAGCCGCCGCCGGGCCAGCGCCAGGCGCCCTCGTTGACCGTGCCGTCGGGGCTCCAGCGCCCCTCGTAGCGGGCCGGGGAGTCGGTGCCGCCGAACCAGATCCGGAGGACGTCGTCCCCGACCCGGTAGGTGTACTCGAGCAGCTCCCCGCCGGCTCCGAAGTAGTGCGAGCGCAGCTCGCCGGCGGCCTCGTCCCAGCCGATGTACTCCACCCCGCGGGTGGGGTCGTCGCCGCGCAGGTCCACGTGCTAGACCAGCCAGTTGCCGCCGTCCATCCACTCGTAGCGGACCTCCCCGCGCGGGCCGCCGGGGCCCGAGACGGTCCAGGTGCCGACGAGCCGGTCGAGGCTGCGCAGCGCCGCCGTGCGGGCCTCGGGGGCGGTGGGGGTGCTCGGGTCGGGGTCCATGGTCGCCTCCTGGGTGGGCGGGGCCGGGCACCGTCGCCGGGCCACACGGGGAGGACCGCCCTGCGGCCCGTCCCTCATCGGTGGAACCCGGGGAGGGTTCCGAGACCGTGCCGCGCCGACGGCGGCTACGGTCCCCCGCTGTGACCGCCGTCGCACCGCGCCTGTCCCGGGGCACCCACCTCGGCTACGCCCTCGGCTCGATCGGGACGGCGGCCTTCGGCACGGTGCCCGGCCTGCTGCTGCTCCACTACCTGACCGACGAGCTGGGCGTCGCCGCCGGGCTGGCCGGGCTGGTGGTGTTCGCCCCCAAGGCCTGGGACGTGCTGCTCAACCCGTGGGTCGGCAGCCGCTCGGACCGGACGGCGGGCCGCTGGGGGCCGCGCCGGCCGTGGATGCTGGCCGGCGGGCTCGCCCTGCCGCCGCTGTTCGTCCTCGTGTTCGCCGGCCCCGGCGCCCCGCCCGCGGCGGCCGCGGCGTGGGTGGCGGTCACCTTCCTGCTCGCCGCGACCGCCTACGGCTGCTTCCAGGTGCCCTACGTGGCCCAGCCGGCCGAGATCACCGACGACCCCGGCGAGCGGTCGACGCTCATGTCCTGGCGGGTGGCCGCGCTGGCGCTGGGCATCCTGCTCGCCGGCGCCGGCGCGCCCGCGGTGGTCGACCTGGCCGGCGGCGGGCGAGCCGGGCACCTGGCCATGGCGGTCTTCGTGGCGGTGCTGCTGGCCGCCGGGATGCTCGGCGCCGTGGCCGGCACGCGGCGGGCGCCCACCCTCACCCGCGTCGAGAGCGAGGGGCGCCTGGGCGCCACGCTCGTCGTCGCCTGGCGGTCCCGGCCGTTCCGGGTGCTGCTCACCGGCTTCGTCGTCCAGGCGCTGGGGATCGGGGTGATGCTCGCCGGCGTCCCCTACTACTCCGAGCACGTGCTCGGCGACGCCGCGGCCGGCTCGGTGCTGTTCGCCGCGCTGGTGGGCCCGGCGATCCTCGTCATGCCGCTGTGGCTGCGGGTGAGCCGGCGGCTGGGCAAGCGCACCGGGCTGCTGACGTCCTCGGCGCTGTTCGCGGCCGGGGCCGGGGCGCTCGCGCTGGTCGGCACCGGCGGCACCGGGCCGGCCGTCGCGCTGGTCGTGCTGGTCGGGGTCGGCTACGCGGGCATGCAGATGTTCCCGCTGGCGATGCTCCCCGACGTCGTCGCCGCCGACGAGGCCGCCTCCGGCCGCCGGCGGGCCGGCGTCTTCACCGGCGTGTGGACGGCGGCCGAGACGCTCGGCCTCGCCGTCGGGCCGGGCCTGCTCGGGCTGCTGCTCGCCGCGGCCGGCTACGTCTCCTCCACCGGCGGCGACGCCGTCCAGTCCGGCGGCGCGGTGCTCGCCGTCCGGCTGGGCTTCACCGTCGTCCCGGCGCTGTTCGTGCTGGCCAGCCTCCCGGTGCTGGCCCGCTACCGGCTCCACCCCGTCCCCGCCCGGCCCCAGGAGGTCCCCGCGTGACGCCGCAGGAGGTGCTGGCCGAGCTCACCGCGCTGCAGGCCGGCGACGTGCCCACCCACGGGGGCTCGACGATGGCCTACGTCTACGACTCCGGGCTGGCCGGCGTCGAGGACCTCGCCGCCGCCGCGCAGGCCGCGTTCCAGTGGACCAACGCGCTCGACCCGACCGCCTTCCCCAGCGTCGCCCGCATCGAGGACGACCTGGTGGGCGCGGCGGCCGACCTGCTCGGCGGCGGGCCGGCGACGGTCGGCACGGTCACCAGCGGCGGCACCGAGAGCTGCCTGCTGGCGGTGCTGGCCGCCCGCGAGCGGTGGCGGGCGCGCGGCGGCACCGGGCGGCCGCGGCTGGTCCTGCCGGTCACCGCGCACGCCGCGTTCCGCAAGGCCGCGCACCTGTTCGACCTCGAGGTGGCCGACGTCGCCGTCGACCCCGTCACCTGCCGGGCGCTCCCCTCCGCGGTGGCGGACGCTCTCGACGCCCGCACCGCGCTGGTCGCCGTCAGCGCGCCGTCCTACCCGCACGGCGTGCTCGACCCCGTCGGCGAGGTGGCGGCCCTGGCCGCCGCCGCGGGCGTCCCCTGCCACGTCGACGCCTGCATCGGCGGCTGGGTGCTGCCCTTCCTCGACGACGTCCCGGAGCCCTTCGACCTGTCGGTGCCCGGCGTGACCTCGCTGTCGGTGGACCTGCACAAGTACGGCTACGCGCCCAAGGGCGTCTCGGTGCTGCTCACCGCCGAGCCCGAACTGCGGCAGGGGCACTGGTTCAGCACCGCCGGCTGGCCCGGCTACCCGGTGGTCAACCCGACGCTGGCCGGCACCCGCCCGGCCGGGCCGATGGCCGCCGCGTGGGCGGTGCACCGGTGGCTGGGCCGCGACGGCTACGCCGACCTGGCGCGGGCCACCCGGGCGGCCACGGTGGCGCTCGCCGAGGGCGCGGCGGCGATCCCCGGCCTGCGGGTGGTCGGGACGCCGGTGGCCACGCTGGTCGCGCTGGCGCAGGACGGCCCGGACGGCGTCGACGTGCTCAACCTCGCCGACGAGGCCACCGCCCGCGGCTGGCTGCTGCAGCCGCAGCCGCCGTACGCCCAGCCCGGCGGCGCGGACCTGCCGGCCACGCTGCACCTCACCGTCACCGGCGCCACGGCCGGCCGGGTGGACGCCCTGCTCGCCGACCTCGCCGACGCCGCCCGGGCGGCCGCGGCGCTGCCCCCGCCGGTGGCCGACCCGGACCTGGTGGCGGCGGCCGCCACCATCGACCCCGCGGCGCTCACCGTCGCCGAGGTCGACGCGCTGCTGGAGGTCGCCGGTGTCGGAGGCGGCCGGCTGCCCGAGCGGATGGCGCCGGTGCACGCCCTGGTGGCCGCCCTCCCCCGCCCGGTGGCCGAGCGGCTGCTCGCCGGCGTCCTCGACCTGGTCTACCGGCCCCGCCGGGCGGCGCTCAGCGGGTGACGCCCTGCTCCCGGGCGCAGGCGGCCACGGCCTCGGCGACCGCGGTGGCCACCCGCCGGTCCAGCGGGCTGGGCACCACGTGGCCGGGCGCGAGGTCGTCGCCGACGACGCCGGCGATCGCCTCGGCGGCGGCCAGCTTCATCTCCTCGGTGATGGCCGTCGCGCCGGCGTCGATGGCGCCGCGGAACACCCCGGGGAAGGCCAGCACGTTGTTGATCTGGTTGGGCAGGTCGCTGCGCCCGGTGGCGACGACGGCGGCGTGGCGCGCGGCCATCTCCGGGTCGACCTCCGGCGTCGGGTTGGCCAGGGAGAACACGATGCAGCCGGGCGCCATCGAGGCGATAGCGGCCTCGGGCACCGAGCCGCCGGACAGGCCGAGGTAGACGTCGGCACCCTCGAGCGCGCCGGTCATCGTGCCCGCGTACCCCGAGCGGTTGGTGTTCTCGGCGACCCAGCGCTTCACCGGCGTCAGGTCCTCGCGGCCGGGATGCAGCACGCCGCGGGAGTCGGCGACGCAGATGTCACCGACCCCGGCGCCGAGCAGGATCTTCGTGCAGGCGATGCCCGCCGCGCCGGCGCCGGCCACGACCACCCGCAGGTCGGCCAGGGTGCGGCCGGTGACCCGGGCGGCGTTGCGCAGCGCGGCGAGCACGACGATCGCCGTCCCGTGCTGGTCGTCGTGCATGACCGGCACGTCGAGCCGCTCGCGCAGCCGGTCCTCGACCTCGAAGCAGCGCGGGGCGCTGATGTCCTCGAGGTTGATCCCGCCGAACGACGGCGCGATCGCGGCGACGGTCTCGACGATCTCGTCGACGTCGGTGGTCGACAGCACGATCGGCACCGCCGACAGCCCGGCGAACTCGCTGAACAGGCAGGCCTTGCCCTCCATCACCGGCAGTGCCGCGGCCGGGCCGATGTCGCCCAGGCCCAGGACGGCGGTGCCGTCGGAGACCACCGCGACCACCCGCGGGGCCCAGGTGAACCGGCGGGCCAGCGCGGGCTCCGCGGCGATCGCGCTCGAGACGCGGGCGACGCCCGGGGTGTAGGTGAGCGCGAGGTCCTCGCGGGTCTCGATCGGCCGGGTCGGGCGCACCGCGAGCTTGCCGCCCTCGTGCACGGCGAACGCCGCGTCCCCGCTGAAGCGGTCGGCACTGTCCCCGGCGGAGCCCGTCGCTGCGCTCATGGCCTCGACAGGGTAGTGCTGTGACCTCCGTCGCCCGGCCGCCGACCCGCGCGCGGGGCAGGGGGCTCGCTACCGTGCGCCCGTGGAGATCCGAGAACTCGCCGTCCCGGACAGCTACGTCCTCGACCTGGTGCCGCACGGGGACGACCGGGGGCGGTTCACCGAGTGGTACCGCGCCGACGTGCTCGCCGCCGCCACCGGGTGGGCGCTGCCGCTGGCCCAGGCCAACCACAGCGTCTCGGCGCGCGGCGTGCTGCGCGGCGTGCACTTCGCGCTCGTGCCGCCGGGGCAGGCCAAGTACGTGTACTGCCCGGCGGGACGGGTGCTCGACGTCGTCGTCGACGTCCGGGTCGGCTCGCCCACCTTCGGCGTCTCCGACGCCGTCCTGCTCGAGGCGGAGCAGCCGCGCGCGGTCTTCCTCGCCGAGGGCCTCGGCCACGCCTTCCTCTCCCTCGAGGACGGCTCGTCGGTCACCTACCTGGTCTCCTCGGGCTACTCCCCGGGCCGCGAGTTCGGCGTCTCGCCGACGGACCCCGAGCTCGGCCTGCCGTGGCCGGACGACGTCGAGGTCCGGCTCTCGGACAAGGACCGGGCCGCGCCCACCCTGGCGCAGGCCCGCGAGCAGGGCATCCTGCCGACGATGGAGGAGTGCCGCGCCTGGTACGCGCAGCGGCGCGCCGGCGCCTAGCCGGCTGGGGCCGCGGCCAGCCGGCCGGGGCGCGGGTGCAGCCGGAGGACGACCCGCCCCACGGCGACCGCGGGCCCGTAGGCCCGGCTGTCGTCGGTCACCAGCGGGTTGTCCCCGCGGACGTCGACGGCGCCGCCGTCGAGCAGCCGGTGCACCCGCTTGACCACCAGCAGGTCCGGGCGGGCCGGGAAACGGGCCAGCACGACGTCGCCCACCCGGGCCCGGCCGCGCCGCAGCCGGCGGACCAGCAGCCGGTCACCGTGCCGGACCGTCGGCGTCATCGAGGGGCCGGTGACCCGCGCGAGGACCCACACCGCGGGCAGCGGCGGGACGGGACGCTCGCCCGTGTGAGGGGTGATCACCGCGAGTAGGGTCGCAGACGACCAGATCCCGCGACATCGGAGGTAGGCACATGCTGCTCAGCCGCGTGTTCGCCGCCATGGAGGCCACCGCGCACTGCGACCTCCCGTGCGGCGTGTACGACCCGGCCCAGGCCCGCATCGAGGCGGAGTCCGTCAAGGCCATCCAGGAGAAGTACCAGGCCAGCGACGACGAGGTCTTCAAGCAGCGCTGCGTGCTCATCAAGGAGCAGCGCTCGGACCTGGTGAAGCACCACCTGTGGGTCCTGTGGACCGACTACTTCAAGCCGCCGCACTTCGAGAAGTACCCGCAGCTGCACGAGCTGTTCAACAAGGCCACCAAGCAGGCCGGCGCCGCGGGCGGCAAGGGCAGCATGGACCCGGCCGAGGGCCAGAAGCTCCTCGACTACATCGCCGAGATCGACCGGATCTTCTGGGAGACCAAGGCCGCGGCCTGAGTCGCGCAGCAGGACCCGACGGCCGGTGGGCACCCCGCCCACCGGCCGTCGCCGTCCCCGGGACGCGACGGGTCCCGTCGCGCCCGCCGGTCCGCACGCCGCCACCCCCGGACCGGACGAGGGGCCGGTCCCGACGGCCGGTCGACGTCGCCACTCCCGCGAGCCGACGCCGCGACCCGCCCACCGGCCTCCCCGGCGGGTGGACGGGCCGCCCGGCCGCCCCCGGTACCGTCGGACCTCGATGCGCATCGACCGGGCCGGGTGGCCCTTCATCACCGGACCCCTGGCCCCGGCCGCGCTGCTGGCCGCTGCCGGCGCGGCCCGCGGGCGCCGCTGGGCGCGGCTCGCCGCGTGGCCGTTCCTCGCCCTGTCGGCCTACATGGTCCTGTTCTTCCGCGACCCCGAGCGCGCCTGCGACCGCGAGGAGCCGCCGGCCGACGTCGTCCTCTCCCCCGCCGACGGCGTGGTGATGGTCGCCGGCGAGCCGCAGGAGGGGGTCGCGCCCCAGCCCGAGCCCGAGGGCGGGTGGCAGCAGGTCAGCGTCTTCCTCTCGGTGGTCGACGTGCACGTCAACCGCTCGCCCTACCGCGGCGAGGTCGTCGAGAGCTCCTACCGCAAGGGCAGCTTCCTGGCCGCCTACCGCGCCGAGTCGGCGCACCGCAACGAGCGCAGCGAGCTGTGGCTGCGCGAGGACCACCCGGAGGGCGAGCGCACCGTCGTCTTCCGGCAGCTGGTCGGCGTGCTGGCCCGCCGCATCGTCACGCGCACCGGCGTCGGCCGGCGGCTGGCCACCGGCGAGCGCTTCGGCCTGATGAAGTTCGGCTCGCGGATGGACGTCTTCGTCCCGGCCGGCTGCACGCTCACCGTGCGGAAGGGGCAGCGGGTGCGCGGCGGGGAGACCGTCATCGCCCGCTGGCCCGCCGCGCGCTGAGGGGCCCGCGGTGCCCAGTACCGCCTCGGGAGAGGGGCGGCCGACCCCCACGCGGCGCACGGCCACGGTCGAGTTCGTCCGCGGGTCGGTGCGCGGCAGCCGCCGGCGCGCGCTGGCGACCCTGCCCAGCCTGTTCACCCTGGGCAACATGATGTGCGGCTTCGCCGCCATCCTCGTGTCCATCCGCGGCCAGTACACGCTCGCCGCGGTGCTCATCGGCCTGTCGGTGCTGTTCGACATCACCGACGGCGCCGTCGCCCGGCTGGTCGGCGCGGTGAGCGCCTTCGGCCTGCAGTTCGACTCGCTGGCCGACCTGGTGTCCTTCGGCCTGGCCCCCGCGCTGCTGGCGTTCACGCTGTTCTCCGAGGGCCGCGACGAGTGGGACCCGCTGGGCTGGGTCGTGTGCTTCCTCTGGGTGGCGTGCGCCGCGATCCGGCTGGCCCGCTTCAACACCACCATCGACCCGACGGCGGACAAGCGGTACTTCACCGGCATGCCCAGCCCCGGCGCGGCCGGCGTCGTGCTGGCCTCGGTGTTCGCCTTCGGCGACCAGATGCAGGGCCGCGACCGGCTGTGGGTGCTGCTCATCGTGGCCGTCCCGGCGCTGCTCATGGTCAGCACCGTCCGGTTCCGCTCGTTCCGCTCGCTGGTCAGCCCGAAGAGCGGCCGGCCCTACGGCCTGGTCGCCGCGGCGGTCGCGCTGGTGATCGGCTTCGCCACCGTCCCCGTCGTCACCGGCTGCGTGCTCGCCTACGGCTACCTGCTGGCGCCGGTCCTGGTCCCCCTGCTGTCCCCCCTCGCCCGGCTGGTGCCGGCCCGCCTCCGTGAGGTGCTGACGTGACGGTCCGCCCGATCCGTCCCGACGACGTCCCCGCCGTGGTCGGCCTGGTGCGCGAGCTCGCCGAGTACGAGAAGGCGGCGCACGAGGTGCGGCTCACCGAGGAGCAGCTGCACACCGCGCTGTTCGGCGACTCCCCCGCGCTGTTCGGGCACGTCGCCGAGCGCGACGGCGCCGTCGTCGGGACCGCGCTGTGGTTCCTCAACTTCTCCACCTGGCGCGGCACGCACGGGATCTACCTCGAGGACCTCTACGTGCAGCCGCGGCACCGCGGCAGCGGCCTCGGCCGGGAGCTGCTGCGCACCCTGGCCGCCACCTGCGTCGAGCGCGGCTACGACCGGCTGGAGTGGTCGGTGCTCGACTGGAACGAGCCCTCGATCGCGTTCTACCGGGCCGCCGGCGCGGTCCCCATGGACGAGTGGACGGTGTTCCGGCTCACCGACCGGGCACTGGCCGGTTTCGCGGCCGACCGGCGCGATGCGGCAGGCTGACGCGGTGACCATCGAGCGCGGCCCCGCGGAGTGCTGGCTGACCGACATGGACGGCGTCCTCGTGCACGAGGGCCAGGCCCTCCCGGGCGCCGCCGAGTTCCTCGCCCGGCTGGTGGACCAGGACCGCCGCTTCCTCGTCCTGACCAACAACTCGATCTTCACCCCGCGCGACCTGTCCGCCCGGCTGTCGCGCTCGGGCCTGCAGGTGCCCGAGACCTCCATCTGGACCTCGGCCCTGGCGACGGCGGACTTCCTGTCCACCCAGCTGCCCGGTGGCTCGGCCTACGTCATCGGCGAGGCGGGGCTGACCACCGCCCTGTACGAGGCCGGCTACACCCTCACCGACACCGACCCGGACTTCGTCGTCCTCGGCGAGACCCGCACCTACTCGTTCGAGGCGATCACCCGGGCGATCCGGCTGATCGGCACCGGCGCGCGGTTCATCGCCACCAACCCCGACGTCACCGGGCCCTCGCCGGAGGGGCCGCTGCCGGCCACCGGGTCGGTCGCCGCGATGATCACCGAGGCGACCGGCGCCAAGCCCTACTTCGTCGGCAAGCCCAACCCGATGATGTTCCGCAGCGCGATGAACCGGATCGACGCGCACTCGGAGAGCACGGTGATGATCGGCGACCGGATGGACACCGACGTCGTCGCCGGCATCGAGGCGGGCCTGGAGACGATCCTCGTGCTCACCGGCTCGACCACCGCCGCCGACGTCGGCCGCTTCCCGTTCCGGCCCAGCCGGGTCCTCGACTCGATCGCCGACGTCGTCGACCTCGTGGTCTAGCGCCCGGTCGTCTAGCGGTCCAGGAAGGCCAGCCGCGCCTCGGGCGTGAACAGCAGGTACAGCTCGGCGACCGCCAGCACGATCAGCGGGATGCCCAGCAGCGGCTGGCCGCCGGGGAACGCGGTGCTGTAGCCGAACAGACCGAGCAGGATCTGCAGGACGACGACCGGTCCCCGCGCCCACCCCGACAGCCGCCGCAGGCCCACGGCGGCCGCGGCCAGGACGGCGCCGAAGATGCCGACGTAGACCACCTCGGCCAGCGCGCGGGCCACGCTGTCGGGGTCGCTGGTGAGGGTCAGCCACAGGATGACCAGCGCCCCGCCGATCAGCAGGGCCGCCTCGATCGCGGCCACCAGCGCCGCCCGGACGACCGCGGGCGGGGCCTCCGGCCGACCCGGCCGCGGCGGTCGGGCGGAGGGCTGCGCAGCGCCGCCGAGGAGCCGCTCGGCCCGGCTGGGGCGGCGGGTCGCGTCCTCGTCCGTCACAGGAGCGAGGCTACGCGTCACCGGTCACGCGAGGCCCCGTCCGTGCCCGTCGGGCGGCCGGGTGCTGGCTAGCCTGACCCCATGCGTGCGCTCGTGGTGGCCAACCCCGCGGCGACGACGACCACCGGGCGGGTCCGGGACGTGCTGGTCGGCGCGCTGGCCAGCGAGCTCAAGGTGGACCTCGCCGAGACGACCCACCGCGGGCACGCCCGGGAGCTGGGCCGGCAGGCGCTGGCCGACGGGATCGACGTCGTCGTCGCGCTCGGCGGGGACGGCACCGTCAACGAGGTGGTCAACGGCCTGCTGGCCGACGGGCCGGGTGAGCACGTGCCGACGCTGGCCGTCGTCCCCGGCGGCTCGACCAACGTCTTCTCCCGGGCCCTGGGCCGCTCCCGCGACCCGGTCGAGGCCACCGGCGAGATCCTCGACTCGCTGCGCGCCGGGCGCACCCGCCGCGTCTCCCTCGGCACCGCCAGCGCCACCGGCACCAGCACCGCGCCCGCGCGCGGGGTCGACCCGGGCGTCGCAACCGCCGTCGCCGAGGTCGACGCCGCGGCCGACCCCGGCTGGACCGACCCGCGCTGGTTCGTCTTCGCCGCCGGCCTGGGCTTCGACGCCGACGTCATCGCCCGGGTGGAGGCGCAGCGGGCGCGCGGCCGCCGCTCCACCGGGGCGCTCTACGTCCGGGAGGCCACCCGCGCGTTCGTCCTCGGCCGCGAGCGCCGCCGTCCCGCCGTGACGCTGTGCGTCCCGGGCTCGCCCGACCTCGACGGGCTGTTCCTCTGCCTGGTGTCGAACGTCAGCCCGTGGACCTACCTGGGCTCCCGGCCGGTCAACCCGAGCCCCGAGGCCTCCTTCGAGGCGGGCCTCGACGTGTTCGCCCTGGGCCGGATGGGCGTGCTGCGGATGCTGCACACCACCCGGCAGGTGCTGGCCCGCCGCCCCGACGCGCGCGGCCGCGGCGTGCACCGCCTGCACGACCTGGCCGGCTTCGAGCTGCGGGCGTCGCGCCCGCAGGGCTGGCAGCTCGACGGCGACCACCTCGGGACGGCGACCGGGCTGCGCGTGCGGTCGGTGCCGTCGGCGCTCTCCGTCATCGCCTAGCGCGCGGAACCCCCACGGCGCCCGGAGGACACGCCTCGGGACCTGTGTCGTGCACCACCGCGCCGCCGAGTGGCGCCCCTAGCACGCCCGTGGTGAGCTTGCTCACGAGGGGTCGACCCAGGGCCCCGGTGCGCTTGACACGAGTTCCTCAGGTGAAAACATCGCGAGAGGAACGCAACCTGCCGGTAACAAGCGGTGGGCGGTCGCTGGAACGAGGCGCTGGGCAACCGGTGTCGCGCCCGCGCATGCGGCCCGATGTCAGCGATCTGCGAGCAATGTAGTCGACACCGAGGAGTGCACAGACATGGACTGGCGCCACCGCGCGCTCTGCCGGGACGAGGACCCGGAGCTGTTCTTCCCCATCGGGACGACCGGCCCCGCCCTCGTGCAGATCGAGCAGGCGAAGGCGGTCTGCCGTCGCTGCTCGGTCGTCGAGTCCTGCCTCGACTGGGCTCTGCGCTCGGGTCAGGACTCCGGCGTGTGGGGCGGGCTGTCCGAGGACGAGCGGCGTGCTCTCAAGCGCCGTCAGTCCCGCACCCGCGTCCGCGCCTGACACAGCAGTTGCCGGCACCCGCCGGCCGAGCAACGGCGGGTGGGCGGTGACCCCCGGGGGGGCCCGGCTCGCGGGCCGGGATGTAGACGGCCGC
>NZ_JBJGZT010000023.1:0-81614 GCF_054050655.1 Geodermatophilus sp. SYSU D00663 | reverse complement strand
CGTCCTGCGACGGCCCGCCCGGGACCGACCCTCCGTCCGACCAGAGGCCCGTCACCCACGGTGACGGGCCTCGCTCCTCGGAGGGGGAGACCGCGCGGCCCTGCCCCCTGCGGGTGAGGGCACCCGCGCAGCCCTCCCGGCGGCCCCGCCGGCCCGGCGATGCTGCTGGGCAGCCACGACGCCGCGCACCCGTGCCGGCGTCCCCCGACCGGTCCCGGTCGCAGAACCACGGAGGCCCCCGGGTGGACCACTCCAGCGCCGCACTCGTCGTCCCGCGCCCGGGACGGCCCGGCGGCGAGAGCCTGCGCGCGACGCTGCGCCGGCTGTCCTCCGCGCAGAAGGGGGCGGCCGGCGCGCCGGCCTACTCGCGCTTCGTCAACCGCCCGCTGGGCCGGGTGTTCGCCGCCCTGGCGTTCCACGCCGGGCTCACCCCGAACGCCGTCACCGCGGTCAGCGGGGCGACCACCGCCACCGGCATCGTCCTGCTCGCGCTCGCGCCGCCGTCGGTGCCGACGGCGCTGGCGGTCGCCGCCTGCCTCGTCCTCGGCTACGCGCTCGACGCCGCCGACGGGCAGCTCGCCCGCCTGCGCGGCGGCGGCTCGCCGGCGGGGGAGTGGCTCGACCACATGGTCGACGCCGCCAAGGCCTCCGGCCTCCACCTGGCCGTGCTGGTCGGGCTGTACCGGTCCACCGACGTCGACCCGGTGCTGCTCCTGGTCCCGCTCGGCTACTGCGTCGTCGACGCGGTCACCTACTTCGGCACGATGCTCAACGAGGCGCTGCGCGCGCAGCACGGCGTCGCCACCCGCGCCCAGCCCACCGCCCAGCGGGTGGGCGTCGGCCGCTCCCTGCTGACGCTGCCGACCGACTACGGCCTGCTGGCCTGCACCTTCGTGCTCTACGGGTGGACCGCGGTGTTCGTGCCGGTCTACACGGTCCTCTTCCTCGCCGCGGCCGGGTTCCTCGCGCTGGCCTCGGTGAAGTGGTTCCGGGAGATGGGCCGGCTGCCGCGATGAGCCGCCCGCGGCTGCTCGTGGCGCACCCCGGCGCGGAGCTCTACGGGGCCGACCGGATGCTGGTGGAGTCGGCGACCGCGCTGGCCACCCGCTTCGACGTCACCGTCGCCCTGCCCGGGCCCGGCCCGCTGGTCGCCGAGCTGGAGGCCCGCGGGCTGCGGGTCGAGCTGTGCCCGATGCCGGTGCTGCGCAACTCCGCGCTGCGCCCGCGCGGGTTCCTGCGGCTGGTCGCCGACGCCGTCCGGGGCGCGCTGCCCGCGCTGAGGCTGCTGCGCGCGCACCCCGCCGGCGTGTACGTCAGCACGCTGACCCTGCCGTCGTGGCCGCTGCTGGCGCGGCTGGCCGGCCGGCGCTCGGTGGACCACGTGCACGAGGCCGAGCGCTCGGCGCCGCGGCTGCTGCGGCGGGGGATGGCGCTGTGCCCGGCCCTGTCCGACCGCGTGGTCGCCAACAGCCGGTTCACCCTGGACACGCTGGCCGAGGTGTCCCCGCGGCCGGCCCGGCGCGGCGCGGTCGTGCACAACGCCGTCCGCGCGCCGGAGGAGGTCGTGCCCCCGCGGGTGGCCCTCGACGGCCCGGTGCGGCTGCTCTACGTCGGCCGGCTGTCGCCGCGCAAGGGCCCGCAGGTCGCCGTCGCCGCGCTGCGGGACCTGCTCGACCGCGGCGTCGACGCCTCCCTGACGCTGCTCGGTTCGGTGTTCCCCGGCTACGAGTGGTTCGAGGCGGAGCTGCGGACGACCGTGGCCGGGGCCGGGCTGGAGGAGCGGGTCACCTTCGCCGGCTTCCGCGCCGACGTGTGGCCGCACCTGGCCGACGCCGACGTCGTCCTCGTGCCGTCGGTGGGGGACGAGTCCTTCGGCAACACGGCCGTGGAGGCCGTGCTCGCCGCCCGCCCGCTCGTGGTGAGCGCGCACAGCGGGTTGCGGGAGGCGGTCGACGGCTACCCCGGCGTGCAGGCCGTCGTCCCCGGCCGGCCGGAGGCGTGGGCCGACGCCGTCGCCCGGGTGGCGGCCGACTGGCCCGCCGCCCGCGCGGCCGCGCTGGCCGGCGCCGCCGCGGCCCGCCGCCGGCACACCCCCGAGCGGTTCACCGCCGAGCTGCTGGCCGCGGTCGGCGTGCCCGCCGCGGCGGTCCCGGTGCCGGTGGCCGCCCCTCCCTTCGGGTGACGGGACCCGCACGGGTGATGACGGTCGGTCAGCCCGCGCTGTGCACTCGCCGGGCAGAGAACGTCACCAGGGGGATCTCGCCATGACAGTGATCGGCTACGCGCCGGGCGCCTACGACCTGTTCCATATCGGGCACCTGAACATCCTCAGGCACGCCGCGGCGCACTGTGACCGGCTGATCGCGGGCGTGGTGTCCGACGAGATGCTGTTGCTCACCAAGGGCCGGCTGCCGGTGGTGCCGCTGCCCGAGCGCCTGGAGATCGTGCGCAACCTGCGCTGTGTCGACGACGTGCACGCCGAGGTCGTCCCGGACAAGATCGACACCTGGCGCGAGGTCGGGTTCGACGTCATCTTCAAGGGCGACGACTGGCGCGGCACCCCCAAGGGCGACCGGCTCGAGCGCGACTTCTCCGCCGTCGGGGTGGAGGTCCGCTACTTCCCGTACACGATGCACACCTCGAGCACGGTGCTGCGGCGCGCGCTCGCGGCCCTCGACGCCCAGACGGCGGTCGACGGCGGCGTCCTCCGGTGACCGGCGGCCGCTCCCGGCTGCCGCTGCCGCCGGTCCTCATGTACCACTCGATCAGCCCGTCGGCCGAGCCCGACCCGCACGCCCTGCGCGTCCACCCCGCGCGGCTGGACCGGCACCTGGGCCTCCTGCGGCGGCTGGGCCTGCGCGGCGTCCCGCTCACCGAGCTGGTGCGGGCCGCCGAGCGGGGCGCGGCCGCCGGCCTGGTCGGCCTCACCTTCGACGACGGCTACACCGACTTCCTCGACCACGCCGTCCCGGTGCTGCGGCGGCACGGCATGGCCGGCACCGTCTACGCGGTCGCGGGGCTGCTGGGCGGCACCAACGACTGGGACACCGGCCCGCGGTTCCGGATCATGGACGCCGGGCAGCTCCGCGCGGTGGCCGCGGCCGGCCAGGAGGTCGGCAGCCACACCCTCACCCACGCCCGGCTCGCCGGGGCCGACCCCGCGGTGCTCGCCGCCGAGGTGGGGGAGAGCCGGCGGGTGCTCGAGGACGTCCTGCAGGCCGAGGTGCCGGGGTTCTGCTACCCCTACGGCTCCTACGACGACGCCGCGGCCGACGCCGTCCGGGCCGCGGGCTACGACAACGCCTGCGTCACCGGCGACTACGAGCCCGGCGACCGCGTCACCCTGCCGCGCTGCTACGTGTCCCCGCGGGACACCCGGGCGCACCTCGTCGCCCGCCTGGTCCGGCACTCGGTGCGGCTGCGCCGCGCCGTCGCCCGCGACGCCGCGCGCCCGGCCGCCCCGGTCGCGGGGGCCGGCCGGTGACCCTCACCGCCGAGCGGCCCACCGGGCAGCAGCCGCGGGAGGAGCGCCCGGCGGCGTCGCCGCACCGCTTCCGCGCCGACGTCGAGGGCCTGCGCGCCGTCGCCGTCGGCCTGGTGCTGCTCGACCACGTCCTCGGCCGGCCCTCCGGCGGGTTCATCGGGGTCGACGTCTTCTTCGTCATCTCCGGCTTCCTCATCACCGGGCTGCTGGTCCGGGAGCGCGAGCGGACCGGGCGGATCTCCTTCCGCGCCTTCTACGTGCGGCGCGCCCGCCGGCTGCTGCCGGCCGCGGTGGCGACCCTCGCGGCGACGTCGCTGGCGGCCTGGCTGCTGTTCCTCGGCGGCCGCCTCCAGGAGACCCTGACCGACGCGGCCTGGGCGCTGGCGTTCGGCGCCAACGTGCACTTCGCGCAGCAGGGCACCGACTACTTCCAGCAGACGGCGGCCCCCTCGCCGGTCCAGCACTTCTGGTCGCTGGCGGTCGAGGAGCAGTTCTACCTGGTCTGGCCGCTGCTGATCCTGCTCGTGGTGGCCGTCGCCGGACGGGGGCGCTCCGCGCGGCCGCTGCTGGCCGTGGCCTTCCTCGCCGTCGTCGCCGCGTCGTTCCTGTGGTCGGTGCACGCCAGCGCCGTCTCGCCGACGACCGCGTACTTCTCCACGTTCACCCGCGCCTGGGAGCTCGGGGCCGGCGCCCTGGTCGCCGTCACGGCGACGCAGCTGCGCCGGCTGCCCGGCGTGCTCCGCGCCGCGCTGGCCTGGGCGGGGCTGCTCGGCGTCCTGGCGTCGGCGGCCGTGATCACCTCGGCCGACCCCTTCCCGGGCTCCGTCGCCGCCCTGCCGGTCCTCTCGGCCGTCCTGCTCGTGGCGTTCGGCGACGCCCCCGGCGGGCCGGGCACCCGCTGGGTGCTGGGCAGCGCGCCGGCCCGGTTCCTCGGCCGGATCTCGTACTCGCTCTACCTGTGGCACTGGCCGGTCGTGGTCCTCACCGCCGCCGTCCTCGGCGCCGGGACGCCGACCACCGCGGTCGTCGCGATCGTCGTGTCCCTGGTCCTCGCCACGGTCTCGTACGCGGCGATCGAGCAGCCGGTCCTGCACTCGGGCTGGCTGCTGCCCGGCGGGCGGCCGCCGGGGGCGCAGCACCGGGCCGCCGCCGTGCGCCGCCGGGGACGGCTCGTCGCCGCCGCGACGGCGACCGTGCTCGTCGTCGGCGGCGCCGGGCTGACCGTCGCCTTCCCGCCCGGCCGGCTGGACGCGCAGGCGGTGGCCGCGGCCGGCGCGGCGGCGCAGGCGGCCACCGAGGGCGACCCGCTGACCCGCGAGCTCCGGGCGTCGGCCGCCCTCGTGGCCTGGCCCGCGGACCTGCAGCCGGCCCTCGACGAGCTCCCCGGCTACCTCGAGGAGCAGTGGAGCGGCGGGTGCTTCGACGTCGGTGACTGGAACGCCGACCGGTGCGTGTTCGGCGACCCCGGCGCGCCGCACTCCGCGGTGCTGCTCGGCGACTCGGTCGCCGGCGCCTGGCTGCCCGCGCTCCGGGCGGCCGTGGAGCCGCAGGGCTGGTCGATCCGGACGCTGACCATGGGCCAGTGCCCGAACGTGGACGCGGTGACCCTCTACCAGGGCCGGCCGTTCACCGAGTGCGCCGAGCACCGCGAGTGGGCCCTGGACCTCATCGACCGCACGCGGCCCGAGCTCGTCGTCCTCAGCCACACCTACGACACCCGGCTCGCCGACCCGGACGCCGACAAGGCGGCCGTCTGGGAGCAGGGGATGACCTCGGTGGTGCAGCGGGTCCAGCGGTCCGGCGCGCGCGTCGTCGTGCTGACCGGCCCGCCCTCGGGCGCGAACCTGCAGACCTGCGCGACCACGGTCAGCACCCCGGCGGACTGCGTGCAGGAGCCGCCGCGGCGCTTCCTGCAGCAGGTGGCCGTCGAGGAGGACGTGGCGGAGGCGACCGGGGCCACGTTCGTCGACCCCGAGCGCTGGTTCTGCGTCGACGACCTGTGCCCGGCCGTCGTCGGGTCCACCCCGGTCTACGCCGACGGCCTGCACATGACCGCCGAGTACGCCGAGCGGATCGCCCCCGAGGTGGGGGCGGCCGTCCTCGGGACCGCGTAGGTGGCCGGCGTGGGACCGCGCGGCCGGGCCGCCGGGGCCCTCGTGGGACAGGGCACCCAGGCGCTGGCCGGCCTCGTCCTGCAGGTCGCGGCCGCCCGCGAGCTGGGTGCCGCGGGGCTGGCGGTCTTCTCGCTCGCCTACGGCGCGCTCGTCCTGGCCACCGCCGTGTCCAGCGGCCTGGTCGGCGACTCGCTCACCGTGCTGGACCGGCACGACCCCGGGATCCGCGCGGGCCTGCACGTGGGCGCGGTGCTCGTCGCGGGCGCCGCCGGCGCGGCCGGGTGCCTGCTCGCCGTCGTCAGCGGGGCCCTGCCGCTGTGGGCGGCGCTGCTCGCCGGGCCCGCCGTCGTCGCCTTCGTCGTCGAGGACGCGCTCCGCCGGCTGCTCATGGCCGCGGGCCGGTTCTGGTCGCTGCCGGCCGTCGACGTCACCGCCCTCGTCCTGTCGCTGGCCACCCTCGTGCTCGCCCGGTCCGCCGGGGAGCTCACCCTCGCGTCCTTCGTCGCCGCCCTGCTCGCCGGGCAGGCCGGCGCGGCGCTGCTCGCCTGGGCGCTGCTCCCGGCCGGGGAGCGGCCGCACGGTCCGTGGCGGCGCCCGGCGCTCGGGGCCGTCGCCGCCTTCGGCGTCTGGCGGGCGGCGGCGCAGACGATCCGCCCGGCGCAGCTCACGCTGCTCCGGCTGCTCGTCGTCGGGGTGGCCGGCGCCGCGGCCTACGGCCCGCTGGAGGCCGCGCGGGTCTACACCGCCCCGGCGATGGTCCTCGTCGCCGGGCTCGGGTCCTTCCTGCTGCCGCACTTCGTCGCGCTGCGCCCGCGGGGTGCGCGCGCCGGCCTGGACGCCGCCGACCGCGCCGCCGCCGGCCTCGCGGTCCTGGTCGGCCTGCTGGGCGTGCTCGCCGTCGTCGCGCTGCCGTGGGCGGGACCGCTGCTGACCGGCGGGGGGTACGACGTGCCGGTGGGCGCGGTGGCCGCCTGGAGCGTCCACGCCGCGGCCGCGGCCGCGCTGCTCCCGTACGCGAGCCTGGCGTCGGTCCACGGGCGGCAGCGGCGGGTGCTCGCGCTGCGCGCGGTCGAGCTCGGGTCGCTGGCCGCCGTCGCGCTGCTGGTGACGACCGCTGACGGCGCCGTGCCGTGGAGCCCCCTGGCCCTGGCGCTCGGGCCGGTGCTGGCCGCCGTCGCCGTGCGCCGGACGCTGCTCGTGCCGCAGGTCCGCGCGGAACGCGCCGCCTCTGCGGAGCCGCGGGCCGCAGCCGGGGCGGTCGCCCGGTGACCGCGGTCGTCCCCGCGCCGGTCCGGCCCGACCACCGGCCGCCCGCGGTCCCGCCGCGCACCCGGTCACGGTCCCTGGTGACCCTCGCCGCGCTGCTCGTGGTCGTCGGCAGCGTCGGGTGGCGCCGCGGCGAGTACTTCACCGGCTCGCTGGACCCCGTCGTCGTCGCGAAGGCGTGCGTCAGCGTCCTGGCCCTGGCCCTGGCCTTCCTCCTCGCCCAGGCAGGTCCGCGCCGGCGGGTGGGGACCGGGACGGTGTGGTGGCTGGGCCTGCTGCTGGCCTGCACGGTCCTGGGCGCGCTCACCGCGGGCCACCTGGTCGCCGGGGGAGTCGTGGCGGTCCGCGTCGCCCTGCTGGGCGCCACCGTCCTCCTCCTGCTGCGGGCGGTGTCCGCGGTGGCCGTGCTGACGGCGGTCGTGCGGGCGTGCGTGGCGGTGGCGCTGGTCGCCGCCGTCACCGGGCTGCCCTCGTACGCCGACGGGCGGCTGGCCGGCGGCGTGCCCGCCATCGACCCCAACGAGCTGGCGCTGCTGGCCTCGACCGGGGTCCTGTACGTCGCCTGGCGCACGGTCGTCTGCCGGGCGGGGGTGCGGGCCGCCCTCACCGCGGCGGTCCTGTCCGGCGTCGTGTGGGCGACCGGCTCGCGCACGGCCCTGCTCATGCTCGTGCTCGGGGTGGCCGCCATGGCGCTCCACATCCGGCGCCCCCGGGTCGGCCTCGTCGTCGGCGGCCTGGTGCTGGCCGGGGCCGCGGCCGTCACGGTGGTCTCCACCGGGGCCGTGGCCGGGTTCGTCTCCCGTGGCGGCGACGGCACCAGCACCCTCGGCTCGCGGTTCATCGCCTGGCGGGCCGCGCTGGACTGGGCCGACTCCCAGTGGCAGACCGCCGTCGGCGGCGGCCTCGCGGTCAAGATCATCCGCGTCCAGGGGCAGTACTGGGACACCCAGCCGCTGGACAGCAGCTGGGTCTCGCTGCTCGTGCAGGCCGGCTGGGTCGGCGTCCTCCTCGGCGGCGGCTGGGTGCTCTGGAGCCTGCGCGGGCTGCTCGAGGCGCCGCGCGCGCACCGCGTCCTGTTCCTCGGCCTGCTGGTCTTCCTGCTCGGCCGCAGCGTGCTGGAGAGCGGGCTGTTCGACGCGAGCGTGGCGTTCCTGCTGTTCACGGCGGTCTCGCTGCTGGCGGAGGGCGGCTCCCGGGATCGGCTGCGCGCCGAGGAGCCCGAGGTCACCGCGGACGTCCCGGCCCGCTGCTGACGCCCCTCCGCCGGTCCCCGGACCGCCTGCCCCATCCCCTCCGATGGGGTGAGCAGGGACCGCCGGCCGGGTCCCGTGGAGTCCGGTGCGCCCTAGCCTCGACCGGAGCCACTCCGGGGAGGCCGGGACGGCGCGCGGGGCCGAGGGCCCACGGGGTGCGTCGGTGGGGCTCCAGGGGGTGGGCGAGATGGAACTCCGGGACTACGGGACGGCCCTGCGCCGGTACTGGGCGACGTGGGCGGCGATCGCGCTCACCGGGCTGTTCGTCGCCCTCGTCGTCGTGCTCGCCGTCCGGCCGACGTACACGACCACCGCGCAGGTGTTCGTGGCCAGCTCGGGCGACGGGACGAGCGGTTCGCAGTTCGTCAGCCAGCGGGTGACGACCTACCCCGACGTCGCCCGCAGCCAGACCGTGCTCGGCCCGGTCGTCGAGGAGCTCTCGCTCGACGAGTCCGTCACCGACCTCCGGGCGCGGGTCGCCGCGGTGAACCCACCCGACACCTCGCAGGTCGACGTCTCGGTCACCGACGAGGACCCCGCCCGCGCCGCCGCGGTCGCCAACGCCGTCGCCGAGCGCTTCAGCACGGCGGTCGAGGACCTCGAGGAGCGGCAGGACGGCGTCTCGCCGGTGGACCTGACCGTGACCGACCCGGCCACCGTCCCCTCGTCGCCCGTCTTCCCCGTCCCCGGACTGGTGCTGGGCCTCGGCCTGTTCGTCGGCCTCACCCTGGGCGCCGCCGTCGCCGTGCTGCGCAGCCGCGCGGACACCCGGCTGCACACCGTGGACGACGTCCGCACCGCCTGGGGCGCCGGCGGGGACGAGCTGACCGTCCACGCCGTCGCCGCCCGGCGCAGCCGGCGCCGGCGCGGGACCGGCAGGCCCGTGGCGATGCTCGCCCGCCAGCTGGAGCCGGTGGACGACGACGGTCTCGTGCGGGCCGTCGTCCTCGCGGCCTCGCCCGACGAGTCGCAGGCCGCACACGACCTGGTCACCGCGCTGGCGACCGAGCTCGTCGACGCGGGCACCCCGGTGGTGGTGGCCGAGCCGGCCGAGGACCCGGCGCCCGTCCTGCCGGCCGGTGCCCGCCTGACCGTCGCGTCCGCCTCGGCCCCGGCCCGCGAGTGGCGGCGCCTGGCGCGGGAGAACGACGGCGCCGTGCTGGTCGTCACCGCCGGCCGGACGGAGGCCGCCGACCTGCGCGAGGCGCGGTCGCTGCTCGCCGCCGTGGGTGCGGGCCTCTTCTCGGTCGTCGTCCTCCCGTCCCGCCGGGCGGGACGGCCGGCCTCCGGCGACACCGTGCCGGCCCGGCCGGCCGTCCCGGCTGCGGGCGAGCGGGTCCCCGCCGGCTCCTGACCGGCCCGCCACGGCGGAGGCCCGGCCTCCGGGTCGCGGCCCGGACGCCTGCGGCCGTCCCCGGGGAGGACGGCGGGGTCGGTCGCGCGGGATTAACCTGGGAGTCGAGGCCCCCCGCGTATCCGGCGCGGTGTGTGCGGCCACCGGACCCCAGGAGTTGACCCTCGTGTCGTTGCGCGGCGTGCTCGACGTCGTCCTCACCGATCCCGGCGTCGCGCGCGTGGTGGCCGCGGCCGGGTCCGCCGAGCTCGCCGTGACCGCGCCGCCGCCGGTGCAGCCGCTCGTCGCCGCCGCCCTGGCCGCGCGGGAGCCGGGTGCCGGCGTCCCGGTGCTGCTGGTCACCGCCGGCGAGCGGGACGCCGACGCCGCCGCGGACGTGCTGCGCTGCTTCCTGCCCGACCGCCGCGTGGAGACCTTCCCGTCCTGGGAGACGCTGCCGCACGAGCGGCTGTCCCCGCGGGCGGACACCGTCGGCCGCCGGCTGGCCGTGCTGCGCGAGCTGACCCACCCCGGCGACTCGGGCATCGACGTGCTGGTCGCACCGGTGCGCAGCGTGCTGCAGCCGCTGGCCCCCGGCCTCGGCGACCTCGTGCCGGTCGAGCTGAAGGCCGGCGGCACCGCCGAGCTCGACGACGTCGCCCGCGCGCTGTCCGACGCCGCCTACACCCGCGTGGAGCTGGTCGAGAAGCGCGGCGAGTTCGCCGTCCGCGGCGGCCTGCTCGACGTCTTCCCGCCCACCGAGCCGCACCCGGTCCGCGTGGAGTTCTGGGGCGACGAGGTCGACGAGCTGCGCTACTTCTCCGCCGCCGACCAGCGCTCCCTCGACGAGCGGCCCGAGCGGCTGTGGGCGCCGCCGTGCCGCGAGCTGCTGCTCACCGACGCCGTCCGCGCCCGCGCCGCCGAGCTCGCCGCGCAGCACCCGGGCCTGGCCGAGCTGCTCGGCAAGCTCGCCGAGGGCATCGCCGTCGAGGGCATGGAGTCGCTGACCCCCGCGCTGGTCGAGGGGCAGCTGCAGCTGCTCACCGACCAGCTGCCCGCCGGCACCCACGTGCTCGTCGCCGACCCCGAGCGGGTCCGCAGCCGGGCCGCCGACCTGGTGCGCACCGCCGAGGAGTTCCTCGCCGCGTCCTGGGCCACCGCCGCCGAGGCCGGTGAGGCGCCGCTGGACCTGGGCGCGTCGTCGTTCCGCGAGCTGGCCGACGTCGAGGCCGCCGCCCGGGGCCGCGGCCTGCCGTGGTGGACCACCGGCGCGTTCACGCTGGACGTCGACGACGAGTCGTCGGTGACCCTGCAGGCGGGCACCGTCGAGCGCTTCTCCGGCGACCTCGACCGCGCCGTCGAGACGCTGCGCGGCTGGACCCGCGACGGCTGGCGGGTCGTCGTCACCTTCGCCGGCCCCGGCCCCGCGCAGCGCGCCGCCGACCAGTTCGGCGCCGCCGACCTCGGCGTGCGGCTGGTGCCCGGCATCGAGTCCGCGCCCGAGGCGAGCCTGACCTCGATCACCCAGGGCAGCCTGGAGTCCGGCTTCGCGCTGCCCGGCGTGGGGCTGGCGCTGGTCACCGAGCACGACCTCACCGGCCAGCGCGGCACCACCATGCGCGACGCGGTGAAGATGCCCGCGCGCCGCCGCAACGCCGTCGACCTGGTGCAGCTGCAGCCCGGCGACCTCGTCGTCCACGAGCAGCACGGCATCGGCCGCTACGTCGAGATGGTCAGCCGCACCGTGCACGGCGGCCAGCGCGACTACCTGATCGTCGAGTACGCGCCCGGCAAGCGGAACCAGCCGCCGGACCGGCTGTTCGTGCCCACCGACTCCCTCGACCAGCTCACCCGCTACGTCGGCGGCGAGCAGCCGGCGCTGTCCAAGCTCGGCGGCGCCGACTGGGCGAAGACCAAGGGCCAGGCCCGCCGGGCGGTCAAGCAGATCGCCGCCGAGCTCATCCGGCTCTACTCCGCCCGGATGGCGACCTCGGGGCACGCCTTCGGCCCCGACACGGTCTGGCAGCGCGAGCTCGAGGACGCCTTCCCGTTCCAGGAGACCCCCGACCAGCTCGCCGCGATCGACGAGGTCAAGGCGGACATGCAGAACCCGGTCCCGATGGACCGGATCATCTGCGGCGACGTCGGCTACGGGAAGACCGAGATCGCCGTCCGCGCCGCGTTCAAGGCGGTGCAGGACGGCAAGCAGGTCGCCGTCCTGGTGCCGACGACGCTGCTGGCCAACCAGCACTTCAAGACCTTCTCCGAGCGGTTCGCCCAGTTCCCGGTGACGGTGAAGGTGCTGTCCCGCTTCCAGTCCGACGCCGAGACCCGGCAGATCCTCGAGGAGCTGGCCCGCGGCGAGGTGGACGTGCTCGTCGGCACCCACCGGCTGCTGCAGCCGACCACCCGCTGGAAGGACCTCGGGCTGGTCGTCGTCGACGAGGAGCAGCGCTTCGGCGTCGAGCACAAGGAGTACCTGAAGACGATGCGGACGGCGGTCGACGTCCTGTCGATGTCGGCCACCCCGATCCCGCGCACGCTGGAGATGAGCCTGACCGGCATCCGCGAGATGTCGACGATCCTCACGCCCCCGGAGGAGCGGCACCCGGTGCTCACCTACGTGGGCGCGTGGGACGACAAGCAGATGGCCGCCGCGATCCGCCGCGAGCTGCTGCGCGACGGCCAGGTGTTCGTCATCCACAACCGGGTGCAGTCGATCGACAAGGCCGCGGCGAAGATCCGCCGGCTGGTGCCCGAGGCCCGCGTCGCCGTCGGCCACGGCCAGATGAAGGAGCACGAGCTCGAGCGGATCATGGTCGGCTTCTGGGAGAAGGAGTACGACGTCCTGGTCGCGACGACGATCGTCGAGTCCGGCCTGGACATCCCCAACGCCAACACCCTGATCGTCGACCGCGCCGACACCTTCGGCCTCTCCCAGCTGCACCAGATCCGCGGCCGGGTGGGGCGTGGCCGCGAGCGTGCGTACGCCTACTTCACCTACGACCCGTCGCGGCCGCTGACCGAGACCTCGGTCGACCGGCTGACCACCATCGCGCACAACACCGACCTCGGCGCCGGCATGGCCGTGGCGATGAAGGACCTGGAGATCCGCGGCGCGGGCAACCTGCTCGGCGGCGAGCAGTCCGGGCACATCGCCGGGGTCGGCTTCGACCTCTACGTGCGGCTGGTCGGCGAGGCGGTGGCCGACTACAAGGCGCAGGTCGGCGGCGAGGAGGCGCCGGCCGAGCCGCTCGAGGTGCGGGTGGACCTGCCGGTCGACGCCCACCTGCCGCACGACTACGTGCCCGGTGAGCGGCTGCGGATGGAGGCCTACCGCAAGGTCGCCTCGGTGCAGGACGACGACCAGGCGCAGGCGGTGCTCGACGAGCTCACCGACCGGTACGGCGCCCCCCCGGCGCCGGTGCTCAACCTGCTCGCGGTCGCCCGCTTCCGCGCGGCGATGCGGGCGCTGGGCATCACCGAGGTGTCGCTGCAGGGCCGCGCCATCCGGGTCTCGCCGGTGCCGCTGCGGGAGTCGCAGCAGATGCGGCTGGCCCGGCTGGCCGACGGCGCCACCTACAAGTCCGCCGTCCAGACGGTGTCGCTCAAGGTCCCGGTCGGCCCCGACCGGCGCACCCCGCTCCGCGACGTCGCGCTGCTCGAGCACCTGCACTCGCTGCTGAAGGCGGTCGTCGAGCAGCCGGTCGCCGCCTGAGGCGCCGCCTGCGACGACCGTCACACCCCATGTGGCAGCCTGCCCGGGTGCGCACCCGCCGTCCCGCCGCCGTCGTCCTCGGGCTCGTGGCCGCCGCCGTCACGGTGACCGGCTGCCGGACCTCGCCCAACGTCGCCGCCTACGTCGGGGACCAGCAGGTGACCGTGGCCGAGCTGCAGGCCGCCGTCGACGAGCGGCTGGCCGACCCCGCGATCGCCGAGGCCGTCGGGGGCGGCGGCACCGACTACACCCGCCAGGTGCTCACCCTGCTCGTGCGCCAGGAGCTCTACGCCGAGGCGGCCCGGCGCAGCGACGTCGAGGTCGGCGACGCCGAGGTCGGCGCGTTCATCGAGACCGCGCTGGCCGGCCGCGATGTGGAGGAGCTCTACGCGCAGGCCGCCTCGCAGGGCTACTCGCGCGAGGACATCCGGGAGAGCGCCCGCCAGCAGCTGCTGCGCCGGGAGCTCGGCGTCGCCGCCGGTGAGGACCCCGGGACCGACGAGGCCGCGCTGCGCGCCCGGTACGAGGAGGTCCGCGCCGGCCTGGAGCAGGTGGAGCTCGGCTACTTCGCCGTCCCCGACCAGGCCACCGCCGACGCCGTCGTCGCCGAGCTGGCCGCCGCGCCCGCCTCGTACCCGGCGGTCGCGGCGCGGTACCCGGGCGAGATCACCCTACCCGCGCTGCAGCCGACCGGCACCGCCGACGTCCCCGCGCCGCTGGCCGAGGGCGTGGCCGCCGCCCCGCCGAACACCGGCTTCAGCGTCACCGTCGGCGACGTGCCCGGCGTGGTGGTCGCCTTCGTCGGGCAGCGGACGACGCCGTCGTTCGAGGAGGTCCGCCCGCAGCTGGAGGACGAGGCCGCGCAGGGCGCCGAGGAGGCCGGGGCGGCGGTGGTCGACGAGGTCCGCGACGACGTCGGGGTCACCGTCAACCCGCGCTACGGCGAGTTCGGTGACCAGGACGTGGTGCAGGAGGCGGAGGGCGGCGTGGTCGACCTGCTCGACGACGCCGGTGCCGCGGCCCCCACCACCGGCGAGGGCTGACCCGGTGCCCCCGGCCGTCGTCGTCACGGTCAGCCCGCGGCTGCCCGGCCTGCTCGGCCCGGCCGGCTGGGCCGCGCTGGCCGGGCGCCGGATCGCCGCGCTGCCCGGTGCCGCGGCCACCGCGGACGTGCTGCGCGCCGCCGGGTGGCAGGTCGCCGACGCCGCCGACGCGGCCGGCCTGGACTGCGACGTCGCCTGCCTCGCGGCCTTGGGGGAGGACGTGGCCGGGCGGCCGGTCGTCGACGGCGCCCCCGAGCCGCCCGGCGCCCACCTGCTCGACGTCGTCGCGGTGATGGACCGGCTGCGCTCGCCCGGCGGCTGCCCCTGGGACGCCGAGCAGACCCACTCCTCACTGCGCGGCTACCTCCTCGAGGAGGCGCACGAGGCCTACGACGCCCTCGTCGACGACGACCCGGTCGCGATGCGCGAGGAGCTCGGCGACGTGCTGCTGCAGGTCGTCTTCCACGCCCGCGTCGCCGCCGAGGCCGGCCCGGAACGGCGCTTCGACGTCGACGACGTGGCCCGCGACCTGGTCGAGAAGCTGGTCCGCCGGCACCCGCACGTGTTCGGCGACGCCGGCCCCCGCGACGTGGCCGGCGTCGAGGCGGGCTGGGAGGAGATCAAGAAGGCGGAGAAGCAGCGGCGCTCGCCCACCGAGGGCGTCTCGCGCTCGCAGCCGGCCACCGCGTGGGGGACGGCGCTGGTGCGGCGGGCCGCCCGGGCCGGGTTCCCGACGCCGGAGCCGGCCGAGCTCGGCTCGACGTCGCCGGAGGAGCTCGGGGAACGGCTGCTGGCCGTGGTCGCCGCGGCCGCGCAGCGCGGCTGGGACGCCGAGGACGCGCTGCGCGAGGCGGTCCGCCGCTACGCCGGCGAGCTCGACGCCGAGGCCCGCCGCCGCGGCTAGCCGACGGGGAGGCGCTCGGCCGGCGCGGTGGTGACCCGTGGCGCGGTGAGCATGGCCTTCAGCGCGCCGAGCACGCCCAGCCCGGCGACCGCGGCGGCGCACCAGACGCCCGGCCCGAGCCGGTGGACGTCCCAGCCGGCGTCCACCAGGCGTGCGACGACCGCGGCGGCCACGGCCAGCGCGACCCCCAGCGCCAGCACCCCGGACACCCGGTGGCCGCGCGCGGGGCGGAGCAGCAGGAGCCCGAGGACGACGAGCACCGCACCGCCGAGCGCCACCGCCGCCGGCTGCCACAGGCCGGTGCGCCCGAGCTCGCCGACCCCCTCCCGGGCCGCGTCGACGGCACGCACCACCAGGTGCAGACCGGTGGTCTCCCCGCCCCGTTCCCACGGCAGCCACACGCTGGCCCCGTCGGCCACGCCGGCCAGCAGCAGGAGCACCCCGCCGACGACGTCGGGGCGCCGCACGTAGGCCAGCCGGCCGGGGCCGGCCGCCACCCCGGCCACCGTCGTGCCGTCCGGGACCGGCTCGACGTCCTCGTCGTCGTCCTCGGCGGGGTCCGGCGCGAACCCGAGGACGGAGGGAGCCGCCTCCGCGGCCACGTCCACGGGGGGTGGTGGCGGCGCGGCTCCGGCGCCGTACCCGGAGGGTCGCTGCTGCTGGCGCTCGGTCATCGGGTCCTCCGACGGCGCAGACGTGGGGAAGACGCCCGCCACGACGAGGTTATCGCCGGATCGGTTCCGTCGAGGCCGCACCGTGACCGCTCCGTTACCGGAGTCCCGGGACCACACGTCCCGGGTGCACCCCGCCCGCCTCGCTAGGCTGCTCACCGTGCCGAGCATCGATGCCGTAGGCGCGCGGGAGATCCTGGACTCGCGCGGTAACCCCACCGTGGAGGTCGAGGTCGCCCTCGACGACGGGACGATCGCGCGAGCCGCGGTCCCGAGCGGCGCCTCCACCGGCGCCTTCGAGGCGGTGGAGCTGCGCGACGGGGGCGACCGCTACGGCGGCAAGGGCGTCACCAAGGCCGTCGACGGCGTCCTCGACGTCATCGGCCCCGAGCTGGTCGGCTACGAGGCCACCGAGCAGCGGCTGGTCGACCAGCGCCTGCTCGACCTCGACGGCACCCCGGACAAGTCGCGGCTGGGCGCCAACGCGATCCTCGGCGTCAGCCTCGCCGTCGCCCGCGCCGCCGCCGAGTCCACCGGCCTGCCGCTGTTCCGCTACGTCGGCGGGCCGTCGTCGCACCTGCTGCCGGTGCCGATGATGAACATCCTCAACGGCGGCGCCCACGCCGACAGCAACGTCGACGTGCAGGAGTTCATGATCGCCCCGATCGGGGCGGCGACCTTCGCCGAGGCGCTGGCCGTGGGCACCGAGACCTACCACGCGCTCAAGTCGGTGCTGAAGGGCCGCGGGCTGTCCACCGGCCTCGGCGACGAGGGCGGCTTCGCGCCCGACCTGCCGACCAACCGGGCCGCGCTCGACCTCATCGCCGAGGCCGTCGAGAAGGCCGGCTACTCCCTGGGCACCGACATCGCCTTCGCCCTCGACGTCGCCGCCACCGAGTTCCACGGCGAGGGCGGCTACGACTTCGAGGGGCAGACCCGCTCGGCGGAGTACCTCGTCGACTACTACCGCGAGCTCGTCGACGCCTACCCGGTGGTCTCCATCGAGGACCCGCTGTCGGAGGAGGACTGGGACGGCTGGGTCGCCATGACCGCCGCCCTCGGTGACCGCGTGCAGATCGTCGGCGACGACCTGTTCGTCACCAACCCGGCCCGCCTCGCCGACGGGATCGAGCGCGGGGCCGCGAACGCGCTGCTGGTGAAGGTCAACCAGATCGGCACGCTGACCGAGACCCTCGACGCGGTGAACCTGGCGCACCGCAACGGCTACCGCTGCATGATGAGCCACCGCTCGGGCGAGACCGAGGACACCACGATCGCCGACCTCGCCGTCGCCACCGACTGCGGGCAGATCAAGACCGGTGCCCCGGCGCGCAGCGAGCGGGTGGCGAAGTACAACCAGCTGCTGCGCATCGAGGAGGAGCTCGACGACGCCGCGCGCTACGCCGGCGCGGCGGCCTTCCCGCGCCTGCGGACCTCCTGACCCGGTGAGCGCCGGTTCGGGGCGGCGGCGCTCGACCGGCCGCCCGCTGTCGCACGCGGCGTCCCGGCCGGTCCCGGCCGGGACGCGGTCGGGCGCCGGCAGCCGTCCCGAGGCCCGCCGCCCCGGCCGGCGCACGCCGCCACGGACGCCCGCGCGTCCCGCGGCGGCGCGCCGGCCGCTGTTCACCGGCCGCACCGTGGTGTTCGTCGGGCTGCTCCTGCTGCTGTCGCTCACGCTGGCCGGGCCGGTGCGGCAGTGGCTGGACGGCCGTGCCGAGATCGCCCGGCTGGCCGCGGAGAGCACCGCCTACGACGAGCGCATCGCCGACCTGCAGGCCGAGCTCGAGCGGCAGGCCGACCCGGCGTGGACCGCCCGCGAGGCCCGCGAGCGGCTGGCCTACGTGCTGCCCGGCGACCGGCTCGTCGTCGTGGTCGACGGCGAGGCGGCCGAGGGCGACGCCGGCACGCTGCCCGACGCCGTCGACGCCGCGCCGCGGCCCTGGTACGAGGAGCTGCTCGGCTCGGTGGCCGACGCCGACGGCTGAGGGGCGCTGTCGGGCCCGTCGAGCCGCTGCCGCAGACTTCCCTGGTGACCACCCCGACCACCCCGGGACGCCGGGTGCACGAGCCGATCACGCCGGAGGAGCGCGAGGTCGTCGCCCGGCAGCTGGGCCGGCCGCCGCGCGCCGTGCGGGCGGTCGCGCACCGCTGCCCGTGCGGCCAGCCCGACGTCGTCCAGACCTCGCCGCGGCTGGAGGACGGCACGCCGTTCCCCACGCTGTACTACCTGACCTGCCCGCGGGCGTCGGCGGCCGCCAGCCGGCTGGAGTCCACCGGGCGCATGCGCGAGTGGCAGGCCGACCTCGGCACCGACGCCGACCTCGCCGCGGCCTACCGGGCGGCGCACGAGGCCTACCTGGCCGAGCGCGACGCCCTCGGCGAGCTGCCCACCCGCAACACCGCCGGCGGCATGCCCGACCGGGTCAAGTGCCTGCACGCCCTGGCCGGCCACGCGCTGGCCGCGGGGCCCGGCGTCAACCCGATCGGCGACCGCGCGGTGGCCGGGATGGGGGAGTGGTGGGCCGCCGGCCCCTGCGCGCAGCCGGAGGAGCGGCCGTGACCCGGGTGGCCGCGATCGACTGCGGCACCAACTCCATCCGCCTGCTCGTCGCCGACGTGCCGCCCGAGGGCGCGCACACCGACCTGCTGCGCCGCATGGAGGTCGTGCGGCTGGGTCAGGGCGTGGACGCCACCGGCCGGCTCGCCCCCGAGGCGATCGAGCGCACCCGGGTGGTGCTCGCCGAGTACGCCGCGCAGGCCCGCGACCTCGGCGCCACCGCGGTGCGGATGGTGGCCACCAGCGCCACCCGCGACGCCGCCAACCGCGCGGACTTCGAGGCGATGGTGCTGGCCACGCTCGGCCGTCCGCCGGACGTCGTCCCGGGCGACGAGGAGGCGCGGCTGTCCTTCCTCGGCGCCACCGCCTCCCTCGCCGCCGCGGCCGCCGCGCACGGCGGCCCGCCGCCGCGCCCGCCCTACCTGGTGGTCGACATCGGCGGCGGGTCGACCGAGTTCGTCCTCGGCGACGCCTCCGGGGTGCGCGCCGCCCGCTCCGTCGACGTCGGCTGCGTGCGGCTGACCGAGCGGCACCTGCACGGCGACCCGCCGACGGCGGACGAGATCGGCGCCAGCGAGGCCGACATCCGCGCGGCGCTGGCCGAGGTGGCCGCGGCGGTGCCGGTGGAGGAGGCGGTCACGCTGGTCGGCCTGGCCGGCTCGGTGACCACGGTGGCCGCCCTCGCGCTGCGGCTGCCCGCCTACGACGCCGAGGCCATCCACGGCTCGCGCGTCCCGGTCTCGGCGGTCCGCTCGGTCACCGCCGGGCTGCTGACCGCCACCCGCGAACGCCGGGCCGCGTACCCGGTCATGCACCCCGGGCGGGTCGACGTCATCGGCGCCGGCGCGCTGGTGCTGCGGGTGGTCATGGACGCGTTCTCGCTCGACGAGGTCGTCGTCAGCGAGCACGACATCCTCGACGGCATCGCGCTGCGGCTCGCCCGGGGGTGAGCGTCAGCCGGCCTCGTTGAGGCCGGGCGGCAGCTTGCCGGTCAGCTGCTGGTAGGCCGTGGCCGCGCCGCGGGCGGCCAGCAGCCGGCCGGCCGCGACCGCCAGCCCGGAGAACGCGGCCCAGGCGAGCGCGTCCGGCCAGGAGACACCGGGCGCGGCCGGGTTCTTCGGCGGGGTCGTGCCGCGGGCCGCGTACCAGGCGGCGTCGGTGAGCTTGCGGACGGCGATGCCCGACACGGTGGCCGTCCCCGTGCCGAGGAGCTTCCAGGTCAGCGGCGCCTTCTGCTTGCGGGCCATGGGGTGATCATGCCTGGCGCCCCCGCGCTCCGCGCGCCCCCGGGCGGGTGGTCCACTGGGCGGGTGGCGGTCGACGCGCAGGGGTTCCCGGTCACGCGGACGCCGGCGGGGGTGGCCCGGTCGGCGCGCGCGGCCCGCGACCTCGCCGTCCTGGACGCCCGGATCTCGGGCTGCCGGGCCTGCCCGCGCCTGGTGACCTGGCGCGAGGAGGTCGCCCGGGTCAAGCGCGCGTCCTTCCGCGGCCAGGACTACTGGGGCCGCCCGGTGCCCGGCCTGGGCCCGGCCGACGCGCGGATCGCCGTCGTCGGGCTGGCGCCGGCCGCGCACGGCGGCAACCGCACCGGGCGGGTCTTCACCGGCGACCGCAGCGGCGACTGGATCTTCGCCGCGCTGTGGCGGGCGGGCCTGGCCAGCCAGCCGACGTCGACGCACGTCGGGGACGGCCTCGAGCTCACCGGCGTGCGGGTGGCCGCCGCGGTCCGCTGCGCGCCCCCGGACAACGCGCCGGCGCCGGCCGAACGCGACACCTGCTCGCCGTGGCTGGCCCGCGAGCTGGCGCTGCTGCCCGACCTGCGGGTGGTCGTCGTCCTCGGCGGGTTCGGCTGGACGGCCCTGTGGCCGGTCCTCGCCGGGGCGGGGTACGCCCTGCCCCGCCCGCGGCCGGCGTTCGGCCACGGCGTGGAGGTGGCGCTGGAGGGGCCGCGCGGGCCGCTGACCCTGCTCGGCAGCTACCACGTCAGCCAGCAGAACACGTTCACCGGCCGGCTGACCGAGCCGATGCTGGACGCCGTCCTGTCCCGGGCCACGGAGCTCGCTGGGACCGGTTGAGCCGGAGCGCGGCCGGAGGGCCGCCCTAGGCTGGGCGGCACCGGGCAGCCGTCCGCAGCGCGCCCGCCCCCGTGGCCCAATCGGCAGAGGCAGGCCCCTTAAAAGGGTCGCAGTGTGGGTTCGAGTCCCACCGGGGGCACCGGTCCGCACCCGCAGTTCTTCCGGCCCATAGCGCATGCAGGTGAGGAAATCCAGGGGTTGACGTCCCCCGTGACCGTCTTGACAAGGTGACCCTGAGCAACGGAGCTCACACCCTACGTTCGAGGGGACGTCGTCCATGACCCAGGTCCACCCGTCCCGCCGGTCGCGGCTCACCGTGATCGGCAGTGCCGGCGCCATCGCGCTGGCCGGGAGCGTGGTCGCCGCGCTGCCCGCCGGTGCCGCCGGCGGCTGCGAGACCCGCACCAACAACACCGTCGCCAAGCTGACCGAGTGCGTCACGCTCGAGGGCGTCACGGAGCACCTCGAGGCGTTCCAGGCGATCGCCGACGATAACGGCGGCAACCGCGCCTCGGGCACCGCGGGCTACGACGCCTCGGTCGACTACGTGGAGGAGCGGCTGGAGGCGGTCGGCTACACCGTCCACGTCCAGGGGTTCGAGTTCCCGTTCTTCCGGCTGGGTGAGAGCTCGTTCAGCCGCGTCGCGCCCACGGCGACGACGTACACGGTGGGCACCGACTACGCGCCGATGACCTACACCGGCCCGGGCACGGTCGACGACGGCGTCGTCGCCCCGGTCGACCTCGCCGGCGCGGGTCTGGGCAGCGGCTGCGAGGCCGCTGACTTCGCCGGCCTCGCAGCCGAGTCGGTGGCCCTCGTCCAGCGGGGCGGCTGCGCCTTCGCCGTCAAGGCGCAGAACGCCGAGGCCGCCGGGGCTTCCGCGGTCATCGTCTTCAACAACACGGCCGGCCCGCTCAACGGCACCCTGGGCGCTCCCGGGATCACCATCCCGGTCATCGGCGTCCCCACGGCCCTGGGCCAGGAGCTCGCCGCCGCGGGCACGACCGTCGACCTGGCCGTCGACGCGGAGAGCGAGATCCGCGACACCTACAACGTCGTCGCCGAACTGCCCGGCCGCACCTCGGACAACGTGGTCATGGCCGGTGCGCACCTCGACTCCGTGCTCGCGGGCCCGGGCATCAACGACAACGGCTCCGGCAGCGCGGCGATCCTCGAGGTCGCCGAGAACATCACCAAGCTCAAGCCGGAGAACACCATCCGGTTCGCCTGGTGGGGCGCCGAGGAGCTCGGCCTGCTCGGCTCCGAGCACTACGTCTCGCAGCTGAGCGACCAGCAGAAGGCCGACATCGGGCTGTACCTGAACTTCGACATGGTCGGCTCGCCGAACTTCGCCCGGTTCGTCTACGACGGCGACCAGTCGGACTTCCGGGCGCCGGTGACGGTCCCCGAGGGCTCGGCCCAGATCGAGTACGTCCTCGAGGACTACTTCGAGGCGCAGGGCCTGTGGTACGAGGGCAGCGAGTTCAGCGGCCGCAGCGACTACCAGGCGTTCATCGAGAACGGCATCCCCTCCGGGGGCCTGTTCACCGGCGCCGAGGTCCTCAAGCAGGCGTACCAGGTGCCGCTGTACGGCGGTACCGCCGGGGTCGCCTACGACCCGAACTACCACCAGGCCGGGGACACGATCGACAACGTCGACCCGAAGGCACTCGAAACGAACTCCGACGCCATCGCCTACTCGGTGCTGACCCTGGGCTACGACACGTCCCGGGTGAACGGCGTGGCCGGCCGGCCGGTGCCGGGTGGCACGTTCGAGGAGGACCCGACCGACCGCCAGTTCCGGGTGACCCCGGAGCAGAAGGCCGGCGGTGGCGGCCTCTCGCCGGACCACGACCACGACCACGACCACGGCGGGGTCGAGGCCTGACCTCCACCTCCCCGCACGACCCGGGGGCGCGGCACCGCACGGTGTCGCGCCCCCGGCGCGTCTTCCCACCCGGTCGGGGGTACTGGCAGGGTCAGGAACGCGCAGGCCACCTGCGGCGTTGTAGGAACCGAGTGGGGTGCGAGGTAGCAGCCCACCGACCGACCAGTCACCTCGAGGAGATGACGATGCCCAGCTCCAACCCGGTCTTCGGCCGGGGCTTCGCCAACGCCGCGTCCGGCGGTGGCCAGCCGTACGGCCAGGGCTACGGCGCTCCCGGCTACGGCCAGCAGTACGGCCAGCAGGGCTACGCCGCTCCCGGTCAGCAGCAGTACGGCCAGCCCCACGGCCAGCAGTACGGCGCGCCCCAGGGCTACGGCGCCCCGCAGGGCTACGGCGCGCCCCAGGGCTACGGCGCCCCGGCCCCCGCCGGGCCGTACGGGCCGCCGGCCACCCGCTACATGACGATGGACGACGTCGTCCAGAAGACGGGTCTGTCGTTCCTCGTCACCGTCCTGGCCGCCGCCGCCGTCTGGGCGCTGCCCGGCCAGGCCGCGTGGGGCCTGGCGCTGCCCGCGGTGCTCGTGGCCTTCGTCCTGGGCCTGGTGATCAGCTTCAAGCAGATCGCCAACCCGGCGGCGACGCTGGCCTACGGCGCGCTCTACGGTGTCGCGCTCGGCGCCATCAGCGAGGCCTTCAACACGGTCTACCCCGGGATCGTGATCCAGGCGGTGATCGGCACCTTCGGTGTCTTCGCCGGCATGCTCGTCGTCTACAAGACCGGCGCCATCCGGGTCACCCCCAAGCTGACCCGCTGGATCGTCGGCGCCCTGTTCGGCGTCCTGGCCCTGGTCCTGGTCAACCTGCTCGTGTCGTTCTTCGTCCCGGGCGGCCTGGGCCTGCGTGACGGCGGCCCGCTGGCCATCGTCTTCAGCCTCGTCGTGATCGGTGTGGCGGCCTTCTCGCTGCTGCTCGACTTCGACATGGCCGACCAGGCGATCCGCCGCGGCGCCCCGGCCAAGTTCGCCTGGTACATCGCCTTCGGCCTGCTCGTCACGGTCGTCTGGCTGTACCTGGAGATCCTGCGGCTGCTGTCCTACTTCCAGGACAACTGACCCGCAGCACGTCCCGGTGGCCCGGTTCCCCTCGGGGGCCGGGCCACCGGCGTCTGCCGGGCCGGACGACGCCGGATCGTCCGCCACGGACGATGCGGGGGCGGCCGGACGGTGCTGGGGTGGGGAGGGCCCGCGAGCGGGTCCACCCCCAGCCCGCGCCAGGAGGCCCGGATGTCCGCTCCCACCGACCCGACCACCGTCTCCGTCCCCGGGGCCGTGCCCCCGCCGCGGACCGCCGCCGGAGCCGACCCCACCGCCATCCGCCCGTTCCGGATCGCCGTCCCCGAGGCGGACCTGCTCGACCTGCGCCGGCGCGTCGCCGCGACGCGGTGGCCCTCCGCGGAGCTGGTCGCGGACCGGTCGCAGGGCGTGCAGCTGGCGACGGTGCAGGCCCTCGTGCGCCACTGGCTCACCGACTACGACTGGCGCGCGTGCGAGGCGCGGATCAACGCGCTGCCGCAGGCCACCACCGAGATCGACGGGGTGGAGGTCCACTTCCTGCACGTGCGCTCGCGGCACGAGGACGCGCTGCCGCTAGTCATGACGCACGGCTGGCCGGGCTCGGTCGTCGAGCTGCTCGAGACCGTCGGCCCGCTCACCGACCCGACCGCGCACGGCGGCCGCGCCGAGGACGCCTTCCACCTCGTGCTGCCGTCCCTGCCCGGCTACGGCTTCTCCGCCGAGCCGCGGGAGCTGGGCTGGGACGTCGCCCGCGTCGGGCGCGCCTGGGCCGAGCTGATGCGCCGCCTCGGCTACACCCGCTACGTGGCCCAGGGCGGCGACGTGGGCGCCGGAGTCACCGACGCGATGGGCCGGCAGGCGCCCGAGGGGCTGCTCGGCATCCACCTCAACCTGCTCGTGACCGCCCTGGGCGGTCCTCTGCCGGGCGACACCGAGCAGGAGCAGGCGGCTCTCGCCGCGATCGCCACCTTCCGGTCGAGCGGCTTCGCCTACTTCCTCGAGCAGGCCACCCGGCCGCAGACCATCGGTTACGGGCTGCTCGACTCACCCGTCGCCCTGGCCGCCTGGATGCTCGACCACGACACCGACTCCTACTACAAGATGGCCCGCGCCTTCACCGACGGGCAGCCCACCGGCAACCTCACCCGGGACCACGTGCTGGACAACATCACGACGTACTGGCTGACCGGCACCGGCACCTCGGCCGCCCGGTCCTACTGGGAGAGCTACGGCCCCGACGCCCCCGCCGCGGCCGCGGTCGGTCAGGCGCCCCCGGAGGTCTCGGTCCCGGTCGGCTTCACCACGTTCCCGGGCGAGATCTGGCGGACCCCGCGCAGCTGGGCCGAGCGGTCCTACCCCACCCTCACCTACTTCAACGAGGTCGAGCGCGGCGGGCACTTCGCCGCCTGGGAGGAGCCCGAGCTGTTCGCGACCGAGGTCCGCGCGGCCTTCCGGCCGCTGCGCGGCTGATCCCGCACCCGGGACGACGGCGGCCCGGCCCCCGAGGGGACCGGGCCGCCGTGGCGTGCCGGGAGCGGCTCAGGAGAGGCGCTCCAGCACCATCGCCATGCCCATGCCGCCGCCGACGCACATGGTCTCCAGGCCGAAGGTGCCGTCCGTGGTCTGCAGGCCGTTGAGCAGCGTGCCGGTGATGCGGGCGCCGGTCATGCCGAAGGGGTGACCGACGGCGATCGCGCCGCCGTGCACGTTCAGCTTGTCGATGTCGATGCCCAGGTCCCGGTAGCTCGGGATGACCTGCGCGGCGAAGGCCTCGTTGATCTCGACGAGGTCCATGTCGTCGATGGTCATGCCCGCCCGCTGCAGCGCGAGCCTCGAGGCGTCGACCGGGCCGTAGCCCATGATCTCCGGCGACAGGCCGGTCACCGCGGTGGAGACGATGCGGGCCAGCGGGGTGAGGCCGAGGTCGCGGGCCTTGGTGTCGCTCATGACCACGACCGCGGCGGCGCCGTCGTTGAGCGGGCAGGCGTTGCCGGCGGTGACCCGGCCGTCGGGGCGGAAGACCGGCTTGAGGCCGGAGATGCCCTCGAGGGTGGTGCCGGGACGCGGGCCGTCGTCCTTGCTGACGACGGTGCCGTCGGGGGTGGTGACCGGGGTGATCTCCCGCTCCCAGAAGCCCTCGGCGATGGCCTTCTCGGCCAGGTTCTGGCTGCGGACGGCGAACTCGTCCATCTCCTGGCGGGAGACGTCCTTGAGCAGCGCCAGGTTCTCGGCGGTCTGCCCCATGGCGATGTAGATGTCGGGGATCTCGCCGTTCTCCCGCGGGTCGGTCCACGAGTCGGCGCCGCTCTCGGCGGTCTTGGCCACGCGCGCCTCGGCGTCGGTGAAGACCGGGTTGTGGGTGTCGGGCAGCGAGTCGCTGTTGCCCTTCACGAAGCGGGAGACCATCTCGACGCCCGCGGAGATGAAGACGTCGCCCTCACCGGCCTTGATCGCGTGCATGGCCATGCGGGTCGTCTGCAGCGACGACGAGCAGTAGCGGGTGATCGTGGTGCCCGGCAGGTGGTCCATGCCGAGGAGCACGCTGACGACGCGGCCCATGTTGTGGCCCTGCTCGCCGCCGGGCAGGCCGCAGCCGAGGATCAGGTCGTCGATGTCGGTCGGGTCCAGGGCGGGGACCTTGTCCAGCGCCGCGCGGACGATGGTGGCGGTCAGGTCGTCGGGGCGCAGGTCCTTGAGCGACCCCTTGAACGCGCGCCCGATGGGGGAGCGCGCGGTCGCGACGATGACGGCTTCGGGCATGGGGTCCTCCACGGTGAGGGGCTCCCGGCCGGGGGTGCCGGGTGTCGGGTCACCCCGGAAACTACCCCCGGGTGCGCGACCGGTCGCGGGTGTACCGGGAACAGAGCGTCGCTGTGTTGCAGGTCACGCGGCGCTCACCCGACCGACGCCTCCCTGGCCTGGCCGGCCTCCTCGGGCGTGGGCAGCTCGGTGGGCCGGCGGCGCAGCAGCCGCGCCCAGGGGCCCAGCGGTCCGGTGCCCGAGCCGCGGACCTCGGTGGCCCGCACCTCGGTGCCCGGGCGCCCGGCGGCCCGCGCCGCCGCCTGGGCCACCGGGCGCACCGAGGTGCGGCGCAGCCGGCCGCGCTCGGCCCGGGCGGGCCAGACGCCGATGGCGTCGGCGAGCGCGGGGAGGATGACCGCGGCGGCCTGCGCGTAGCCGGCCGCGCTGGGGTGGAACTCGTCGACGCTGAATAGCGAGCGGTCCTGGGCGAAGCTCGGCCCGAGCACCGAGCCGAGCGAGACCGTCCGCCCGCCGGCCTCCACGACGGCGATCGTCTGCGCCGCGGCCAGCTGGCGGCTCCACCGCCGGGCCAGCAGCCGCAGCGGCTGCCCGATCGGCCGGATCGTCCCGAGGTCGGGGCAGGTGCCGACGACGACCTGCGCGCCCGCCTCGCGCAGCCGCCGCACCGCGTCGGCCAGGTGGCGCACCGACACCGACGGCCGGGTGCGGGTGGTGACGTCGTTGGCGCCGATCATGATCAGCGCGACGTCGGGCCGCTGGGCCAGCGCGGCCTCGACCTGCGGGTCCAGCTCGCAGGACTCGGCGCCGGAGACGGCCAGCCGGACCAGCCGCACGGGGCGCTCGGCGAGCTCGGTCAGCGCGGCGGCGAGCAGCACGCCGGGCGTCTCCGTGGCGCGCGTGACGCCCAGGCCGACGGCGCTGGAGTCGCCGAGCACGGTGAACACGATCGGCTTGCCGCGGCCCCGGCCGTAGACGCCGTCGCCGGAGGGCGGGTCCTGCTTCGACGTCCGCGCCTCCACCCGACGGCGGGCCGCGAGGGCCTGGAGGCGGAGCAGCCCGAGCAGCCCGGCCCCGGCCAGGCCCAGCCCGGTGCCGCCGTAGGCGGCGCCGGCCGCCAGCCGTCGCGCCCTGCTCGCCCTCGTCACCGCCACCCCGCCCGTCGCGCCGCGCAACCGTCTGTCCTGCAGGCTAGTCGGCCCCTACGGTGCGCCCCGTGTCCGAATCCCCCCGACGGGTGGCCCCCGATCGAACTCCCGGTGACCGCTCGCAGCTGATCGTCGACGTCCTGGTCGAGGCCTTCTCCGAGCTGATGGCCGTCGACGCCGACGCCTTCCGCACCAAGTTCCGCAAGATGGCCGCCGACCCCTTCGCGTTCTACCGAGGCAGCGCCTGCCTCTTCTACGCCGACATGGACCGCCTCGAGGACCCCTGGTGCGACGAGCGGACCAGCCGGGTGTGGATCCAGGGCGACCTGCACGCGGAGAACTTCGGCACCTACATGGACGGCGCCGGGCGGATCGTGTTCGACGTCAACGACTTCGACGAGGCCTACGTCGGCTCGGTCACCTGGGACCTGCGCCGGTTCGCCGCCAGCTTCGCGCTGCTGGCGTGGCGCAAGGCCCTGGGCGACGACGTGATCGGGGAGCTGGTCGGCACCTACCTCGGCGCCTACCTGGACCAGGTGGAGGCGTTCCGCCGCTCCGACGACGACCGCTCGTTCGCGCTGACCGCCGCGAACACCGAGGGGGCCGTCCGCGAGGCGATCCTCGAGACGACCACCCGCACGCGGGCCGCGCTGCTCGACCGCACGACCGTCGTCGAGACCTACCAGCGGCGGTTCGCCGACGGCGGCCGCACCCGCCGGCTCGAGGACGCCGAGCGCGACCGGGTGCTCGCCGCGCTGGACCGCTGGCGGGAAACCGTCGTCCCGCCGGTGCGCCGCCGCGACGTCGCCTACGACGTCAAGGACGTCATCGGCACGGGCGGGTTCGGCATCGGCAGCGCCGGCCTGCCCGCCTACAACGTGCTGCTCGAGGGCTACGACCAGGCGCTGGAGAACGACGTCGTCCTGTCGCTCAAGCAGGGCAACGTGGCCGCGCCCAGCCGGATCGTCCGCGACGAGCGGATCCGCTCCTACTTCGAGCACCACGGGCACCGCACCGCGGTCAGCCAGCGGGCGCTGCAGGCCAACGCCTCGCAGTTCCTCGGCCACACCGAGATCGACGGCGTCGGGTTCGTCGTCCAGGAGCTCTCGCCCTACGAGGTGGACCTGGACTGGGAGGACCTCACCGAGCCCGAGGAGATCGCCCCGGTCGTGGCCCAGCTGGGCCGGGCGACGGCGAAGATGCACTGCGTCGGGGACGTCGACAGCGACCACACGCTGGTCGACTTCCAGACCGAGGACGCTGTGTCGGCGATGGTCGGCGGCCGGCGCGAGGAGTTCGTCGCCGACCTGGTCGACTTCGCGCACTCCTACGCGCGGCAGACGCAGGAGGACCACCGGCTGTTCGTCGACGCCTTCCGCGCCGGACGCATCCCCGGGATCAGCTCGAGCGGCGCCCACCCGCTCCGAGTGGGGTGAGCATGCCGACGTGCGGGCCGATGCCCGCGACGTCGAACGGCGCGGTCACCACGCGGAAGCCCATCCGCTCGTAGAAGCCGGCCGCGGGGACGCGGGCGTCGCACCACAGCAGGTCCGCGTCCCGCGCGGCGAGCAGCTCCCGGCCGGCCGCGACCAGCGCGCGGCCGGCCCCGGTGCCCCGCACGGCGGGGTCGGTGGCCATGCCGCGCAGCTGCCACGGCGCCCGGGCCGGCTGCCACGGGCAGGGAGCGGGCGACAGCCGGACGACGCCGACCACCCGCCCGTCGGCGGTCCGGGCCGCGAGGTGCACGGTCGCGGGGTCGTCGTCGCCGGGCATCGCGGCCGGCCCGCCGTCGCGCAGGACGGCGCTGCGCAGCGGCAGGACGACGTCGACGCCGACCTCCTCGACCGTGACGGTCACCTCGTGGGCGCGGCCCCGGAGCCGCAGTTCCGGTCGTGGTGGGCCCCGACGCGCGACAGCGCCGGTCCGGCCGCCGAGCCCTCGACGGCGGTGACGGCGCCGTCCACCCGCCCGTCGGCGCCCGGGCTGTCCGGGTCGATGGCGCCGACCTGGGCGCGCAGCCGCGCGAGCCCGTCGCGGACCGCCTGCCGGTCGGCGGCGACCTCCCCGGGGGCGGTCACGCCGTCGAACGCGGTGACGGCCTGGTCGAGCAGGGGCGGCAGGGCCGCGACGCCCCGGGTCTCGGTCGCCTCGAGGGCGGCGCTCAGCTGCGTCACGACCGGGGTGGCCTCGACGCCGCGGAGGAGTCGTCCCCGCCGCCTCCGCAGCCGGCGATCAGCAGGGCGCCGGCCGCGGTGAGCAGGCCGGCGCGGAGGAGCCGGGTCGATCGGGACACGGCGCCACGCTATCGGGCGAGCACCGAGCGTGGACCGCGGCCGGGAGGGGCCGGCGCCCGGTCACCGGCTGCCCGGCGCAACGCGGCGCCCCGGACCCACGCACGTGCGCCGCCGACGAGCAGCCGACCGACCGCGGCCGCCCCCGGCGCCCAGCGGCCCAGCCCCGTCCGGGCCAGGACCGATGAGTTCCTCCGCCGCGGGGCGTCCACCCCTGGGCGCCCGTGACCCGGCACCCTGACCAGCCGGACGAGAGAAGGGGACGAGATGGCGGAGAGCCTGCACGAGGTGGACGCGCACGACCTCCGGTCCTGGGTGGGGCAGACGTACGACGGCCTGGCGGACCTGCTGGCCTCCGGGCCGGCCGGCACCTGGGACGCCCCCTCGCTGTGCGCGGGCTGGCAGGTCCGGCACGTGGTGGCGCACGTGACGATGCCCGCGCGGCTGTCGGCCGAGCAGTTCGGGGCCGAGATGGCGGCCGCGGGCGGGGACTTCGCCCGGCTCTCCGACACCGTGGCGGACCGCGACGCCTCCCTGCCGGCAGCCGAGCTGCTGGACGCCCTGCGCTCGCCGGTCCTGCACGGGTGGCAGCCGCCGGGCGGTGGCGCGGCCGGGGCCCTGAGCCACGCCGTCATCCACTCCCTGGACGTGACCGTCGCGCTCGGGCGGCCGCCGGTCGCACCGGCCGGGGCCGTGGTCGCCGTCCTCGACCGGCTCGCCGCCGCGGACGGCGCCGTCTTCGGGCTCGACCTGACCGGTGTCCGCCTCGAGGCCGCCGACACCGCGTGGAGCCGGGGCGACGGTGAGGTCGTCCGCGCGGACAGCGGCCCGCTGGTCGCGCTCCTGAGCGGTCGCACCCTCCCCGACGGCCGGGTGCTGCGCCGCCGCTGAGGGCCGGTGGCCGCCCGCCGGTCCGGGTAGGGCCGCCGCGGGCCCGGGGCTCGCGGCGACCCCTCCCCTCAGCGGGCCCGGCGTCCCCGACGGGTGCGCAGGTAGTCCGCGACGACGTACTCGCCGAGCCGCTCGCTGTCGGGCGTGAAGACCCGGCCGCCGGCGCGCGCGGTGATGTCGTGGACGAAGTGCACCAGCCCCGGCTCGGGGTCGAGCGCGAACACGTTGAGCGTCGCGCCGGACCGGGCCACCCGCTCCACCTCGGCGACGGTCCGGGCGATCGTCTCGGGCATCGGCGGCCAGCAGAAGTACGGCGTGCCGTCCTCCTCCAGGTGCGCCGTCGGCTCGCCGTCGGTGACCACGAGGACCACCGGCTCCGCGTCCCGGTGCCGGGCCAGGAACCGGCGGGCGAGGATCAGCCCGTGCTGCAGGTTGGTGCCCTGCAGCGTGTCGACGCTCAGCTCGGCCAGCGTCTCGGGCTTGAGCACCTGCGCGGTCGACGAGAACCCGATGATCTGGATCGCGTCCTGCGGGAAGCGGGTGGTCACCAGCGAGTGCAGCGCCATCGCCGTCGACTTGGCCGCCCCCCACGTGCCGCGCAGCGCCATCGAGTAGGACAGGTCGACCAGCAGCGCGACCGCGGCGCCGGTGCGCCGCTCGGTCTCCACGACCTCGAAGTCCTCGACGGCGATGCGGACCCGGCGGTCGCCGTCCCCGTGCGGGTCGCCGGCGGTGCGCAGCACGGCGTTGCGGACCGTGCGGACGACGTCGAGCGGCTGCTCGTCGCCGAACTGCCACTCCCGCGAGCTGCCGGTGAGCTCCCCGGCGGCGCCGGCGTCGGCGACGTCGTGCTCGCCGCGGCCGGTGGCGTCGAGCTTGGCGAACACCCGCCGCAGCGCGGTGGCGCCCAGCCGGCGCACCGCCTTCGGCGAGAGCTCCAGCTTGCCGTCGGAGCGGTTGAGGTAGCCCTGCCGCTCCAGCTCGCGCTCCATCTGCCGCAGCGCCGCGAGGTCGTCGACGGCCTCGCGGCCCAGCGCCTGCTCCAGCAGCTCCTCGTCGACGTCGGCCAGCGAGGCGCCGGCGTAGCCCTGCGAGAGCTGGTTGGACAGCGCCTCGAGGTCGGCCAGCTCCGCGACGGCGCTGGTGGCGTCGCCGAGGCCCAGGCCCTGCTCGCCGTCGGGCACCTGGCCGCGCTGGCCCCAGGGCAGGTCGGGACGGGCCTGGCGCAGCGCGTCCTGCAGGTGGGCCATCTCGCTGGCCAGCCCCAGGTCGGACATGGTCTGCGCCATCAGGTCGGCCAGCTCCGCCCGCTGCTCGGGCGACAGGCCGGCCATCATCCGCTCCTGCGCGGCGGCCCGGCGGGCGAGGGAGTCGATCAGCTCGTCCACCGACTGGGGGTCGTCGGGGAAGAACTGCCCGTGCTTCTCCATGAACTCGCGGAAGCGCTCCTCGGTGTCCTCACCGCGGTTGTGCGCGTCCACCAGCTGCGACAGGTCGGCGACCATGTCCTTGACCGCCTGCACGTCCTGCTCGGTGGCGTTCTGCAGCGCCTGCTTCATGTTGGCGAAGGAGCTGTCGAGCACCTCCCGCCGCAGCAGGTCCTGGATCTGGTCGTAGGTCTGCCGGGCCTCGGCCGAGGCCCAGTCGTACTCCTTGAGCGCCCGGACCGCGCCCGCGGTGTCCTGCGGCAGCGCGTCGAGCTCGGCCTCCTTGAGCCGGGCCAGGTCGTCGGGGTCGGGGAACAGCTCCCGGCGCTCGGCCGCGAGCGCCCGGTCGAGCAGCTCGCGGACCTCCTGCAGCGTGCCGTCCATCCGGCCCGCGGTGCGGGCCTGCCGCAGCCGCTCCCGCACCGAGCGGCGCAGCTCGTCGAGCCCGCGCCGGCCGTCCATGCCGCGGCGCAGCAGCTCCCGCAGCGCCTCGCGGACGCCGCTCCCGCCGAGCACCGAGTCGCCGATCTCGTCGACGGCGCTGCCCAGGTCGTAGGGCGGGGCCAGCGGGTCGGGCCCGCCCCGCCAGCGGCCGTACCGGTACCCCCTGCCGGGGCGTGGGCGCGCCACCGTCAGGCCCCGTACACCGTGCGGGTGCCGTCGGTGTCCTTGGCCAGCCGGCGGGTGAGGTAGAGCCCCTCGAGGGCGAACTCGACCGCGGCGGCCGCCTGCTCGGCGGACTCCTCGCCCTCCGGGACGCCGAGGCGGCCCAGCAGCTCGGCCAGCCGCGGGATGGTGCCCAGCTGGCCCAGCAGCGCCGCGCCCGGCACCAGCTCGCCGGACTCGACGGTCTCGCCGCCGGTGAAGTGCTCCTGCAGGCCGGTCAGGTCCAGCCCGCCGCACCGGGCCCGGAAGGTCTGCGCGGTCGCCTGCCGCAGCAGGTGCTCCAGCACCTCCACCTCCCGGTCGTCGTCGGGGTCGCTGCCGGCGTCGGCGAACTCGACCTTGCCGCGGCTGGCCGGGACGACCCCCGGCAGGTCGACCACCCGGGCCACCGGCCGGGTCTCCCCGGCGATCGCGGCACGGCGGACGGCGGAGGCGGCCACCGTCTCCAGCCCGGCGATCGCGAACCGGGCGCTGACGCCGGATCGCTGGTCGACGTGGCTGGACTCGCGGACCAGCCGGGTGAACCGGGCGACGATCTCGACCAGGTGCTGGGGGACGACGGGGGCGTCGAACGCGTCATGCCCGCTGGGGGCGCCGAGGCCGCTGGTCCGTGCCTCCTGGTCCAGCAGGCGGATCTCGTCGGCGAGCTCGAGCGGGTAGTGGGTGCGCACCTCGGCGCCGAAGCGGTCCTTGAGCGGGGTGATGATCCGCCCGCGGTTGGTGTAGTCCTCCGGGTTGGCGCTGGCCACGAGCAGCAGGTCCAGCGGCAGCCGCACGCGGTAGCCGCGGATCTGGATGTCGCGCTCCTCGAGCACGTTGAGCAGCGCGACCTGGATCCGCTCGGCGAGGTCGGGCAGCTCGTTGACGCTGAAGATGCCGCGGTTGGTGCGCGGGACCAGGCCGTAGTGGACCGTCTCGGGGTCGCCCAGCGTGCGGCCCTCGGCCACCTTGATCGGGTCGACGTCGCCGATGAGGTCGCCCACGCTGGTGTCGGGGGTGGCCAGCTTCTCGCCGAAGCGCTCACTGCGGTGCAGCCAGCCGACCGGGGTGTCGTCGCCGTGCTCGGCGATCTGACGGTGCGCCCACACGCTGATCGGCTGCAGCGGGTGCTCGTTGAGCTCGCTGCCGGCGAGGACCGGCGTCCACTCGTCGAGCAGGCCGACGAGGGTGCGGATGAGGCGGGTCTTGCCCTGGCCGCGCTCGCCCAGCAGGACGAGGTCGTGGCCGGCGATGAGGGCCCGCTCGACCTCGGGGACGACGGTGTCCTCGAAGCCGACGATGCCCGGGAGGGTGGGCTCGCCGGCGCCCAGGCGGGCGAGCAGGTTGGCGCGGATCTCGGCCTTGACCGGCCGGGCGACGGCTCCGCTGGCACGGAGCTCGCCGAGGGTCGTGGGTGCGGGTGGGGTCTGCGCTGGGGCGACGTCCGTCACCTCAGCCACGGTACGACGACCAGGCACGATGCGGGAGCCGCTGCGTCGGCCGGGTCGGGATCGCGCTCCCTGCGAGGATCGGGGCATGGGAGCGGAGCTGGTCACCGGAGCCGACGTCGTCGCCGCCGCCGGGCTGCTCGACGGGGTCGCCCGGCGCACGCCGCTGGAGCACTCGCGGGCGCTGGCCGAGCGGGTCGGCGGTCCGGTGCACCTCAAGTGCGAGAACCTGCAGCACACCGGCTCGTTCAAGTTCCGCGGCGCCTACGTGCGGCTGTCCCGGCTGACCGCGGAGGAGCGGGCCCGCGGGGTCGTCGCGGCCAGCGCCGGCAACCACGCGCAGGGGGTGGCGCTGGCCGCCCGGATGCTCGGTGTCCGCGCCACGGTGTTCATGCCCGAGTCCGCGCCGCTGCCGAAGGTCGCCGCCACCCGTGGCTACGGCGCCGACGCGCGCCTGGTCGGGGTCGACCTGACCGCGGCGCTGGCGGCCGCCGTCGAGCACGCCGGGGCGACCGGGGCGGTGTTCATCCACCCCTTCGACCACCCCGACGTCATCGCCGGGCAGGGGACGGTCGGGCTGGAGCTGCTCGAGCAGTGCCCCGACGTCGCCACCGTCGTCGTCTGCACCGGCGGCGGCGGGCTGGTGTCCGGGGTGGCCGCCGCGGTGCGGGCACGGCGGCCCGAGGCGCGGGTCGTGGCGGTGCAGGCGGCCGGGGCCGCCGCCTTCCCCGGGTCGCTGGCCGCCGGGCGGCCGGTGGCGCTGACCGGGGTGTCCACGATGGCCGACGGGATCGCCGTCGGCGCGCCCAGCGACCTCACCCTCGCGCACGTCCGCGACCTGGTCGACGACGTGCGCACGGTGGGGGAGGAGGACCTCTCCCGCGCGCTGCTGTTCTGCCTGGAGCGGGCCAAGCTCGTCGTCGAGCCGGCCGGGGTGGCCGCGGTCGCGGCCGTGATGGCCGAGCCGGAGGTGTTCCGGCCGCCGGTGGTCGCCGTGGTGTCCGGCGGCAACGTCGACCCGGTGCTGATGATGAAGGTGGTCCAGCACGGCATGGCCGCCGCCGGCCGGTACCTGCGGCTGCGCCTGGCCGTCCCCGACCGGCCGGGGTCGCTGGCCGCGGTGCTCGCCGTCCTGGCCGAGGCCGGCGCGAACGTCCTCGAGGTCGAGCACGAGCGGACGGCGACGCGCCTGGACCTCGGGCAGGTCGAGGTGTTCGTCGTCCTCGAGACCCGCGGCCCGGACCACGCGCGGACCGTCGCCGGCGCGCTCGAGCAGGCCGGCTTCGCCGTCTCGGAGGCCTAGCGCTCACTTCTCCCGCGTCCGTCGGTCTGCCCTCCGGGACCGTCGGACAGGGAGAGGTGTCGTGGGGGAGAACAGCAGGCGTCGGGTCGTTCGCGGGTCGCGAAAAGGACTCGGGAAGTGTCGGTGCTCACACCTAGTTTCCCTGTCATGAACGACGCGATCCTCGTCGAGGGACTGCAGAAGCGCTTCGGGTCGAACACGGCGCTGGCGGGGGTGGACCTCGCCGTTCCCGAGGGCACGGTGCTCGGCCTGCTCGGGCCCAACGGCGCGGGCAAGACGACCGTCGTCCGCATCCTGACCACGCTGCTGCAGCCCGACGGCGGGCGCGCGCAGGTGGCCGGCGTCGACGTCGTCCGGGAGCCGGACCGGGTGCGCTCGGTCATCGGGCTGACCGGGCAGTACGCCGCGGTCGACGAGTACCTGACCGGCTTCGAGAACCTGGAGATGGTGGGCCGGCTGTACCGGCTGGGGAAGCGGGAGTCGCGGGCCCGGGCGGGGGAGCTGCTCGAGCGGTTCGACCTCACCGACGCCGCGAACCGGCCGGCGAAGACCTACTCCGGCGGCATGCGCCGGCGGCTGGACATCGCCGCCTCGCTCATCGCCCGGCCGCGGGTGCTCTTCCTCGACGAGCCCACCACCGGGCTGGACCCGCGCAGCCGGCTGGCGATGTGGGAGTTCATCGCCGACCTCGCCGACGGCGGGACGACGATCCTGCTCACCACCCAGTACCTGGAGGAGGCCGACCGGCTGGCCGACGGGATGGTGGTCATCGACCGCGGCCGGGCGATCGCGCGCGGCACGGCCGACGAGCTCAAGGCGCAGGTCGGCGGGCAGCGGCTGGAGTTCGCGGTCACCGACGCCGGCGCCCTGCCGGAGATGGTCGCGCGGCTGCGGCCGCTGGCGGTGGACGAGCCGCACGTCGACGAGCAGGCGCGCCGGCTGAGCATCCCGGTCAGCGGCGGCGCGGAGGTCCTGGCCGACGCGCTGCGCCGGCTCGACGGCCACACCGCCGACATCTTCGACGTCGGGCTGCGCCGCCCCGACCTCGACGACGTGTTCCTGGCGCTGACCGGCCACGCCGCCGAGGGCGGGGACGCCGGCGCCACCGACGAGACCCCGGCCGAGCCGGTCCCCACGGGAGGCGTGCGATGACCTCGCTGGCCGCGACGCTGTCCGACAGCGTCGTCATCACCAAGCGCAACCTGATCAAGGTCAAGCGGGTGCCCGACCTGATCGTGTTCGCGACGCTGTCGCCGATCATGTTCGTGGTGCTGTTCCGCTACGTGTTCGGCGGCGCCATCGGCGGGCTGCCGCCGGGCATCAGCTACGCGGAGTTCCTGCTGCCGGGCATCTTCGCGCAGACCGTCGTCTTCGGGTCGACCGTCACCGGCGCGAGCATCGCCGAGGACCTGCAGAAGGGGCTGATCGACCGGTTCCGGTCGCTGCCGATGTCCCGGTCGGCGGTGCTGGTCGGGCGCACGATCGCCGACTCCGGGCTCAACGTCATCTCGATCACGGTGATGGCGCTGACCGGCCTGGTGGTCGGGTGGCGGATCAACTCCTCGATCGGCGAGGCGGTGGGCGGGTTCCTCGTGCTGCTCGTGTTCGCCTACGCGATCTCGTGGCTGATGGCGGTGGTGGGGCTGCTGGTCCGCACGCCGGAGGTGGTGAACAACGCCAGCTTCATCGTGATCTTCCCGCTGACGTTCATCGCCAACACCTTCGTGCCGCTGGAGACCTTCCCGGCGGTGCTGCGCACCTTCGCCGAGTGGAACCCCGTCTCCTCGGTGACGCTGGCCGCGCGGGAGCTGTTCGGCAACGTGCCCGCCGGCTACCCGGTGCCCGACGCGTGGCCGCTGCAGAACCCGGTGCTGTACACGCTGATCTGGACGGCGGTCATCCTCGCGGTGTTCGTGCCGCTGTCGGTCCGCCTCTACCAGCGCACCGCCAGCCGCTGATCCGCGCGCTCGTCCCGGCGGCGGAGCCGCCGTCGCCGGGACGCGTGGGGGCCGGAGGCCTCCGCGAGGAGCGGCGGGTCCGGCTCGGCGGCAGCCGGGACGGCACGTGGTCGCGGTGCGGTCCGGGAGGACCGCGGTGTCATGCCTGGACACGGGTGACCCGGGACCTCGCCGGTTCCGGGCCACCCGTGTCCGACGCTCCGGGGCGGCGCAGGATGGACGGCGATGAGCGCCGAGTCCGCCCCCGCCGTGTCCGCTGACAACCCGCTGTTCGCCGAGTCGCCGCTGCCGTACGGGCTGCCGCCGTTCGCCGACATCACCCTCGAGCACTGCCGCGAGGCGGTCCTGGCCGGGATGGCCGAGCAGCGCGCGGAGATCGCCGCGATCACCGGCTCGGCCGAGCCGCCGACCTTCGCGAACACGATCGAGGCCCTCGAGCGCTCCGGCGCGCTGCTGCGCCGGGCCGAGGCGGTGTTCGGCAACCTGTCCTCGTCGCTGTCCTCGCCGCGGCTGCGGGAGATCGAGCGCGAGCTCGCGCCGCTGGAGGCCGCGCACGTCGACGCGCTGCGGCTGGACCCTGCGCTGTTCGCCCGCGTCGACGCCGTCCACGCCGACCGGCACTCCGCGGACCTGGACCCCGAGGCGGTCCGGCTGGTGGAGCGGCACCACCTCGACCGGGTGCTGGCCGGCGCCCGGCTAGACGAGGCCGGCCGCGCCCGGCTGTCGGGGCTGAACCGGGAGCTGTCGGAGCTGTCCACGCAGTTCGGGCAGAACCTGCAGCTGGCCACCGAGGCCGCCGCCGTCCGGGTCGCGGATGCCGCCGAGCTCGACGGGCTGTCCGAGGAGGAGGTCGCCGCCGCCGCCCGCGCCGCCGCCGACCGCGGCCTGGACGGGTACGTGCTGCCGCTGCTGCTGCCCACCGGACAGCCGGTGCTGGCCAAGCTGCGGGACCGGGAGCTGCGCCGCCGCGTGTTCGAGGCGTCGGTGACCCGCGCGTCGTCCGGAGAGCACGACAACGGGCCGGTGGCCGTCCGGATCGCCCGGGTGCGGGCCGAGCGCGCCCGGCTGCTCGGCTTCGCCACCCACGCCGACCTGGTCCTCGCCGACCAGACCGCCGGCAGCACCGCCGCCGTCGACGCGATGCTCACCCCGATGGTCGGCCCGTCGACGGCGAACGCGCGGGCGGAGGCCGCGGTGCTGGCCGAGGTCGCCGCCCGCGACGGCGTCGCGGAGCTCGCGCCCTGGGACTGGGCCTTCTACAGCGAGCGGGTGCGCGCGGAGCGGTACTCGGTCGACACCGCCGCGCTGCGGTCGTGGTTCGAGCTGGACCGGGTGCTCGTCGACGGCGTCTTCCGCGCCGCGGAGCTGCTCTACGGCTTCCGGTTCACCCCCCGCCCGGACCTCGCCGGCTACCACCCCGACGTCCGCGTGTGGGAGGTCAGCGGTCCCGACGGCGAGGCGGTCGGCCTCTACCTCGGCGACTTCACCGCGCGCGAGGGCAAGCGCGGCGGCGCGTGGATGAGCTCGTTCGTCCCCCAGTCGCGGCTGCTGGGCACCCGGCCGGTCGTCGTCAACAACCTCAACGTGGCCCGCGCGCCCGAGGGGCGGCCGACGCTGCTGACCCTCGACGAGGTCGACACGCTGTTCCACGAGTTCGGCCACGCGCTGCACGGGCTGAGCTCCGCCGTGACCTACCCGCGCTTCGCCGGGACCGCGGTGCCGCGGGACTTCGTCGAGTTCCCGAGCCAGGTCAACGAGGTGTGGGCGCTGTGGCCGGAGGTGCTCGCGCACTACGCGCGGCACGTCGAGACGGGGGAGCCGCTGCCGTCGTCCGCCGTCGAGGCGCTCGACGCCGCCCGGCTGTGGGGCGAGGGGTTCGCGACGCTGGAGTACCTCGCCGCGACGCTGCTGGACCAGGCCTGGCACCGGATCACCCCGGAGACCGAGATCGGCGACCCGGCGGAGTTCGAGCGGCGGGCGCTCGAGGCGGCCGGCGTCGCCTCCGACCTGGTGCCGCCGCGCTACCGGACGACGTACTTCCAGCACGTCTTCGCCGGCGGCTACGCGGCGGGTTACTACTCCTACATCTGGTCGGAGGTGCTCGACGCCGACACCGTCGAGTGGTTCCGGGAGAACGGGGGCCTGCGGCGGGAGAACGGCGACGTCTTCCGCGAGCGGCTGCTGTCCCGCGGCGGGTCGGTGGATCCGCTGGAGGCCTTCCGCGCCGTCCGCGGACGCGACGCCGACCCGGCACCCCTGCTCCGCCGCCGCGGGCTGGCGCCCGCCTGAGCGCGTCCGCTCCCGGGGCGTTCCTCGTCCTCCGGGGGTCCTGCAGCACCGCCGGACCGCGAGGAACGCCCCGGGAGCGGCGGCCTACAACCAGGGGAGCGAGAGGACCAGGTCCAGGTCGTCGGGGGCGTCGCCGTCGCGGACGAGCCGGTTGGGCTGGCGGTGACCGCACGCCGTGCAGCGGTGCACCACCTGCCAGCCCTTGCCGGACTTCTCCACCAGGCCGATCGGCTGCATCGGCTGCCGGCAGTCGCTGGCGCGGTCGCCGGGCAGGTCGTCGACGTGCAGCGACCACAGGCACACCGGGCAGTGGTTGCGGTAGTGCCCGTCGGTGTTCGCGGGGACGTCGGCGGCGCAGTGCACGCAGACGAAGCCGGTGTTCTCCGCCCGCCGGGAGCGGGCCACGACGCGGGGCCGGGTCAGGGGACGAACGGCTCGACGGCGACGACCTCGACGGTGATGTCGCGGCCGTTGGGCGCCTGGTAGGTGACCGAGGTGCCCGGCTTCGCGCCGAGGATCGCCGAGCCCATCGCCGACTCCGGCGAGTAGACGGCGAGGTCCGTGGTGCCCGCGATCTCGCGGGAGCCGAGCAGGAACTTCTCGGTCTCGTCGTCGCCCTGGAAGCGGATGGTGATGACGGTGCCGAGCTCGGCGGTGGTGGCCGTCGTCGGCGGCTCGCCCACGCGCGCCTTGCGGAGCAGGTCGGTCAGCTGCCGGATCCGGCCCTCCTGCTTGCCCTGCTCCTCCTTGGCGGCGTGGTAGCCACCGTTCTCCTTGAGGTCGCCCTCCTCGCGGCGGGCGTTGATCTCGGCGGCCATGGCGGGCCGGCCGGCCACCAACTGGTCGAGCTCGGCCTTCAGCCGGTCGTGGGCCTCCTGGGTCAGCCAGATGCCCTGCTCGTTCTCAGTGGGGGTGGTCACGCGGGGTACTCCTGCACAGCTCGGGAGCCGCGTCCCGGTCGGGAGGCGGCGACGTCGATCCGGCCAAGCTAACACCGGCCGGGCGGCCCGTGCAGGGACGCGATCCGCTCCCTGCCGGGGAGCGGACGGTACCGGAGCATCCCGTGACAGGCGCCACATCCAGCCCTCCGGGGGACCCGTCGGCGGCGTTCCGTCGGCGCGTCGGGGGACACTGGGGAGGTGACCGACGCCGACCAGTTGCGCCTGCTCGCCGTGCACGCCCACCCCGACGACGAGTCGAGCAAGGGCGCGGCGACGATGGCGAAGTACGTCGCCGAGGGCGTCGAGGTGATGGTGGCGACCTGCACCGGCGGTGAGCGCGGCTCGGTGCTGAACCCCTCGCTGGACCGCCCGGAGATCTGGGAGCGCCTGCCGCAGCTGCGCGTCGAGGAGATGGCCCGGGCCCGGGAGATCCTCGGCGTCCAGCAGGAGTTCCTCGGGTTCGTCGACTCCGGCCTGCCCGAGGGCGACCCGCTGCCGCCGCTGCCCGAGGGCTGCTTCGCGCTGGTCCCCACCGAGGAGGCGGCCGCGCCGCTGGTGGCGCTGATCCGCCGGTTCCGCCCGCAGGTCGTGCTCACCTACGACGAGCGCGGTGGCTACCCGCACCCCGACCACATCAAGACCCACGAGGTCTCGGTGCACGCCTTCGAGGCGGCCGGTGACCCGGAGCGCTACCCCGAGCTGGGCGAGCCCTGGCAGCCGAGCAAGCTCTACTACCACATGGGCTTCACGCTGACCCGGACGCGGGCGCTGCACGAGGCGATGCTCGAGACCGGAGCCGAGTCGCCCTACGCCGAGTGGCTGGCGAACTGGGACCCGGAGCGCGACATGAGCCACCGCGTCACCACCCGCGTCCCGTGCGCCGAGTACTTCCCGGTGCGGGACGCCGCGCTGATCGCGCACGCCACCCAGATCGACCCGAACGGCCGCTGGTTCGCCTGCCCGATGGACCTGCAGCAGCGGGTGTGGCCGACCGAGGACTACGAGCTGGCCCGCTCGCTGGTGGACTCGACGCTGCCGGAGGACGACCTGTTCGCCGGCATCCGCAGCGAGGTGCCGGTCCCGTGACCACCGGGCTGGTGAGCGGCGCGCTGGCCGGGGCGGTCCTGGCCGCCGAGGAGCAGCTGCCCGAGGACGTCGGCAAGTCCGGCCCGTTCGGGCTGTTCCTCACCCTGGTCCTGCTGCTCGCCGTGTTCGTGCTGGTCCGGTCGATGAACCGGCACCTCAAGCGGATCCCGCGCAGCTTCGAGCCGGAGGACGACCACCCGCAGGTCGTCGTCCCCGACACCCCGGCGGAGCTGGTCGACCCGCCGCGCCGGCCCGGTCAGGACCTGCTCGACGACCTGCGCCGCGCGCCCCGCGCCATCGAGGGACCGAAGCGGAGCGCCCCCGGGCGCGACGACCGGACGGACCCGCCGGCGCGCTGACGCCGGCGGGCCGACCGGGCCGGGGGTGGTCCCGGCCCGGTCGTGGTGCTCACCAGGTGTGCGCGACGTCGACGACGAGGCGCGAGCCGTCGCCGGGACCGTCGAGGACCAGCACGCGGAACGGCAGGCGGGCGCGGACGCCGAGTCCGACGGTGCTGCTGCCCTCGAACGAGCCGGCGTAGGCGACCTGCCGGAAGGTGCGGTAGCCGCCGACGGCGACGGCCTCGGCGTCGGTGCGCGGGTCGTAGGTCGCCGCCCCGGCGTCGGTGTGCCCGGGGGTGTGCACGACGACCTGCAGGTCGGCCGCCCCGCGCAGGGGCACGGGCCGGCCCGAGCCGTCCTGCACGACCTGGGGCACGTACCGGACGTCGTAGCCCACGTCGGCGGCGTCGATCCCGTCGAGGTCCAGGACCAGCCGGTCGTAGCAGTCGTGGCGGCCGGCGCGGACGTCGTCGAGGGTGCCGCCGCCGCCGTCGGAGACGGCCTCCGGCTGGGAGCCCCACGCCGTGCTGCACGAGGCGGCGGAGGCGGAGGGCAGGGCGAGGCCGAGGGCGGCCGTGGCGGCGGCCAGGACGACGGCGGTGCGGGTGCGGGTGGTGCTCATGGTGGGCTCCCGGGGTCAGGGGGATGCGGACGCGGGGAGGATGCGCCGACGGCGGCGCAGATGCCATGGCTCTGATCGCCCACGGGCGTCGATCCGGGACACCGTCCGATGTGGAGAAGTGACAGGAAACGGCGTCCCGGGCGCGACACGACGTGGCACATCGCCTTCCCGTTGCCGCCGGGTGACGATGGGTATCCCCGGACCGTGCCGAACCGCCTCGCCGCCGCGACCAGCCCCTACCTGCTGCAGCACGCGGACAACCCGGTCGACTGGCGCGAGTGGGGCGAGGAGGCCTTCGCCGAGGCGCGCGAGCGGGACGTCCCGGTGCTGGTGAGCGTCGGGTACGCCGCCTGCCACTGGTGCCACGTGATGGCGCACGAGTCGTTCGAGGACGAGGCGACCGCGGCGCAGATGAACGCCGGGTTCGTGTGCGTCAAGGTCGACCGGGAGGAGCGGCCCGACGTCGACAGCGTCTACATGACCGCCACCCAGGCGCTCACCGGCTCCGGCGGCTGGCCGATGACGGTCTTCACCACCCCCGACGGGCGGCCGTTCTACTGCGGCACCTACTACCCGCCGCGCCCCGCCGGCGGCGTGCCGGCGTTCCGGCAGGTGCTCACCGCCGTCTCCGAGGCCTGGACGCAGCGCCGCGACCAGCTCGAGGAGGCCGGCACCCGGATCGCGGAGGGCATCTCCCGCCGCCTGGACCTCGGGCCGCCCACGCCGCTGTCGGCCGCCGACCTCGACGGCGCCGCGGCCGCGGTCGCCGCCGACCACGACGACCGGCATGGCGGGTTCGGCGGCGCCCCGAAGTTCCCGCCGTCGATGCTGCTGGAGTTCCTGCTGCGGCACGCCGCCCGCAGCGGGGACGCGCGCTCGCTGGAGGTGGCCCGCCGCACGCTGGAGGCGATGGCCCGCGGCGGCATCCACGACCAGCTGGCCGGCGGCTTCGCCCGCTACTCGGTCGACGAGCGCTGGGTGGTGCCGCACTTCGAGAAGATGCTCTACGACAACGCCCTGCTCCTGCGCGTCTACCTGCACCTGTGGCGGGCCACCGGCGAGGAGTGGGCGCGGCGCGTGGCCGACGCGACCGCCGCCTTCCTCGTCCGCGACCTCGGCACGCCCGAGGGCGGCTTCGCCAGCGCGCTGGACGCCGACACCGACGGCGTCGAGGGCCTGACCTACGTGTGGACGCCGGCCCAGCTCACCGAGGTGCTCGGCGACGACGACGGCCGCTGGGCCGCAGAGCTGTTCGCGGTGACCGGGCGCGGCACGTTCGAGCACGGCACCTCCACGCTGCAGCTGCCTCGTGATCCCGATGACCCCGCCCGCTTCGCCTCCGTGCGCGAGCGGCTGCTCGCCGCCCGCGCCCGGCGCCCGCAGCCCGCCCGCGACGACAAGGTGGTCACCGCCTGGAACGGGCTGGCCGTCGCCGCGCTGGCCGAGCACGGCGTCCTCACCGGCACCCCCGCGTCGGTGGACGCCGCCCGCCGCCCGGCGGAGCTCCTCGCGGACGTCCACTGGGTGGGCGGGCGGCTGCGGCGGGCCTCGCGGGACGGCGTCGCCGGGACGCCGGCCGGGGTGCTCGAGGACCACGGCGACCTCGCCGAGGGGTTGCTCGCGCTGCACCAGGCGACCGGGGAGGGCCGGTGGCTGGACTGGGCCGGTGACCTGCTCGACGTCGTCGCGGAGCAGTTCCTCGACGCCGACGGGTGGCACGACACCGCCGCCGACGCCGAGGCGCTGGTGCACCGCCCGTTCGACCCTGCCGACGGGCCGACGCCGGCCGGGGTCGCCGCGGCCGCCGGTGCGTTCGTCACCTACGCGGCGCTGGCCGGGTCGCCGCGGCACCGCGAGCTCGGCGAGGCCGCGACCGGGCAGCTCGGCGTGCTGGTGCGCCGGGCGCCGCGGGCGGCGGGCTGGGCCGCGGCGGTGGGGGAGGCACTGCTGGCCGGGCCGCTCGAGGTCGCCGTCAGCGGCCCGGCCGGGCCCGAGCGGGACGCGCTCGCCGCGGCCGCGCGGGGCTCGGCCAGCCCGGGCGCCGTCGTCGTGGTGGGGGAGCCGGACACCCCCGGGGTGCCGCTGCTGGCCGACCGGCCGCCCGTCGGCGGGCGCCCCGCCGCATACGTGTGCCGGGGCTTCGTCTGCTCCGCGCCGGTCACGGACGTGTCCGCTCTCAGCGCAGCGATGGCCCCTTCCTGACCCCGCCCGGCGGTCTTACCGTGTAATCACGTAAGCACCTCACTGGAGGAGGCCGTCGTGCACGGACACCACCACCGCTTCGCCGACTCACCCTTCGCCCGCATGGGCGCCCCCGGCTGGCGCCGCCGCGGCCCGGGCGGCCGCGGGGGCGACACCCCGCCGGTCGACCGCGCCGAGGTCGCCGGCTGGTTCGCCGGGCGGCTGCCCGACGGCTGGTTCACCGGGCCGGCCGAGATCACCGTCGACCGGGACGAGATCACCGTCGTCGGCCCGCTCGCCGAGCCCGACGCCGGCGAGGGCGACCCCACCGCCGCCCGCGCCGGCCGCATCGCCCGCTTCCGCGAGGACACCCGCGGCCAGCGGATGGCCATCGCCGACGCCGCCCAGGAGCGCTACGGCCGCTCGGTGGCCTGGGGCGCCTCGTGCGGCGACGTCCGCGAGGTGTTCACCAACGCCTCGGTGCCGGTGATGACCCGGCTCCGCCAGCCCGAGCGGCTGGTGCTCGACACGCTCGTCGACGCCGGCGTCGCCCGCTCCCGCTCGGAGGCGCTGGTCTGGGCCGTGCGCCTGGTCGGGCAGCACGCCGACGCCTGGCTGACCGAGCTGCGCGACGCCATGGCCTCGGTGGAGGAGGTCCGGGCGCGCGGCCCGGAGCTGTGAGCCCTGCCAGGCTGGTGGGGCGAGCCCGCGGGAGCTGCTGCACACGGCGTACGAGGACCTCACCCGGGTGCTGCTCACGCTCACCCGTGCCGAGCGGTGGGCGCCGACCGGCTGCACCGGCCGGGCGGTGGTCGACTGACCCACCACCTGCCGCAGGACGCCCGCCGGGCGCGGGTCGCGCGGGCGACCCCGGGGGCCGGCCCGCCGGGGTCGACCGCGGTGGACCACTGGCGCTCGTGGCGCCCGCCGGCGCCCGACGACGAGGACGGCCCGTGGGCCACCCGCGCGGCGGCCGGCCTGCACGGCGGCTCCGCGGCGGTGCAGCGCGGCCACGCCGAGGCCGCCGCGGCGGTGCTCGTGGCCGCCGGCCGGGGGCCGCTGTCCGACGCCGACCGCGCCGCGCTGGGGACCGCCGCCGCCCGGGTTCCCCCTGTTCGGTTGGAGGGCCTCCCTGCCCCCCGCCCCTCGCGAGCTCGCGGCGGGACCCGGCAGGGAGGCCGGCGCGGAGCAGGGACACTGGAGGGCGTGCCAGCAGCTGCCGCCGTCCCCGCCGCGACCGACGTCCTCGTGGTGGGGGCCGGGCCGGCGGGCTCGGCGGCGGCCGCGTGGGCCGCGCGCGCCGGTCACGACGTGCTGCTCGCCGACGCCGCCGTCTTCCCGCGCGACAAGACCTGCGGCGACGGGCTGACCCCCCGCGCCATCGCCGAGCTCGACCACCTCGGCCTCGGCGACTGGGTGCGCGGACACGCCCGCAACCGCGGCCTGCGCGCCGCCGGGTTCGGGCAGGTGTGGGAGCTGCCCTGGCCGGGTGGCGCCTTCCCCGACCACGGCGGCGCGGTGCCGCGCACCGAGCTCGACGCCCGGATCCGGGAGGTGGCGCTCGGCTCGGGGGCGGTCCCGGTCGACGGTGCGCGGGCGGTCGACGTGGAGCGCGAGGGCGACCGGGTCCGCGCGGTGGTGTTCGAGCTCGCCGACGACAGCCGGGTGAGCGTCGCCTGCCGCCGGCTGGTCGTCGCCGACGGCGTGCGCTCGCCGCTGGGCCGGGTGCTCGGCCGGGAGTGGCACCGCGACACCGCCTACGGCGTCGCCGCACGCAGCTACGTCCGCTCCGGCCGCAGCGACGACGAGTGGATCTCCTCCCACCTCGAGCTGCGCGGCGAGGAGGGCGAGCTGCTGTCCGGGTACGGCTGGGTCTTCCCGCTGGGTGCCGCCGCCGGTGAGGTCAACCTCGGCGTCGGGACCCTGGCGACGGCGCGGCGGCCCGCCGGGGTGCAGCTGAAGTCGCTGCTGGAGTTCTACGCCGGGTCACGGCGCGAGGAGTGGCAGCTCGACGGGCCGGTCCGCGACGTCGCGTCCGCGCTGCTGCCCATGGGCGGCGCCGTCTCCGGTGTCGCCGGCCGGAACTGGGCGCTGGTCGGTGACGCCGCCGGCTGCGTGAACCCGCTCAACGGCGAGGGCATCGACTACGGCCTCGAGACCGGGCGCGCCGTCGTCGACCTGCTGGCCGAGGACGACTGGTCGTGCGCCTGGCCGGCGACGCTGCGCCGTCACTACGGCGAGGCCTTCTCGATCGCCCGGCGGCTCGCCGGGCTGCTCACGGTGCCCCGCTTCCTGCCCTCGGCGGGCCCGGTCGGGATGCGGTCCCGGTCGCTGATGACCGTGGCGCTGCGGGTGATGGGCAACCTGGTCACCGAGGCCGACCGCGACGTCGTCGCCCGCGCCTGGCGCGCGGCGGGCCGGGCCTCGACCCGGTGGGACGGGCGGCCGCCGTTCAGCTGACCGGCGCTCAGACGAAGGGGCTGTTGTACATCGCGAAGTAGACGGCGATGTAGTGGCAGATCGCGGCCACGACGGTCATCGCGTGGAAGACCTCGTGGTAGCCGAAGACGCCCGGCCACGGGTTCGGCTTCTTGATCGCGTAGGCGACGCCGCCGACGGTGTAGAGCACGCCGCCGGCCGCCAGCAGCACCAGCGAGGTCACGCCCGCGATGTGCAGGATGTCGGTGAGGATGAAGACGGCGACCCAGCCCAGGCCCACGTAGAGCGGCACGCCCACCCAGCGCGGTGCCGTCGGCCAGGTGAGCTTGAGGCAGACGCCGGCCAGCGCGCCGGCCCAGACGCCGCCGAGGACCCAGTAGCCCAGCGGCTGGTCGACGGCGAGCAGCGAGAACGGCGTGTACGTGCCCGCGATGAACAGGAAGATCATCGAGTGGTCGAGCCGCTTCATGACCTTCCAGCCGCGCGGTGACCAGCGCCGGCGGTGGTAGAGCGCGCTGATGCCGAACAGGCCGCAGATGGTCAGGCAGTAGACGGCGACCGAGAAGCCGGCGCGGGCGCCGAGCACCGAGCCCAGCGGCACGAGGACGGCGCCGGCGACGATCGCGCCGAAGAAGGCGAACAGGTGCAGCCACCCGCGCATCCGCGGTCGCGTGTCGGGGTGCTCCCAGTCGCCGTCGGCGAAGTCCGCGGCGGTCCAGGTCCGCTCGACCCGCTCGTCCTCCTCGAGGACGGTGGCGAGGGCGGGGCCGCGCGGGGCCTCGATCTCGGCCCCGTCGGCCACCACCCGGACCGGCTCGAGTTCGTCGGGAGCAGAGGTCACACACCCGAGGTTACGGAGGCGTAGGTGGGGCCGCAGCGCCAGCGACCTGTGAGTTCCCCGGCAGCGCCCCGGAGGGGCGGCGCGCGGGCGGGAGGCAGCGGAACGGCGGCGTCCCCGGGCGCCTAGGGTGTGGCCCCGTGGGGGCGCGTCAGTGGGTCCGCGACGTCCTGACGCAGATGTACGAGCGTCGCCTGGCCCGGCAGCTGGTGGGCGCCGACGTCCCCCGGCACGTGGGCGCGATCATCGACGGCAACCGCCGCTGGGCGCGCGCCACCGGGCTGCTCGACCCGAACGCCGGCCACCGCCGCGGCGCCGACCGCATCGCCTCGTTCCTCGCCTGGTGCGACGAGGCCGGCGTGGAGGTGGTCACCCTCTTCCTGCTCTCCACCGACAACCTGTCCCGGCCCGAGCCCGAGCTCACGCCGCTGCTGCGGATCATCGAGGGCGTCGTCGAGGACCTGTCGGCGCCCGACCGCCGGTGGCAGCTGCACCCGGTCGGCGCGCTGGGACTGTTGCCGCCGGAGACGGTCACCGTCCTCAAGGAGGCCGAGGAGACCACCCGCGACCGGCCGGGCGCGACGGTGAACCTCGCCGTCGGCTACGGCGGCCGCCGGGAGATCGCCGACGCCGTCCGCTCGCTGCTGGCCGAGCACGCGAGCCGGGGGACGTCGCTGGACGAGCTGGTCGAGGTGCTCGACGTCGAGCACATCGCCGAGCACCTCTACACCCGCGGTCAGCCCGACCCGGACCTGGTCATCCGCACCAGCGGCGAGCAGCGGCTGTCGGGCTTCCTGCTCTGGCAGACGGCGCACTCGGAGTTCTACTTCACCGACGTCTACTGGCCCGACTTCCGGCGGGTGGACTTCCTGCGGGCGCTGCGGGCCTACGCGGCGCGGCACCGCCGTTTCGGTGGGTGACAGACTCGGGCCCATGGCACTCGGCGCGGTCGACGTCCCCCTCGAGTACGTGCGGCTGGGGCTGCGGTTCGACCGGTTGGAGTCCGGGTTCGTCGACGCCTACACCGGCGAGAAGCGGATCCGCGCCGAGGTCGAGAGCGAGCCGGCCCCGACGCCGCAGGGGCTGCGCGCCCAGGCCCGGGCGCTGCTGCAGGAGCTGGACTCGACCGTGCTCCCGGCCGACCGCGCCGCGTTCCTGCGCGGCCAGCTCACCGGCCTGGAGTGCAGCGCCCGGAAGATGAGCGGGGAGCCGGTGGGCTTCCTCGACGAGGTCCGCGGCTACTTCCAGGTCGACCTCACCCTCGGCGACCCGGCCGCCTACGCCGCCGCGCACGCCGAGCTGGACGCGCTGCTGCCCGGCGAGGGGTCGCTGGCCGAGCGCTACGCCGCGCACCGCCGTCGCGAGGAGTGCCCGCCGCAGCGGCTGGAGGCCGCGGTGCACGCGCTGTCCAGCGCGCTGCGCGACCGGGTGCGCGGCCGCTACGGGCTGCCCGAGGCCGAGACGGTGCGCTACGAGGTGGTCACCGACAAGCCGTGGTCGGGCTTCAACTACTACGAGGGCGACTACCGCTCCCGGGTGGCGATCAACGCCGACCTGCCGCACCGGCTCAGCCAGCTGGTGCACCTGGTGGCGCACGAGTCCTACCCCGGCCACCACACCGAGCACTGCCGCAAGGAGCGCGGGCTGGTCGAGCGGGCCGGCCACCTCGAGCACACGGTGTTCCTCGTCAACACCCCCGAGTGCCTGATGGCCGAGGGGCTGGCCGACCTGGGCGTCGACGCCGCCGTCGGCGACGGCTGGGGGCCGTGGTCGGCCGAGGTGCTCGGCGACCTGGGGCTGCGCTTCGACGGGCACCTCGCCGAGCGGATCGCCGCGGCCGCCGCGCCGCTGAACCGGGTGCGCCAGGACGCCGCCGTGCTCCTGCACGACCGCGGGGCCGACGCCGACGAGGTCGCCGCCTACATCCAGCGCTGGTCGCTGGTCAGCCCCGACCGGGCCCGCCAGCAGCTGCGGTTCCTCACCCACCCGCTGTGGCGGGCGTACATCACCACCTACGTCGAGGGCTACGACCTGCTGCACCGCTGGCTCGGCGCCCGCCCGGCCGGCCAGGACGTCGCCGACCGCTTCGTGCGCCTGCTCGACGAGCCGCTGACCCCCACCGTCGTCACCGCCGAGCTCTCGGACGCCTGACCGGTGTCCCGCCGCGACCCCCGGGAGGCCCGCGCCCTCGGCCTGTGGACGGCGGGATGGCTGTTCGCGCTCCTGCTCGCGGGCCTGCTGTGGATCGGCGACCTCGCCGTCCAGTGGCCGGTCCTGCTGGTGCCGGCGCTGTGGGCGGCAGCGGCTGCGCGGCCGCGGCGGGGACGGCGGCCGGAGACCTGGGAGGCGCCGGAGCGCGGCGGGCCGCCGCCCACGTGGGAGCTCCCGGCGTCGCGCCCGCTGCCCCGGCCGCCGGACGCGCGGGGACGCGAGCAGTACTGAGCCGTGCGCGCCCGGCCGTCGCCGGGACGGGCGGTACGGGTGGGACCCCATCGGGTGAACAGTGCGTTTCGGCGCGCTGTGACCGCGCGCTCCTGTCGGTCCGTGCCTCTAGCGTCCGGGGTGGACGACGGGCCCGCCCCGCCGTCCACGGGAGGCCCGGTTGGTGCTGACGTTCTCGTCGACCAGGGGGGCCGGTGCCCGGCCCCTGCGCCGGGGCCCGGCCACCTTCGAGGCGGGGCGCGGTCTCGCGCCCCAGGGGAGACGACCCGTGACCACTCGCCGCACGTACGTCCTCGACACCTCCGTCCTGCTGTCCGACCCCCGCGCGCTGCTGCGCTTCGGCGACGCCGACGTGGTGCTCCCGCTGGTCGTCATCGGGGAGCTCGAGGACAAGCGGCACCACCCGGAGCTCGGCTGGTTCGCCCGCCAGGCGCTGCGGCTGCTCGACGACCTGCGGGTCACCCACGGCCGGCTCGACGCGCCGGTGCCGGTGGGGGAGGACGGCGGCACGCTGCACGTCGAGCTCAACCACAGCGACGCCGCGGTGCTCCCCGCCGGCTTCCGCAACGACAGCAACGACAGCCGGATCATGGTGGTCGCGCTGAACCTGCGGGCCGAGGGCCGCGACGTCTGCCTGGTCACCAAGGACGTGCCGCTGCGGGTCAAGGCGGCCGCCGTCGGCCTGGAGACCGACGAGTACCGCGCGCTGGACTCCGTCGACGAGGGCTGGACCGGCATGGCCGAGCTGTCGCTGGACGACGCCGAGCTGTCGGGCCTCTACGACACCGGCGAGGTGTACGTGCCGGCGGCCGCGGAGCTGCCCGCGCACACCGGGCTGGTGCTGCTGAGCTCGCGCGGGTCGGCGCTGGGACGGGTGACCCCGGACAAGCAGGTGCGGCTGGTGCGCGGTGACCGCGAGGCGTTCGGGCTGCACGGGCGCTCGGCCGAGCAGCGGGTGGCACTGGACCTGCTGCTGGACCCCGAGATCGGCATCGTCTCGCTCGGCGGGCGGGCGGGCACCGGCAAGTCGGCGCTGGCGCTGTGCGCGGGGCTGGAGTCGGTGATGGAGCGGCGGGCGCACAGGAAGGTCGTGATCTTCCGGCCGCTGTACGCCGTCGGCGGGCAGGAGCTCGGGTACCTGCCCGGCAGCGAGGGCGAGAAGATGTCGCCCTGGGCGCAGGCGGTCTACGACACCCTCGGCGCGCTGGTGTCCACGGACGTCCTCGACGAGATCGCCGCGCGCGACCTCATCGAGGTGCTGCCGCTGACCCACATCCGCGGCCGCTCACTGCACGACTCGTTCGTGATCGTCGACGAGGCGCAGTCGCTCGAGCGCGGCGTGCTGCTCACCGTGCTGTCGCGGCTGGGCAGCGGGTCGCGGGTGGTGCTCACCCACGACGTCGCGCAGCGGGACAACCTGCGGGTCGGCCGGCACGACGGCGTCGCCGCGGTGGTCGAGCAGCTGAAGGGGCACCCGCTGTTCGCCCACGTGACGCTGACCCGGTCCGAGCGCTCGCCGATCGCCGCCCTGGTCACCGAGATGCTGGAGGACCTCGAGCTCTGACCGCGCGGCCCTCCTGGGGCGTTCCTCGTCCTCCTGGGGTCCTGCAGCACCCCTCGAGCGCGAAGAACACCCCAGGAGGGCTCACCTTCCGCCGCGGACTAGTGCTCGCCGGACCCGTGCCCCCAGGAGGATCCGGTCCTGCACGTCGTCCCAGGTCCAGCGGACCACTCCCCAGCCCTCGCCGCGGATGGCGTCCTCCCGGCGCTTCTCCTCGAACACGGCGTCGCCCGGGTGCTGGCCCGGCCGGAGCAGCCGCCCGTACTTGACCTGCCCGTCGAACTCGCCGACCACGCGGCGGTCCTCCCACACGAAGTCGGTGCGGCCGAGCAGGACGTCCTCCGCCGTCCGCACCGGGAACTGCAGGCCGCTGGGGTCCAGACCCAGTGCGTGCAGGACCACCCGGCTGCGGCTCTCCCCGACGCTCTCGCTGCGGCCGTCGGCGAACCGGACGGCGCGGCCGGCCGACCGGGCGCCCGGCCGCCCGCGGCACCGTCCCAGGGCGTCGGTCAGTGTGGCCTCGGTGCAGAGTCCGGCGTGCAGTGCTGCGTCGAGCACGACGACGGCCGGCTCGAACGGCACCGCACGAGCGAGGTCGACGGCGGTCCGGGCCGGCGAGGTGACGGCAACGCCGCCGACCTCCACGACCTCGTCGTCGTCCAGGCCTCCGACGTGGACGAACAGGACGCGGCCGGCGTCGTTCCACGCGGGCGGTCGCCGGGTGACGTGCACCCGGCCCAGCGGTACACCCCAGAGCGGCATGCCGAGCAGGACCGCCGCCGACTGGTGGCTGACGACGGCCGGCCGCCGGAGCTGGCCGAGTGTCGCCGTCACCAGGAGGCGGTGGCGGGCGGCCGCGGCGTCCGGTGCGGCGCCGTCGAGGTAGGCGCCTCGGCGCAGGCGGGTCCACTCCCGGCGCCGGGCCAGGCGGCCCAGCTCGTCGTCGGTGAAGCCCTCGTCGAGCGCGTCGCGGCGGAGGAGGAGGCGGGGCGGTACGTCGGTCACCGGGCGACCGTGGCGTCCTCACTCGTCCGGCAGGGCTCACCGGACCCGGTCGTGGACGACGCCCTACCTGTGGACGGCCGCTCCTGGGGTGGTCCTCGCGGTACCGGGGTGCTGCAGGGCCCCAGTGGTCCGGACAACGTCCCAGGAGCGGGGTCAGGCGGCGGGGGTGGGGTCCTCGTCCGGGAGTGCCGGCGTCCGGGACGCGCGCTGCGGGGCCGGGCGGGTCCGCGGCGTCGCGGCGTAGCGCAGCAGCGCGACGGCGCCCCAGCCGGCGAGCAGGCACCAGGGCAGCCGGGTGGCGACGTCGTCGAGCGTGAAGTCGCCGCGCAGGTACAGCGCGAGCACCGGCAGGGCCAGCACGAACCCCGCCGTGAGGACGTCCCAGCGCAGCGGGCTCATGCCTCAGCGGTCTCCAGCCGCTCGCACAGCAGCGACGCCCAGCGGTGCGCGGTCGCCCGCACGCCGTCGAGGAGGGCCACCGGCACCGTCGTCCGGCCCAGCACGGCGGCGGGGTCGGCGGTCAGGTCGGAGTCCTGGACGACGAGCGCGTCGACGCGGGGCAGGGCGTCCAGCCACGGGCCGACGTCCTCGGGCTTGCGGGTCGCCTCGACGACGGCCCAGACGGCGACCGGCGAGAAGATCGCCATGACCTGCTCGAGCCACGTCCGGCCCCCGGCGCGCATCGGGGCGTCCACCGCGACGACGGTCGGCGTCCCCGCGGCGGCGGCCTCCTGCTTGCGCGCGATCGCGGTGTCGACCGAGGTGATCCGGCTGGACTCGGGCGCGAGCGCGGCGAGGTCGCCGCGGGTGGCCCACTGCAGCCGGTCGCCGTCGAGCCGCATGCCGGCGGCCAGCGAGCGCGCGGCGGCGAGGGTCTCGACGCCGGGGCCGACGACCAGCAGCACCTCCCCGGCACCGGCCGGGGCCGACGGCGCCGCGGGCAGCGCCGCGCCGAGCGCCCGGGTCAGCGCCGCGTAGGTGCCGGACCGCGCGACCTCGGCGGGGAAGCCCCCGCCGAGCAGATCCACCGGCACGCCGAGCGCGCGCAGGCGGGCGACCGTGCCGGCGGCCTCGACCATCCGCGGGTCGACCCAGCCGCGGCCCGGCGCCACCGCACCGGCCTCGCGCACCGACGGCACGACGACGCGGGCCGGCGTCCACCCGCGGGCGGCGCGGGCGTCGACGGGCAGGCGGGTCACGGTCGCCAGGCCCAGCGCCGGGGCGGCGACGCGGGCGACGGCCTGACCGGGCACCGGCGGCAGGCGGCGCGCCGGCGGCACCGGCGGGCGCCCGAGCAGCCGCGGCACGGCCAGCTCGGCACCGGGGGTGGGCGGCGGCAGCAGCGACAGCGGGGGCAGGACGGCGGTGGAGTCGAGCGGCAGCGGGGCGGGGTCGCTGGCGGTCGGCGCGAGCACCGCCTCGTCGGCCTCCCACTCGTCGGACTCGGCCGAGGCGTCGACCCAGCCCGGCTCCTGGTCCACGCGCTGCGAGGGCGCGGGGACCGGCGGGCGGCCGCGGTGCGCGCCGCCCTGGGTGGAGGCGCTGGCGAGCACGCCGCGGAGGATGTCGGTGAGCGCGTCGTCCGGGGTGTCGTGGGCCAGGGCCGCGCGGAGCACCTCGGCGATGGCCTCCTCGCGCCCGGTGACCGGGCCGGTGAGGTCCGGGTCGGCCCAGGCGGCCACCGGCTGGGGCGCCGGCACCTCGATCGGCTCCGCGACGACGGCCGGCAGCACGTCGGTGACCGGCTCGTCCTCCGGCACCGGCGCGACGGCGGTCGGCGCCTCGGCGGCGGTGTCCTCGGTGGCCGTGTCCTCGGTGGCCGTGTCCTCGACGGCGGACTCGACGGCGACGGGGTCCTCGGCGGCGGTCTCGTCCGCCTCCGGGCCGAGCAGCTCGGTGAGCAGGGACTCCTCGGCGTCCTCGGGGTCCTCGTCGGCCGGAGGCCCCTCGACGTCGGGCTCCTCGACGACCGGCTCCTCGACGACGGGCTCCTCGACGACGGGCTCGGCGACGGCGACGGGGCGGGACACGGGCACGGGGTCGGCCCACATGTCCACACCGGGTCCGGACTCCTCGGCGGACCCGGGGACCGCGGGAGCGTCCAGGGTCTCGGGCAGCGGCTCCTCGGCGACGGGCTCCTCGACGACGGGCTCCTCGACGACGGGGGCCTCGACGACGGGCTCGGCGACGACGGGGACCTCGACGACGGGCGCGACCGGCTCCGGCACCGGCGCGGGAGCCGGAGCTGCCGGGGCAGGGGCGGCGGCGCGGGCGGGCGCGGCCATGGCGGCGGCGAGGGCGGCGGCCAGCGGCATCGCGGGCGCGGCCGGAGCGGGCTCCGGGGTCCGCAGCACCGACGGGGGCGCGAGCTCCTCGTCCGTGGCCTCGGCGGTCGCGGCGGCGACCGCCTGGACCGCCCGCAGCGCCTCGGCGGCGGACACCGCGGCGGCCGAGCGCACGGCGTCGTCGACCGCCTCGCGGACCTCGCGGTCACCGGCGACGACCTGCGCCAGCGCGGCGGTGAACGGCGAGGGACCGGCGGGCCCGGCCGGCGGGCGGACCGCCGCCCGGGCGGGCCGGCGGGCAGCCGAGGGCGCGGCGGCGGACGGGCCGGCGGCCGCGCGGGGGGCAGCGGTGCGGACGGCGGCGGCCGGGCGGAAGGCGGCGGTCCCGGCGGCGGGCCGGCGGGTGGCGCCCACGGACGCCCGGGAGTACAGGTCGACGCCGGGGTCGCCGTCGCCGGACCCGAGCAGGCCGGCCAGCTCGGACACCGGGTCCGGCAGCTCGGTCGGGATGGTCGGGCGCTCGGTGGGGACGGTCGGGCGCGCGGTGGGCCGGGCCGCCGCGGGCCGGCTGCGGTGCAGCTCGGTGGCGCGCAGGAACGCGCCGGTGTCGGCGAGCGGGCCGGGGTCGCGGCTGAGCGCGGCCTCGATCCGGCGGGCCGACTCGGACTTCGGCGCGGGGCCGCGCCGGGCCGGCTCGACGTCCTCCACCTCGGCGACGAACCGCTCGGTGGCGAAGAAGCCCAGCACGCCGCCGGACCGGATGCGGCGCACGCCGGTGATCCGCACCGCGTTGCCGTACCGCTCGCGGGCCGCGGCGACGGCGGCCTCGGGCGTGGGCGCCTCAACGGATGGCAACGGCACCGTTCACCACTCCCAGTGACTCGATCTGGGCCGTCCGGGAGACCTCCGAGTAGGAGATCACCGGCAGGCGGGGGAGGACCTGACGCACCAGGCGGGACAGCGCGGCCCGCACCTGGGGGGAGCAGACGAGGACGGGGGACAGGCCGTGCTGCTCGGCGTCCTCGAGCAGCCCGCTGCACCCGGTGACCAGCGCGTCGACCGAGCCGGCGTCCAGGGCCAGCACCTGGCCGCCGTCGCCCTGCCGCACCGCCTCCAGCAGCCGCTGCTCGAAGGCGGGGTCGAGGGTGAGCACGTGCAGCCGCTCGTCGGGGGTGACGTAGGGGTGGCTGATCGCCGCGCCGAGCGCCGCGCGCACCGCCTCGACCAGCCCGTCCAGGTCGGTGGAGGTCTTCGCGCGCAGCGACAGCGCCTCGAAGATGCGCACCAGGTCGCGGATGGAGACGTTCTCGGCCAGCAGCGCGTGCAGCACCCGCTGGATCTCGCCGAGGGTGAGCAGCCCCGGGGTGAGCTCCTCGACGACGACCGGGTGGGTCCGCTTGACCATCTCGACCAGCAGCCGCACGTCCTCGCGGCCGAGCAGCTCGGCGGCGTTCTGGCGGACGACCTCGGCCAGGTGGGTGGTGATGACCGAGGAGCGGTCGACGACGGTCGCGCCGGCCATCTCGGCCTGCCGCTGCAGCTCCACCGGCACCCACTTGGCGGGCAGGCCGAACACCGGCTCGCGGGTGGGCCGGCCGGGCAGGCCGTCGAGGGCGTCCCCGATGGCCAGCACGGTGCCGGCGGGGGAGGTGCCCTTGGCCGCCGGGACGCCGTTGAGCCAGATGACGTACTGCGACGAGGGCAGGTCGAGGTTGTCGCGGGTGCGGACCAGCGGGATGACCAGGCCGGTCTCCATCGCGACCTTCCGGCGCAGCGCCTTGACCCGGTCGAGCAGGTCGCCGCCGCGGGAGGAGTCGACGAGGTCGACCAGGTCGAAGGCCACCTCGAGCTCCAGCGGGTCGACCCGCATGCGCTCGGCGATCGCCTCGGGGGAGTCCGGCGCGGGCTCCTCGGCGGCGGTGAGCGCGGGCGTGCCGTCGTCCTCGGCCGGGGCCTCCGTCATCCGCGCGGCCATGACCAGGAACAGCCCGCCGATGAGGAGGAACGGCAGCTTCGGCAGACCGGGGATCAGGCACAGCGCCAGCGCCCCGCCGCCGGCGATGCGCACCGGCTGGCGGAAGCGGCCGAGCTGGGCGAGCAGGTCGCTGCCCATGTCGCCGTCGCTCGCCGAGCGGGTGACGATGATGCCGGTCGCGGTCGACAGCAGCAGCGCGGGGATCTGCGAGACCAGGCCGTCGCCGACGGTCAGCAGCGAGAAGGTGGAGACGGCGTCGCCGGGCGCCATGCCGCGCTGCATGACGCCGACGGCGAACCCGCCGACGAGGTTGATCAGCGTGATGATGATGGCGGCGATGGCGTCGCCCTTGACGAACTTCGAGGCGCCGTCCATCGAGCCGTAGAAGTCGGCCTCGGCGGTGACCTCGGTGCGCCGCTTGCGCGCCTGCTGCTCGTTGATCAGGCCGGCGTTGAGGTCGGCGTCGATGGCCATCTGCTTGCCGGGCATCGCGTCGAGGGTGAAGCGGGCGCCCACCTCGGCCACGCGGCCGGCGCCGTTGGTGATGACGACGAACTGGATGATCGTGAGGATCACGAAGATCACCAGGCCGACGACGAGCGAGCCGCCGATCACGAAGTGCCCGAAGGCCTCGATGACCTTGCCGGCGTAGCCGTCGGTGAGCACCAGCCGCGTCGAGGAGACGTTGAGGGCGAGCCGGAACAGCGTCGCGACGAGGATCAGCGACGGGAAGACCGCGAAGTCCAGCGGCCGCCTGATCTGCATCGCGACGAGCAGGATCAGCAGCGACGCGGTGATGTTCAGGCCCAGCAGCAGGTCCAGCACCGCGGCGGGCAGCGGCACGACCAGCATGAGGACGATGGCCACCACGCCGATCGGCACGGCGGCCTTGGTCATCCCTCGCACGGGCACTCCATCGGCAGCCGGGGGTGCCCGGCCGACCGCTGACGGCGCACGAGTCACAGCCGTCCCAGGGTCAGGAGGCGACCGGGGTCCTCCGGCGGCCGGCCCGCGGCAGGCCGGCGACGTCGGGCGCCTCGAACCCGGGCCGGTGGAAGCCGCCGCGCACGCCGCGGGCGCCGAGCTGCATGACGAAGGCCAGCACTCGGGCGACGGCGGTGAACAGCTGCGGCGGCACCTCCTGGCCGAGCTCGCAGGAGGCGTGCAGCGCCCGGGCCAGCGGCACGTCCTGCACCATCGGCACCCGCGCCTCGGCGGCCCGCTCGCGCAGCCTCGCGGCGATCTCGTCGGCGCCCTTGGCCACCACCCGCGGCGCGCCCTTCTCCGGCTCGTACCGCAGCGCGACGGCGACGTGCGTCGGGTTGACCAGCAGCACGTCGGCGGTGGCGACCTCGGCCATCATCCGGTTGCGCGACAGGGCCAGCTGCATCGACCGGCGCTGGCCCTTCACGTGGGGATCGCCCTCGGACTGCTTGTGCTCCTGCTGGATCTCGTACTTGGTCATCTTCAGCCTGGTCATCGTCTGCTTGCGCACCACGACGTAGTCGGCGATCGCGATGACCAGGCCGGTGATCGCCACGACGCGGAACATGAGCACGGCGGAGGAGGCGAACGTCGCCACCACCGCCGACAGCGGCAGCGCTCCTGACGCCGCCACCAGCGCCTGCGCCCTTCCGCTGGTCACGACGACGACGGTCCCGAGCGCCGCCGTCTTGACGACCGCCTTGACCGCCTCCCACAGGCCGTGGGTGCCGAACATCCGCTTCATCCCGGGGAACGGGTTGAGCTTCTTGAGCGTCGGCTTCATGCCCTTGGTGGCCAGCGCGACCCCGCCCTGCGCGGCCGAGGCGAGCACCCCGACGAGCATGAGCGCGAGCGCCATCGGCAGCACCGTCTCGAGGAAGGTCGTCAGCGCCTCCCCGAGCAGCGCGCCGACGGCGTCGGGCTCCGGGTGCTCGACCACCGACCCGAACCGCACGAACAACCGGCCCACGGCGTCGAAGGCGTTCGCGACGAGCACCGGCAGGAACACGCTCGCCGCCGCCACGCCCGCCCAGGTGCCGAGCTCCTGGGTCCGCGGGATCTGCCCCTCCTTGCGCGCCTCCTTGAGGCGCTTGGGAGTGGGCTTCTCGGTCTTCTCACCGCCCGGTCCGTCCTTGGCCACCCGGCCTCACCCGCTCCGGAAGCCGACGATCGCGCGGGTGGCCTGCTCCACCAGCGCGTCCAGCGCCGGCGGCAGCAGCGGGAAGGTCAGCCCGAGCAGCGCGAGGGTCAGCATGATCTTGACGGGGAAGCCGATGGCGAAGATGTTCAGCGCCGGGGCGGCCCGGGACAGCAGGGCGAGGGCGACGTCGGCCAGCAGCAGCACGGCCACCATCGGGCCGGCGATCTGCAGCGCGGCGAGGAACATCATCGAGAACGCCGTCAGCACGACCTGGCCGACGTCCCCGGCCGGGAACCCGCCGCTGACCGGCAGCCCCTCGTAGGAGGTGGCGAACCCGCGCACGATCACCAGGTGCCCGCCGCTGGTGAACAGCAGCGTCGTCGCGAGCAGGTAGTGCAGCTTGCCGATGACCGAGTTGGTGGTCATCGCCAGCGGGTCGTAGGCCGGCTGCAGGGAGAAGCCGCCGGTGAGGTCGATGAGCTCGCCGGCGAACTGCACCGCGGTGAAGAACAGCTGGACGACGAAGCCCAGCGCCGCGCCGATGGCCACCTCGCTGACGGCGGTGACGACGAGGAACCCGGTGGTCGGCTCGGGCAGGCCCGGCGCCACGCGGTCGACCAGGGCGACCGCCAGCGCCAGGGCCAGCGCCCCCTTGACCGGCGCCGGGATGGTGCGGGTGGTGAACGGCGGGGCGAGCAGGACGAAGCCGGCCGCCCGGGCGGTGGCCAGCAGCAGGGCCGCGAGGGTGACCGCCGGGACCTCGAGGTCCATGACGGTCAGGTCCGCCCGAGCAGGCGCGGCAGCTGGTCGAAGAGGGTGTGGGTGAAGTCGACCAGCTCGGAGAGCACCCAGTTGCCGGTGACCAGCAGGGCGATGCTCACCGCGATCATCTTGGGGACGAACGACAGCGTCGGTTCCTGGATCTGGGTCGCCGCCTGGAACAGCGAGATGAGGAAACCGACCAGCAGGGCCGTGAGCAGGACCGGGGCGGCGACCTTCGCGGCCACCATCATGGTCTGGACGGCGATGTCGGTGACGTCTGCGTCGGTCATCCGTACGACCCCACGAGGGACGTGGTGATCATCGCCCAGCCGTCGACGACCACGAAGAACAGCAGCTTGAACGGCAGCGACACGATCGACGGCGGCACCATCATCATGCCCATCGACATGAGCGCGGCGCTGACCAGCATGTCCATCACCAGGAACGGGATGAACACGACCAGCCCGATGATGAAGGCGCTCTTGAGCTCGGAGAGGACGAACGCCGGGACCAGCGTCGTCATGCTCACCGCGGCGCGGTCCTCGGGCTGCTCCTCCCCGGACAGGCCGACCATGAGCTGCAGCTCGTCGTCGCGGGTGTTGTCGAGCAGGAACTCCTTGAGCGGCACGACGCCGGCGTCGTAGGCCTGGGAGACCGTCATCGCGCCGTCCACGTACGGCTGCACGGCGACGTCGTTGACGTCGGACAGCACCGGCCCCATGACGAACAGCGTCAGGAACAGCGCGATGCCGGTGAGCACGGAGTTCGGCGGCGAGGACTGCAGGCCCAGCGCGTTCCGGGTCAGCGACAGGACGACGACGATCTTGGTGAACGACGTGCACAGCAGCAGCACCGCCGGCGCCACCGACAGCACGGTGACCGCGAGGATCAGCGTGATCGAGGTGCTCGGGCTGCCGTTGCCGACCGAGATGTCGACCCCGCCGTCGACCGCCGGCACGGTCGGTGCCGTGGGGGCGGTCGGCGCGGTGGGCGCCGCCGCGGCCGGACCCGCGAGCAGCACGCCGGCGAGCGCGCAGCCGAGCAGGGTCAGCAGCAGGGTGGCGGCCCGGCGCGCGAGGGCGCGCGCGGGGGCGGTGGCGGTCATCAGCGGCGGACCGTCCGCTCGCGCAGCTGGGTGACGAAGCCCTGCCAGCCCGACCGGTCGAAGACCGAGCCGGCCAGCGCGCCGCCGACGCGGGGCGCCGGGACGGCCGGGCCGCCCGCGGCCGTCGGCGCGGCGGCGGCGCGCTCCGCGAGCGTGGCCTCCACGGCGTCGCCGTCGAGCTCGGCGAGCAGGGTGACCTGCTCCTCGGTGGCGCCGACGACGAGCACCCGGTCGGCGATGCGCAACACGTTGACCGTGCTGGCGCGGCCCATGCGCTGGCGTGCCACGACCTCGACGAGGCCGCCGCTGGAGCCCAGCCCGCGCTTCTTCGCCAGGCGCGCGGCGAACCACAGCACCCCGCCGACGAAGGCCAGCGACAGCACCAGCCGGATCAGCATCCACGTCATGCCTGCGCGGCCCCCAGCTCGGCGGCGGCGTCGCTGACGATCTCGCTGATCCGCAGGCCGAAGTCCTCGTCGACGACGACGACTTCGCCGCGCGCGATGAGGGTGCCGTTGACCAGCAGGTCGGCGGGGGCGCTGGCGGCGCGGTCGAGCTCGACCACCTCGCCCGGGTGCAGCGAGAGCAGCTCGCCCACGGTCATCCGGGTGCGGCCGATCTCGACGGTGACCTCCATGGCCACGTGCCGCAGCAGGTCCAGGCTGTTGCGCGGGGTGCGCGGCGCCGTCGGCAGGGTGACCTGCAGCGCGAGCGTCGCGATGTGGTCAGCGGAGGGGTGCCCCGCGCCGGCGACCAGCGGCACGGCGACGAACATGCCCTTGTCGCGCAGCCCGTCGAGCGCGGTCACCGGGTCCTCGGTGCGCTCGGCGTCGACCCGGACCCGGCCCAGGGTGGCCGCGGCGGCCTCGAGCGCGGGGCGCAGCGCGGTCGCGACGTCCATCGGGCCGACGGGGGAGTTGTCGAGCGCCTCGACCACCTCCGCCGACAGCACCAGGACGACGTCGCCGGTGATCTCGCCGGAGAGCCGGGCGCCGACCGCGGCGGCCGCGGCCGGCGGGACCGGGACGGCGTCGGGGTCGGTGACCGCGGGCCCCGGGACCAGCTCGGCGCCGGAGGGGACGAGCGCGGCCGCGGCGCGGGCGGCGGCCACCACGACGGCGGTGATGGTCTCTGCAGCGGCGTGAGTGGCGGCCTGGGTGGTGTCGAGCGTGGCGGTCATGCGGGGTCCTTCACGGCGGACGGGGCGGGGACGATGGCGGCGGCCAGCCGGCGCCGGTGGTTGCTGGCGATCGCGTGGGCGAAGACGGCGTCGTTGGTGGTGACCTCGAGCGGCGCGTCCCGCGGGTGGCGCAGCAGCAGCACGTCGCCGACGGTGAGGGAGAGCAGGTCCTCCGAGGACACCTCGAGCGGGCTGAACCGGACGCTGACGTCGACCGGCACCAGCTCCAGGCGGGCGGCGAGCAGCTCGGCGGCGCGCTGCCGGGTGCGCTGGGCCGACTCCGACAGCTGCGGGGAGGCGGCGCTGTCGAGGGCCTGCTGGAAGGAGCTGAAGGGCAGCACGAGCGACGCGGCGCCCTCGCGGCTGCCGATCGACATCGTGTAGCGGGCCACCATCACGGTGTCCGAGCCGGCCGCGGCCTGGGCGAGGGCGGGGTTGTACTCGATGCCGTCGATGGCCGGCTGCAGCTCGGTGACGTGCGCGAAGGAGGCGGCGAACTCCTGCAGCAGCCGGGTGAGCAGCGACGTGGTGATGGTGGTCTCCATCGCCGTCATCGGCCGCTCGGGCTGGTGGGCGGCGCCGGAGCCGCCGAGCATGTGGTCGACGCCGGCCATCGCCATGTCCAGCGGGTAGGCCAGCAGGCCCTTGCCGCCGAGCGGCTCGATGGTGAACGTCGTCAGGAAGCAGGGGTCGGGCAGCGTGGCGAGGAAGTCGTCGTAGGAGTGCTGCTCGATGCCGTGCAGCTCCATCCGGGCGCCGGTGCGCAGCATCGTGGTGAGGACCGTCGTCGCCTGGCGGGCGAAGGCCTCCTGGGCGATCTGCAGCACGCGGACGTGCTCGCGGGAGAGCTTGGTGGGGCGGCGGAAGTCGTAGGTGCGGGGCGCACCGCGCCGGCTGCGGCCGCCACCGGCCGGCGCCTGCGGCCCGGGCCCTGCGGGCGCGGTCGCGGTGTCGGGGCGGGTCACGGTCCCCTCATCGGCGGGGCCCGGACGCGAACTGACCGGCGGCGCGGGGCGCCGCCGGTCAGCCGGGGAGTGTGGGACGAGTGGGACTGGTGCGTCACTGGGTGACGTACTCCGTGAGGTAGACGTGCATGACCATCGGGACGCCGTCCTCGGTGTAGGCCTCGACGATCTGGTGCTCCAGGGACTCCTTGAGGGCCTCGCGGGCGCCGGTCACGTCGGCCGGCTGGGCCTGGGAGTAGGTGGAGATGAGGATGTCGAGGGCCTTGGAGCCGTCGACGCCGCCGCTGCCGTGCCCGCCGGAGGCGGCGGCCGCGGTGTACTCCAGGGTGATGCCGATCTTGAGGTAGCCGCCGCCGGCCAGGTTGACCGCGATGGGCTCCAGCGCGGTGTAGCCGCCGTGCTCGGGTTCCTCGGCCTCGGCCTCGCCGCCGGCGAACAGGAAGAGGTACGCCGCGGCGCCGAGGACGACCAGCAGGACGGCGGCGACGACGAGCAGCTTCTTCCTGCCGCCGCCCTTCGCCTCCTCGCCCTCGGCCGGGGCGTCCTTCTCCTTCTCCTTGGCCTTGCTCTTGGTGCTCACTCGTGGGTGCCTTCCTGGGCAGGGGCGGCGGCCGGTGCAGGCGCGGCCTGTGCGGGGGCGTCGAGGCCGGGCAGGAGCTGCCGGGCCTCGGCGGAGGCGTCGGACAGCACGACGACGTCGACGCGGCGGTTGAGGGACAGGGCGTCCGGGTCGCTCGCCGGCACCACCGGGCGGGTGTCGGAGTAGCCGGTCCCGGACATCCGGTCCTGCGGGACGCCGGCGGCGGCCAGGTGTCGCACCACCGTGGTGGCCCGGTAGGCCGACAGCTCCCAGTTGGAGGGCCACGGCCCGCCCGGGGTCACCGGCAGCGAGTTGGCGTGCCCCTCGATCGCGAGGTCGTTGGGCAGCGCGGCCAGGGTCGGGGCGACGGCGTCGAGGATGGTGCGGCCCTGGGGCTGCAGCGTGGCCTCCTCGGGGCCGAACAGCACCGGGTCGGACACGATGTGCACGGTCAGGCCGCGCTCGTCGATCTCGTACCGCGCCGTCCCGGCGTGACCGGCCGCCGCGAGGGCGGCGTCGATGGCGTCGCGCGCGGCGGCGAGCTGGTCGTACTCGGCCCGCGCCTCGGCCGCGACGTTCGCGGCCTCCTGGGCGGCGGCCTGCGCGGCGGCGGCGTCGACGTCGGACTCCGCGGCGGGGGCCGGCGGGATCTGCACGTCGACGGCGGCGTCGAGGGAGTCGAGGACCGAGGCGTCGGAGTTCGTGCCCGCGCTGCTCAGCGCGCTCACCGGGGCGCCGAACGCCTCCGACAGGCCGCTGGCCAGCGCGGCGAACTTCTCCTTGTCCACCTGGCTCATCGCGAAGAGGACCACGAAGAGCACCAGGAGCAGCGTCATCATGTCCGCGTAGGACACCAGCCACCGCTCGTGGTTCTCGTGCTCCTCGTGCTCGGGGTGCTTCCTGCCGCGGCGCTTGCCGCCGCCGTGGCCGCCGGCGCTCACGCGCCGCCCCCGGGGGTGGTCACGCCGCCTCCTTGGCGGCCTCGCTCGGCGGGATCAGGGCGCTGAGCTTGAGCCGGACGGCGCGCGGGCTGGTGCCGGCCTGGATTTCGGCGATGCCCTCGACGAGCAGCTCCATCTGAGCGGCCTGCAGCTCGCTGACCCGCAGGATCTTCGCGCCCATGGGCAGGAACCAGAAGTTGGCCGCCATGACGCCCCACAGGGTCGCGACGAACGCCGAGGCGATCATCGGGCCGAGGGCCTCGGGGTTGCTGAGGCTCCCCATGACGTTCATCAGGCCGACGATGCAGCCGACGATGCCGATGGTCGGGGCGTAGCCGCCCATCGTCGTCATGAACTTGGCGGCGACCTTGTCCTCGGCCTTCTTGGCGGCGATCTCGCTCTCGAGGACGGCGCGCAACTCCTCGGGGTCGGTGCCGTCGATGCCCATCTGCAGACCGCGCTTGAGGAACGGGTCCTCGATCTGCTTGACCTGCGCCTCCAGCGCGAGCAGGCCCTCCTTGCGGGCCTTCTCGGCGAGGGTGACCAGGGTCTGGATCTGCTCGGAGGCCGCCGGGACCTTGGCCGGCATCAGGCCGGCCTTGAACCAGCCGCCCATCTTCTTGAGGTCGCCCATCGTCTGGCCGGACATCGCCGCGCCGAAGGTGGCGACGATGACCAGCACGATGGCCGGGAGGAAGATCAGCGACGTCGGGTCGGCGCCCTCCATGACCATGAAGACCAGGAGCGCGACGAGCGAGATGACGAAGCCGATCAGGGTCGACGGGTCCACGGGTCAGCGCTCCTCACGGGCCGGGAAGGGGACGACCGACGCGCGGCGGGTGTCGCCGGCCGGGTCGGTCGCCGGGGCGCCCGGGCCGGCGGTCGTGCTGGAGCGGTAGGTGCCGCGGTCCATGGCGTAGGCGGTCGCGAGGATGCTGGCCCGGTACTCGCGGATCTCGTCGAGCACCTCGTCGACGTCCTCGCTGACGACGTACTTGGTGCCGTCGACGAGGAAGACGACCGTGTCGGGGTGGCCCTCGACCCGCTCGATCAGGTCGGGGTTGAGCGCGAAGTGCTCCCCGTTCAGGCGCGTCACTCGGATCACGGGTGGGTCCTCTGGCTCGTTCGGGAAGGGGGAGGGCCGCGACGGCGCGGCGCCGGCTACAGGGACCATCGGTCCCGCGCGGGGACTGCTTGAGCCGAACCCGGCCCGCCGCACCACCCCCGGGGGTGAGCCCGGCACCGCGTTCCCGCACGTCACACGCGCACCGGGGCACGACGCGGCGCGGCCCGGCACCCCGGGGAACGGGTGCCGGGCCGCGGCCTGGTGGGGGAGGTCCTCGCTCAGCGCTTGAGGTTGACCAGGTCCTGCAGGATCTCGTCGGAGCTGGTGATCACGCGGCTGTTCGCCTGGAAGCCGCGCTGGGCGACGATCAGGCCGGTGAACTCCTCGGCGAGGTCGACGTTGGACATCTCCAGCGCGCCGGCGGTCAGCGAGCCTCGCCCGCCGGTGCCGGCCTCGCCGATGACGGCCTGGCCGGAGTTGTCGCCCACCCGGTAGCTGGAGTTGCCGGCCTTGGACAGGCCGCCGGGGTTGGCGAAGGTGGCCAGCGCCAGCTTGCCGATCGGCTCGCGCAGGCTGTTCGAGTAGACGCCCATGATCGTGCCGTCGTTGCTCAGCGAGATCGACTGCAGCGTGCCCATGGCGTTGCCGTTCACGCCGCTGGGGGTGAGCGAGGTCTTCCCGCCGTACTCGGTCAGCCCCCCGAGGCGGATGCCCACGCTCTGACCCGCGACCGTGAAGGAGAACGTCGTGTCCGGGGGGAGCTCGCCCGTCGCCGGGTCGAAGGACAGGACCTGCGAGGCGAGGGGAGCCGACTCGCCCTCCTGCGCGGACACGGTCCACCGGTTGGCGGCGTCCTTCGTGAAGGTGAGGGCGATCTCGTGCGCCGTCCCGACCGAGTCGTAGACGGTGACCTGCGTCTCGACCTCGCCGTCGACCGCGGTCGACGTCGACAGGTTGCCGGCGAGCGTCCCGCCGGTCGTCGCCGTCGGTGCCATGACCTGGCCGAAGGGGATGCGCAGCGGGCCGATGGGGCCGTTGGCGTCGACGGTGCCGTCCGCGCCGACCGTCCAGCCCTGCAGCTGGGCGCCGTCGGGGGTGACCAGGTTGCCGGCGCCGTCGTAGTCAAAGGACCCGGCGCGGGTGAACAGGTTCTCGTTGCCGGCGCGGGTCACGAAGAAGCCGTCGCCGCTGATCATGAAGTCGGTGGCGCGGCCGGTGTTCTGGGTGGAGCCCTGCCCGAAGTTGGTGGTGACGCCGGCGACCCGGACGCCGAGGCCGACCTGCGCCGGGTTCGTGCCGCCGGTCTCGGCGGTCGGCGCGGAGCCGTTGCGGATCACCTGGGACAGGGTGTCCTCGAAGACGGTCTGGCTGCTCTTGAAGCCGACCGTGTTGACGTTGGCGATGTTGTTGCCGGTCACGTCGAGCTTGGTCTGGTGCGCGCGCAGGCCGGAGATGGCCGAGAACATCGAGCGGAGCACGGGGAGGTCCTCTCAGGAGGGGGGGAGCGTGGGCTAGGCGGGGAGGGAGATCTCGCTGAGGCGGCCGAGGGGCACCTCGGTGCCCCCGACGACGGCGGTCGGCCCGTCGCCGCCGAAGCGGACCGACGACACCGTCCCGGTCCGCGTGGTGCCGTCCTCGGCGGTCCAGCTGACGCTGTGGCCGACCAGCGCGCCGGCCGAGAGCGAGCGCTGCAGGGCCAGCAGCTCGGCGTTCTGCGCGGCGATCTCCTCGAGCTTCTCGACCTGGGTGAACGTCGCCGTCTGCGACATGAACTCGGTCGTGCTCGTCGGGCTGTTCGGGTCCTGGTACCGCATCTGCGCGACCAGCAGCTGCAGGAACGTGTCCTTGCCCATCTGGTCGCTGCGGTCCACCGCGGTGGTGGCCGTGTACGTGGCCGGGCTGCCGCCCACGCCGCCCACGGGCTCGGTCATCGTCGGCTCCTCTCAGGCCCGGACGTCGAGGACGCTCGACGTGGGGTGGTCGGCGGCGGCAGCCGGGCGGCTCCCGTCGGTGTCGGGGGTGCGCAGCCACGGCCGGCCGCGGTCGTCGGCGGCGCCACGACCCTGGGCACCGCCCTGCGCGGACCCGCGGCCGTGCTCGCCGGCCTGCTGCTGGGCCTGCTGCCAGCCGGCCTGCGCCTGCGACGAGCCGGAGCCGGCCGCGTCGCGGTCCACCTGCAGCCGCGAGCAGGTCAGGCCCGAGGCCTCCAGGTCGCGGCGCAGGTCGGGCAGGGCGTCGAGGAGGGCGGCGCGGCCGGCGTCGGAGGCGCCGCGCAGGCTGAGCTCGACCGTGCCGGAGTGGACGGTCACCCGGACCTCGACCGGGCCGAGCGTCTCGGGGGTGAGCACCAGCGTCATGGTGTGGGTGCCGTCGGGGCCCGCGGCCAGCGTGGCGACGGTGGGGGCGACCTGGGCGGCCACCGGCGGCTGGGGCACGTCGGGCCGGGCCGGGGCCGCGGCCGGGGTCGCCGATGCGGGAGCCGGTACCGGGGCGGGCGCCGGGACCGCCGACAGCGGGGTCCCACCGGAGGTGCCGGGGTCGCGCTCCTGCGCGCCCGGGTCCGCGGCCGCAGGGACCGGTGCGGCGGCCGGTGCGGCCGGCGCCTCGGCGGGGACGGGCAGGGCGGCCGCCGGGACCGGCGCCGGCTGCGGGTCGGCCGCGACGACGACGAGCCCCGCGGGCAGCGCCGCCGCGGCGGGAGCCGCGGGCGGAGGGGTCGCGGGGGCCGGGACGGCGGTGCCGGGCAGCGCGGCGGGCGCGGTCGGCACGCCGGCGCCCGCGGGGACCGGCGCCGGGGCGGGCCGGGGGAGGCCGGCGGCGACGCCCGGCACCGCGACGGCCCCGGCGGGGACGGCGCCGTGCGCGGCGGCCGCACCGGGGGCCGCGGCGTCGGTGCCGCCGGGGGTGCCGCCAGGGGTGGTCGTGCCGGTGCCGGGGACGGCGGTGCCGAGGGCGAGGGCCAGCGCCCAGCCGACCGGCAGCGCGCCGGGCGGCACGGGGGTGTCGCCCGCGGGGCGGGCGTCGGCCGGGGCTGCGTCGTCGGCGCTGCCGGCCGGGGTGTCGGCGGTGGCCCCTGGGCGGCCGGGGTCGCCGTCGCGGCCCACGGCGCGGCCGGGACGGTCGCCGTCGCGGCCGACGCCGCGGTCGGCGCGCGGACGCCCGGCGGCGGCGTCGTCGAGGACGTCGTCGAGGGCGGACGCGAAGCCGGCGGCCGAGCCCGGGTCGGAGCCGCCGGCCGGGGAGGCAGGGGCGGGCGCGGCCGCGGCGGCGGTCAGGACGGGAGCTGTCACGAGTAGGCCTCCGCGGCGCTGGTGACCTTGCGGACGTAGGACCGGGTCTCGGCGTACGGCGGGATGCCGCCGTGGCGGGCGACCGTGCCGGGACCGGCGTTGTAGGCGGCCAGCGCGAGGTCGGTCGAGCCGAACCGGTCGGTGAGCTGGCGCAGGTAGCGGGCGGCGCCGTCGATCGACGACGCCGGGTCGCCGGCGTCGACGCCGAGGCCCTGGGCGGTGGCCGGCATGAACTGCATGAGGCCGGTGGCGCCCGCGGGCGAGACGGCGGAGGAGTCGAAGCCGGACTCGACCTTCGCCACCGCGGCGAGCAGCGCCGGGTCGACGCCGTGCCTGGCGCCGGCGGCGGTGAACAGGTCGGCGTAGGGGACGCCCGCCAGGCCGGCGCCGGGGGCGGCCACCGCCGTGGAGGCGGGGGCGGAGGCGGGCAGCGCCCGGCGGATGACGGTCGGGGTGCCGACGTCCTGCACCCGGACGACGTCGCCCTCCTGCGGCGCGGCGATCATCTTCCCGTCGCCGACGTAGATGCCGACGTGGTCGATGCCCGGGCGCGACGGGGAGTTGTCGAAGAACACGAGGTCGCCGGGGCGGGCCTCGGCCAGGCTCGCGACCGGGGTGCCCGCGGTGGCCTGCTGGGAGCTGGTGCGGGGCAGGTCGATGCCCAGGTCGGCGAACACCCGCTGCACCAGGCCGGAGCAGTCCAGGCCCACGGACGGGTCGGTGCCGCCCCAGGCGTAGGGCACGCCGAGGTAGCGCCGCGCCGCGGCGACCGCCTGGTCCTCCAGGCCGCTGCCGGCGGTCGCCGCCGCGCCGGTCGCCGTCGCGCCGGTCGCCGTCGTGGCCGCGGTGCCGGTGAGCCCGGCGGCGGACGCGGCGCTGGCCCAGGCAGCCGACGTCGAGGCGGCCGACGTCGAGGTGGCCGACGTCGAGGCGAAGGTGAGGATCCGGTTCTGGATCTCGGCGATGCGGCTGTGCACCGCGGTCAGTCCCTCCACGGGTCCTCCTCTCCCTCGGGTCCGGTCCCGGCGTGCCGGGCGGTGACCAGGTCGTCGACCGCGCGCTCCTCGGCGCTGAGCTCGGCGGTCCGCAGCGCGAGGAGGTGCCGCTCGCGCAGCTTCTCCAGCGCCCTGGTCCGCTGGGCGGCGGCGGTCCACCGCGCGCGCAGCAGCCCGGCCTGCTCGGCCGAGGCCTGCGCCGTCGCCCGTGCAGCTGTCACATCGGCAGCCGCGGCGGCCGATGCGACCATCGCGGCGACGAAGACCTGCGCCGGCGCGGACGCGGGCGGGACCCGCGCGGCCAGCGCGGCGGCCTGCGCCTCGGCGCGGCGCTCCGCCTCGCGGGCCGCGGCGGCCGCCTCGGCGGCGGCCCGCTCGGCGGCCTGCTCGGCGGCGCGGCGGACCCGCAGCACCGGCTCGAGGCGGAAGGCGGCCGGCTTCGCCACCTCAGCCGGCCGTCACGAGCCGGTGCAGCATCGCCCAGGCGTCGTCGGGGGAGGTGCTGTCCTCCAGCGGCTGGCGCAGGAAGGCGTCGATGGCGGGGGACAGTGCGCGGGCGCGGTCGACCAGCGGGTCGCTGCCGGCCTGGTAGGCGCCGATCTCCACGAGCTCCTTGACGTCGCGCAGCGCGCCCATCAGCCGCCGCATCTCGCGGGCGTCGGCCATCCGCGCGGGCGCGGTGACCGCGCCGGCGACCCGGGAGATCGACTCCAGGACGTCGACGGCGGGGAAGTGGCCGGTGGTGGCCAGCCTCCGGGTGAGCACGACGTGCCCGTCGAGGATCGAGCGGGCGGTGTCGGCGATCGGCTCGTTGTGGTCGTCGCCCTCGACGAGCACGGTGTAGAGGCCGGTGATCGACCCGGTCGCGCCGGGCCCGGCCTTCTCCAGCAGGCGCGGCATCATCGCGAAGACGCTCGGCGGGTAGCCGCGGGTGGCCGGGGGCTCGCCGGCGGACAGGCCGACCTCGCGCTGGGCCATCGCGGTGCGGGTGATGGAGTCCATGAGCAGCAGCACGTCGCGGCCCTGGTCGCGGAAGCCCTCGGCGATGCGGGTGGCCACGAACGCCGCCTTGAGCCGCACCAGCGGCGGCTCGTCGGAGGTGGCGACGACGACGACCGTGCGCGCCATGCCCTCGGCCCCGAGGTTCTCCTCGAGGAACTCCTTCACCTCGCGGCCGCGCTCGCCGATCAGCCCGATGACCCGGACGTCGGCCTCGGTGCCGCGGGTGATCTGCGCCAGCAGCGTGGACTTGCCGACACCGGACCCGGCGAAGATGCCCAGCCGCTGGCCCTTGCCGACCGGCACGAGGGTGTCCAGCGCGCGGACGCCGACCGGCAGCGGCTCCTCCACCCGGCGGCGGGACAGCGCGTGCGGGGTCTCGCTGGCGAGGTCCACCCAGTCGATGCCCCCGCCGCTGCCGGGACCGAGCGGGCCGTGCCCGTCGACCGGGCGGCCCAGGCCGTCCAGCACCCGGCCGAGCAGCGCCTCGCCGACCGGCACCTGCAGCGGCATGCCGGTGTTCCGGACCGGCGCGCCGGCGCGCACGCCGCCGAGCTCGCCGAGCGGCATGCAGGTGAGCCGGTCCCGGGAGACGGCGACCACCTCGGCCACGAGCCCGCGCGGGCCGGGGTCGACCTCGACGAGGTCCCCGACGGCGGCGGCGACGCCCTCGACGGTGAGGGTGAGCCCCATGGCGCCGACGACCGAGCCGGTCAGCTGCGGGCGGGCGGCCAGGCGGGCGCGCTGCAGCAGCGCGGTGGTGCTCACGCCGACAGCACCGCCCGCACCCGCGCGAGCGCCGTCGACAGCTGCGCGTCGACCCGGCGGGGGCCGCACTCGGCGACCGCGCCGGCCCGCTCGACGGCGTCGTCGCCGACGACGGTCACCGACCGCGGCAGCGCGGCGAGGGCGGCCGGCGGGACCTCGGCGAGGTCGTCGGGGTGCAGCCGGACGACGGCGGGGGCGTCGGCGGGGACGAGGGTCAGCGCGCGGCGGATCGCGTCCACGCCGGCGGTGGTCGAGGCCGACAGCTCGCGGCCGAGCAGGTCCTCGACCAGCGTCAGGACGCCCTCGACGATCGTGTCGCGGACGTCCTCGGCGGTGGGCACCACGGCGGCGTCGAGGGCGGCGACGGCGGCGCCGAGCGCGGCGGTGGCCGAGGCCATCCGCCGCTCCCAGCGGGCCTGCGCGTCGGCCAGCCGCGCGGCCGCCTCGGCCTCGGCCTCGGCGACGACCCGGCCGGCCTCGGCCAGGCCCTCGGCGTAGCCGGCGCCGTGCCCCTCGGCGCGGGCGAACTCGCGCAGCCGGGCGAGCTCCTCGGCGTAGACGTCGCCGAGCCGCAGCACGCCGCGGCCGTTGGGCACCGGGACGTCGGCGGCGCGCCGGACGGAGGACCGCCGCTCGACGACCACCTCGGGCGCGCCGTCCACGACGGGCAGCGTCAGGGGCCGGGTCAGCTGCTCGGTCGGCTGGTGGGTCGCCGCCTGCGGTGCCGGGCGCGGCTCGGGCACCGTCGTCCCCGGCACCGAGCGGTACGGCGCCGCCGCGCTGGCCGAGGCCCCGCGCAGCAGCACCGACTCCCGGGCCGTCGGACGGGGCCCGTCAGGAGACGAACTCATCGTCCCCACCGCGCGAGATGGTCAGGACGCCCTGCTCCTCGAGCGTGCGGATGACCGCGACGATCTTGCCCTGCGCCTCCTCGACCGTGCGGGCGCGGACGGGGCCGAGCAGCTCGATCTCCTCGGCGAGGTTTTCGGCGGCCCGCTCGGAGAGGTTCCGGACCACCTTGTCGCGGACGTCGGGGCGCACGCCCTTGAGCGCGGTGGCCAGGTCGTTGGCCTCGACCTCGCGCAGCACCAGCTGCATCGAGCGGTCGTCGATGGTGGTGATGTCCTCGAAGACGAACATCTGCGCGCGCACCTGCTCGGCCAGCTCCGGGTCGGAGGTGTCCAGCCACTCGAGGATCGAGCGCTCGGTCGGCCGCGGCGAGCGGTTGATGATCTCCACGAGGGTCTCGACGCCGCCCACGGTGGACATGTCCTGGTGGGCGAGCAGCGACCCCATGCGGCGGCCGAGCTCCTCCTCCACCAGCCGGACCATCTCCGGGGAGGTGCGGTCCATCGTGGCGATCCGGTGGGCCACCTCGGCCTGCTGCTCGGGGGAGAAGCCCGAGAGCACCTCGGCCGACTGCCCGGCCGACAGGTGGGCCAGCACCAGGGCGATGACCTGCGGGTGCTCGTCCTTGAGGAAGGTGACCAGCTGGCGGACGTCGGCGTTGCGCAGCGAGGCGAACGGCACCTCGGTGTAGACGACGTTGAGCCGGGCGAGGATGCCCTCGGCCTTGTCCTCACCGAGGCCGGCGGCCAGGATCTCGCGGGCGAACTCGACGCCGCCGCGGCCCACGTACCGCTGTGCGGCCATCATCTGCGAGAACTCGGTGAGGACGCCGTCGACGTCCTCCGGCTCGACCGAGCCGAGCTTCATGATCTCGCGGGTGAGGGCCTCGACCTCGCGCGGGCGCAGCTTGGACAGCAGCAGCCCGGCCTCCTCCCTGCTCATCTGGGCGAGGAAGACGGCGGCCTTGCGCAGGCCCGGCATCTCGGGACGCGGAGGAGCCGGCGGCAGCGCGGGCAGGTTGGTCCCGCCCGCGCCCACCAGCTGCTCGACGCTGGCGAGCGTCACTTGACGTCACTCAGCCAGCCGCGCAGCATCTGCGCCACCTCGTCCGGACGTTCGCTGACCATCGTCGCGATCTCCCCCCGCACCCGCTGCCGCTCCGCGGCCTCCAGTTCCAGCGCCCGGTTGTCCAGGACCGCCGTGTCGTCCCGCGAGCTGGACACCCGCAGCCGCTCGAGCTCGGCGATCAGGCCCTCGTCGAGCTCCAGGGGCTCGTCGTCCTCGTCCTCCTCCTCGTCGTCGCCGCGGCGGCGCGAGCGCAGCCACACGACGAGGACCAGCAGCGCGATGCCGAGCGCGATGCCGCCGTTCTTGACCAGGGACCACATCTGCGCCTGCTGCTCGGCCTCGCGGGCCGCGGTCATCTCCGCGGCGGCGGCGTCGGCGGCGGTGGTGTCGAAGGCGAGGGAGGCGACGCTGATGTCGTCGCCGCGCGCGGTGTCCAGGCCGACGGCGTTGCCGATGAGGTCCTGCACCTGCGTCTGGTTGAGGTTGCCGGCCACCGTGTCGTTCAGGACCACCGCGACGGTGAGCCGGTTGACCTCCCCGGGCGCGGTGACGGTGTTGGTGACCGTCTGGTCCACGGAGTTGTTCGCCGTCGTCGACTCGGTCGAGTAGGTGGAGGTGCCGCCGCCGGCGCCGTTCGCGGCGTCGGCGGTGTTCTCCGGGCCGAGCACGCCGCCGACGGCGGTGCCGTCGCCGGTGTACTGCTCGGTCGAGGTCTGCTCGGAGACCGGCGGCGTGCCCTGGGTGTAGCCGTAGGTCGTCGCGGTGCTGTCGCTCTGCGACATGTCCAGGTCGGCGCGCACGGCGACGCGGGCGTTGCCCGGGCCGAGGACGGTGTCGAGGATGGCCTGGGCGTTGGCGGCCAGGCGGCTCTCGTAGTCGGTCTCCATCTGCGAGCGGGCGTCGCCGGAGGCGGCGCTCACGCCCTGGCCGGCGGCCGAGAGCAGCTGACCGGTCGAGTCGGAGACGGTCACCTGCTCGGGGTCCATGCCCTCCACGCTGGAGGAGACCAGGTTGGTGATCGACTGGATCTGCTCGCCGGCGAGCTCGGTGCCCGGCTCCAGGTCCAGGAGCACCGAGGCGGTCGGCTCGCGCTCGTCGGAGGCGAAGACCTCGTCCTCGGGCAGCGCGACGTGGACCACGGCGGTCTGCACGCCGTCGAGCGCCTCGAGGGTGTTGGCCAGCTCGCCCTCGATGGCGCGCTGGTACTGCACCTGCTGCTGGAACTCGCTGGTGGTGATGCCCTGCTCGTCGAGCAGCGCGTACCCGGTCTCCGAGCCGGCCGGCAGGCCCTTGCCGCTCATCTGCAGCCGCAGGTCGTAGACCTGCTCGTTGGCCACGAGGATGGTGCCGCCGCCGTCGGCGAGCTCGTAGGAGACGCCGGCGGCGTTGAGCTCGTCGACGATCGCCGAGGCGTCGGTCGAGGCCAGGTTGGAGAACAGCGGCGCCATGGTCGGCGTCGTGATCCAGCGGTAGAAGAAGAAGCCGCCCAGAGCCAGCCCGGCCACCAGCAGGCCGATCACGACCTTCTGGCCGAGGCTGATGGTGGCGAGCGTGCTCCGCAGCTTCGCCAGCGGCCCAGCGAGTGCGGCAGGCATCAGACGGGCATCCTCATGATCTCGGTGAAGGCCTCGACCGCCTTGTTCTTGAGGGTCACGACCACCTCGGTGGCCACGGAGGACTCCTGGGCGGCGATCATGTAGTCGTGCACGTCACGCAGGTCGCCGGTGGCGCCCTGCACGGCGAGGGCGTCCTTGGCCGACTGCAGGCTGCCGAGCTGGTCGAGCGCGCCGGTCAGCGCGGCGGCGAAGCCCTCGCCCGACGTCGAGGTCGCCGGGGCCGCGGCCGTCGTGCCGGTGATCCCGCCGAGGGCGCCGATCGTCGGGACGCCGGGCAGCGAGATGCCGTCGATGGGGGAGCTCACGGTCAGCCCTTCCCGAGCTGGAGGGCGGCCTGGTAGGCGGTGGTCGCCCGCTCCAGGGACGCCAGGTTCGCCTGGTAGCCGCGCTGGGCCATGATCAGCTGGGTCATCTGGTCGCCGAGGTCGATGTCCGGGTACCGGACGTAGCCCTCGGCGTCGGCCAGCGGGTGGTCGGGCTCGTGCACGAGCCGGCCCTCGCCGCTGCCGAACTCGGCCCGGGCGATGCGGACGCCGCCCTCGCCGGAGCCGTAGTCCACGGCCTGCGCGACGACCATGCGCTCCCTGAACGCCTCGCCGTCGGTCGAGCTGACCGTGTTGATGTTGGAGATGTTGTCCGAGACGGCGTCCATCCAGCGGCGGTGGACGGAGAGCCCGGACCCGGAGACGTCGAGGCTGTCGAACACGTCAGGACGTCCTCAGGGCCGTGCGCAGACCGCTGTACTTGCCGTCGAGCGCGGTGAGCGCGAACTGGTAGCGCAGGCCGGTCTCGGTGGCGATGACCGTCTCGCTGTCGAGGTTGACGTTGTTGCCGTCCTCGCGGGTCGGCTCGAACGAGCGCGCGATCGAGCCGCCGGAGACCGTCGGCGTCCTGCCCTGGCGCAGCTCGGCGCGCAGCGAGGACTCGAAGTCCGTGCGGCCGGCGAGGAAGCCCGGGGTCTGGACGTTGGCGATGTTGTCCGCGGTGACGCGCTGGCGCTGGGCCAGGCCGCTGAGCGCCGCGTGCAGCGTCGTCATCGTGACGTCGCTGATCATCGGGTGGACCGCCGGCGGGCAGGACGGCAGGACACGACTGGCCTCCGGGTACGTCGGGTTGCCCCGGCGCGCGAGCGCAGGGGAGGGGCCGCCGATCCGTGGCGAGAGTGGTGCTGTCCGTGCAGGGCCGACATCGGCAGCGTTCCGTCACACCTTGACCACGTTCCGTGGCTCAGGTGACGGGTGTGACGGATGGCGGGGACGAGCCCGGTGGGCACTGCGGGGCCCGTGTCGCCTCCCGAGCCGCCTCCCGCGCCCGGAGGGCGGTACCGGCCCGGGGACGACGACGGCCGGGCCCGCCGCGAGGCGGACCCGGCCGGGCCGGTTCGTCGTGGAGTGTCGCCAGTCGGGCTCAGAGGGCCCTGTCGATGAAGGCGGGCACCGGGCGGGGCCGGTAGGCCATCCGTGCGGCGACGTCGCGCTGGCGCTGGGACTGGGTGATCCGCTCGACGAGCTCCTCGGCGACGGCGAGCTGGTGCTGCAGCAGCCGGGCGGCCCGCTCGCGCAGGTCCGCCGGCACCGGGCCCAGCACGCTGGGCGGGGTCCAGTCCTCCATGCGCCGGCCCCAGGCGGCGATCTCCTCGGCGCGGTTGCCGCGGATGGCCCGCTCGGCGTCGAGGACCTCGACCTCCATCTCCTCGAGGACGCTGGCCCACTCCGCGCGGCGCTGCCCGTCCGCGGAGTGCGCCGCGGTCATGCGGTGCCCGCCAGGCTGGCGGCGGCCTGCCGCCAGGCGTCGCGCAGCGGCTCGACGACCCTCAGGCACGACTCGACGCGGTTGCGGTCGCCCTTGACGTTGGCCTGCACGAGCTCGGTGATCAGCCACGAGTACAGCGCGGCGAGCCGGGGTCCTCCCTCCCACGCGTCGACGCGGAGGCTCGCACGCAGCTCGAAGACGACGTCCTGCGCGTGGGTCAGCTGCGTGCCGGCGGTCCGGCGGTCGCCGGTGGCCAGCGCGGACGCGGCCCGCTCGAGGTCGAGGGCCAGCCGGTCGTAGAGCATGACCAGGAGTTGCTGGGGGGACGCGGTGGCGACGGAGTCGCCCACGTATCGGGCGCGCAGCGCGGCGGCAGTGCTCATCAGGTCTCTCCTCGGACTCGCGCGGGCGTCAGGTGGTCAGGGGGTCACGACGACGACAGGGACGACAGCTGCGAGGACAGCCAGGACGCCTGGTTCCTCAGCGTCCCGAGGGCGGTCTCCATCGCGGTGAACTGGCGGGTGAGGGTCGTACGGCGCAGCTCGAGTCGCAGGTCCCACGCCTCCACGCGCTCGTCCAGGTCCTTGGCCCTCTCCTCGGTGCTCTTCACGAGGAGGGTCAGGGTCCCGTCCGTGGTGTTCGACGCCGTCCGTGCGATGTCGGCCAGCTTGGCGGCGATGCCCGTCGGCAGGGACTGGTTGTCCGAGGTGGTGGCGGCGTCCCCGTCAGGCCCGGGCAGCGTGGTGACCTGACGGAACATCCGCTGCACGACGGCGGGGTCGGCGGCCAGCTTGTCGAGGAAGGCGGTCTCGTCGAAGGTGTAGCGCCCGTTCTGGGTGAGCTCGAGGCCGACCGCTGAGGACGAGCCGTCCTCGCCGACGGCGAACGACAGCACGTCGAGGACCCGCGAGGTGAGCTGGCGCAGGGCGCTGTCCCCCTTCAGCACGGCCGTGCTGCTCGTGCTGTCGGTGCGCGTGGAGATCGCGTCCAGCAGGGCGTTGGCCGAGGTCACCAGGGCCTGCACGTGGTCGGCGATGGCCTCCGGGTCGGTGGCCACCTGCACGGTCACCGAACTGGCCGGCTCGGTGACCGTCAGCGTGACGCCGTCGAGCAGGCCGGTGAAGGTGTTGGTCGCGGAGGTGACCTTGTAGCCGGTGCCCTCGCCGACGGTGAGCTGTGCGTTGGCGCCCTGCGTCACGGTCGTGAAGGTGTCCGGTGCGCCGACGTCGAAGCGGGATGCCTCGCCGGTCTTCGTGGAGGTCACCTGCAGCTGGTACTGGGTGGGGGAGGTCCGGACGGCGGTCGCCGAGAGCCCCAGGTCGCTGCGGGCCGTGATCGCCGCAGCCGCTTCCGCGAGCGTGCTGCGGCCGTCGCCGTTGCGGTCGACGGTGATGGTGTGCGTGGTGCCGCCCACCTCCACGTCGATGGTGGCGGCGCCGAAGTCGAGGTCGGCCGCCGTCTGCTGATCGGTGGCGGTCCACTTCTGTGTGCTGATGACCGAGTGGGCCTTGGCGACCCAGTCGACACGGAAGGAGAGGGAGCCCGGCGCCGCTCCGGTGGTCGCGGAGGCGCTCACCGCCGTGGAGGAGCTGGTCGCCTTGACCGACTGCCAGGCGGAGTCGCCGGCCAGCTTCTCCGCGGCGGTCCTGAGTGCGTCGACGCGGCTGTTCACGTCGCGGTAGGCCGTCACCTGCTGCTGGGTCCTCGAGAGCCGCTGCGCGAGGAGGGTCTGCGGATTGGCCTCGACCGCCATCAGCTGGTCGATGATCGTGGCGGTGTCCATGTTGGACACCAGACCGCTGATGCTCAGACCGGCCATCGGGACTCCTCGACTCGTGAGCGGGGGGAGGACGAGCGCAGTGAGGGGGGAGGCCAGGGCCTCCCCCCTCACCGGGTGGTGCTAGGTGGTGCTCAGGCGCTGCGCCGAGGTCAGCGGAGCAGCTGCAGGATGTTCTGCGACGCCTGGTTGGCCTGGGCCAGCATGGCCGTGCCGGCCTGGCTCAGGATCTGCGTCCGGGAGAAGTTGGTCATCTCCTGGGCCATGTCGGTGTCCCGGATCCGGGACTCCGACGCGGTCAGGTTCTCCATGGTCGCGTTCAGGTTGTTGACCGTGTGCTCGAACCGGTTCTGGTAGGCACCCAGCTCCGCGCGGGCGGTGGAGATGCTCTCGATCTGGGCGTTGATCGCGGTGATGGCCGACTGGGCGCCCGACGCGCTCGACAGGGAGACGGCGCTCAGCGCGGTGGCGACGGCGTCGACGTCGGCACCCGACAGGTTGATGGTGATCTGGCTGTTGGTGTCGCCGTCGGCACCGACCTGGAACTTCAGCGACGAGGCGGAGCCGTCGAGCAGCTTCGTGCCGTTGAAGTTGGTCGCACCCGCGATCCGGTTCAGCTCCTCGGTCAGCTTGGTGACCTCGGTGCCGATGGCCGCGCGGGCCTTCTCGTTGTTCGAGTCGTTGCCGGCCTGGACGGCCAGGTCACGCATGCGCTGCAGGATGGAGTGGACCTCGGTGAGCGCGCCCTCCGCGGTCTGCACGACGGAGATGCCGTCCTGCGTGTTGCGGACGGCCACCTTGAGGCCGCCGATCTGCGACCGGAGCCCCTCCGAGATGGCCAGACCCGCGGCGTCGTCGGCGGCGCGGTTGATGCGGTAGCCGGAGGACAGCTTCTCCAGCGACTTGCCCATCTGGCCGTCGGTGACGGTGAGGTTGCGGTAGGCGTTGATCGCCGCGATGTTGGTGTTGACGCTGAGACCCATGGTGTTCCTCCTTGGACGTGGGCCGTTTCCTGATCCCGCTGGCATCCGTGCTGGCGGGCCTTGCTCCATGGGTTACGGCGGCAGGGCCCGGGACCTTTAACCGAACCGGGCAGCTTTCTCGCGGATCCTCCGGACGGGTCGGTCCGTGCAGGCTGCCCGCGGTGCGGGCGGCGTCCCAGGCGGCACGGGAGGCTCGGCGCTGCACTGGGGCCCCAGTCCGGCGCGTCGGACGGCCGGGGAGCGGCCCGCCCGGCCATACCGTCGCGGGACCCCGCCTCGGCTCTCGCCGCGGGGAACCCCACCAGTCGTCCTCCCAGGGGGAGCACCCATGCGCGTCCTGCTCTCGACGACCCGCTTCGCCGGGTCGCTGTACTACCGCACGGCGGAGCCGGCCGAGGCCGTCCAGGCGGCCGGGGTCGGCGTCGAGTGCTCGACCACCTACGGCCTGAAGACCGTCATGGCGCAGCGGCCGGGCGAGGACGTCCTGTCGGTCCGCGAGGTCGATGCCGAGGGTGCCGACGTGGTGGTCCTCCAGCTGCCGAAGACCAGGGAGAGCCTGGACATCCTGAGGCTCCTCCAGGCCCAGGGCGTCGCCGTGGTCGTCGAGCTGGACGACCTGTTCCGGGCCGTGCCGTACGGGCACATGGCCTTCCGCACCCTGAAGACCTCCTCGATCAACGAGTACGTGCTGGCGTGCGCTCGCGAGGCCGATCTCGTCACCGTCTCCTCGGCCGCGCTCCTCGAGGAGTACGCCGGACACGGACGAGGTGCGTACATCCCCAACGCGGTCCCGCGTCGGATCGCCGAGCTGCCGCCGGCGTACGAGCGGGACCCGGAGGTCGTCACCGTCGGTTGGACCGGTTCCGTGCCGACCCACCCCTACGACCTGCAGGTGATGGAGTCCGGGCTGCAGCAGGGCCTGGACCGCACCGCCGGCCGGAGTCGTTTCGTCATCCTCGGGCAGGCCGCGGACGCCCGGACGCGCCTCCACCTCCCCGAGGACCCCGTCGAGGTCCCCTGGAAGCAGGACGTCGACCAGTACCTGACGACCATGGGGGAACTCTTCGACGTCGGGATCGCTCCGCTGCGACTCGACCGCTTCAACGAGTGCAAGAGCTGGCTCAAGGTGATGGAGTACGCCGCGCGCGGCGTCTTCGCCCTCCGGTCACCCAGCGCGGAGTACGAGCGCCTCGGTCTCGGACGACGCGCCAAGCGTCCCCGCGACTGGGCTGCCGGTGTCGCTGCCGCCGTGGACGCTCCGGACGCCCGGCGGGAGAAGGCGGCCCAGGACCGGGCCGTCGTGCTGGAGCGGCACCTGACGGAGCACACCGCCGAGCGCTGGGTGGCGGCGTGGCGCCAGGCGCGGGACAACCGGACGCGCGCCCAGAAGGGCCTGGGCCCACGGTCGTCCCTCGCCGGGGTCGGGTGACGGGCCCCCGAGCCTCCCCGGGTCCACGCGACGGCCCCCGGGCCCCCAATTTTGTTAAACTTGCCTTTTAAAATTAATTTTTTTTTTATTATATTTGAATAAAACTAAA